>NZ_DASSYD010000034.1:0-6467 GCF_035703485.1 Dokdonella sp. | reverse complement strand
TTGTGCCCCATGCAAAGCGCCTCGCAACCATTAGAAAAAGCTCTGGAGGCGTTCGCAGCCATTCCGAATCTCCAGGCAGCTTTTATTGTTCTATTTGTCGTCTTTTCCGTGGTTGCGGGCAATGCTGTTGTTGCGCTGCACGGTGAGTTCAACTTCGAAGTGCAACACCCAACGCAGTGAAGTGGCCCAGGTGCGTTAGCCTGCGCAACCTCACCGGCAAGTGGAGTTGCACATGCGATATACGCACCTGAGCCAAGACGAACGCTACCAGATTCAGCGCCTTTACCGTTCGAGTGTTTCGATTCATTGCGCGAACTGGGGTCGCGTCTTGTATTGACACATTAATAGGTCACTATCCAGCGGCAATCGAGAGCGTGGTTACAGAGCGAACGACCGCTTCGGGTCGGAAGCGGCCTTTCGCCTCAGTTACCTGAGACTGGCACCAAGCCGACAAAACTGAGACGGCATATTCAAGTCGCCCGATGCAACCATTGTTCGGGCGACTTGTGCAGGGTTACTGGCGCCGATTGCTACGCTTCCGGTACGGCTGTCATTTCCTGGTGCTGCTTTTCCAGGGATTCGATGGTTTCTTCGAGCGCGTCGTAGAACTGGCTTTGCCGGTTCATGAGGTCTTCGAATTTTCCGGTTTGCTTGAGGCTCTTGAGTTCGCCCTCGAAAAGGATCCATGACGCGGTCAGATTTTCGACGTTGGATTTCGAGTAGTGGCGCATTTCCTTGAGCTGGGCAAGCGTATCAGCGAGATGCTCGGCGGCTGTCTTGGCGGCGTCTTCCGACATGGCTTTCTCCTCATCGATGCGTGGATGCGGTCCACGCGCCGGATCCCGTCAGTCTATGGCCAGTCAGCTGAACCATTTGTTTCAGCTGATCAGTCGGGCAGATCCGGCTCAGGCAGCGGAGTCTTGGCATCGACACTGATCGGGTGTTCCGGCTTCATCTGCAAGGCCATGATCTCCCAGCCGCTCTTCACCGAGGGCTCCGAGTTCGAGGTGAACGGAACCAGGCGCCGCTTCGGATCGATGGCGAATAGCGGGATCGCGAGGCCTTCGCTGCGCTGCTTCAGATCGGCGAGGGTGTAGTTGTCCTTGAGCTTGCTGGTCTTGATTACGGCGCCGCTTTCAATGGCCTTTTCAAGCGTGACATCATCGAGGCGGTCATCGAACAGCCACGGAATCTTGAGGCTGCCGGTCAGCGTGAGCTTGGCCTTGTCGCGGTCTTCGCTGGTGCGCAGGGCGAACACGCCATCGGTACCGAGTTCAGAACGGAAATGCAGGCAGGCCAGTGTGTTCTGGCCCGGGCGATTGCTCATCGCGAGCAGGCGCGCGACGCCGGTGGTATCGAGATGGTGTTCGGCGTGATCCGAGACCACGCTGCCGAAATAGGTTTTCAGATCGGCCATGCGCGCGCGTTTGAGCGCATCCCAATTGCTGTCGGCAAGGGTCACGTCATAGCCGGCTTTTTTCAGGGACTGGCCAATCGTCACCGGAACCAGACCGGAGCCGACGATGATCACGCCGAGCGGTTGCTCCTCGGCGAGTTTCCAGCGCAGGGCCAGTCGGCGTGCGGTGAAACTCTGCACAAGAACACTGGCAATGATGATGCTGAAAATTGCCGGCACCAGCAGCTCGCCACCGGGAACACCATCTGCCTCCAGACGCAGGGCGAACAACGAGGCGACTGCGGCTGCGACGATACCGCGTGGCCCGATCCAGGCGATCAGGCCGCGCTCGCGCATGGTCAGTTTCGAACCCGTGGCGCTGGCGAACACGGCCATCGGCCGGGCGATGAAGAACACCGCGAACAGAAACAACGGGAAGCCCCAGCCGAGCGCCTGGAAACTGCCGAGATCCAGACGTGCAGCAAGAATGATGAAGAGCAGCGAGACAAGCAGGACAGTCAGGCTCTCCTTGAAATTGAGCACATCGTCCATGTCGAGGCCGCGCGTGTTGGCCAGCATCACGCCCATCACGGTGACCGCGAGCAGGCCCGCCTCATGGGCGATCGTGTTGCTCGCCGTGAACGCCATGAACAGTACTGCAAGGGTGACCACGTTGCGCAGATACCACGGCACTAGATGGCGCTTGAGCAGACCGCCGAGCAACAGCGCGCCGAAGGCGCCGATCAGGCTGCCGGACAAAATCAGCTTGCCAAGCACCCACCAGGTGCCGTTGTCGCCGCCCTTCATCGCGAACTCGAGCGCGATGACCGCAAGCATTGCGCCGATCGGATCGATGATGATGCCCTCCCAGCGCAACACCTTGTCGATCACCGGCTTTGGCCGGATCGCACGCAACATCGGTGAAACCACGGTCGGGCCGGTGACGCAGCCGATCGTGCCGATGAGCAGGGCGACGCCAATCGGCGCTTCGAGGAAATACCAGGCCGCCGCGGTCAGGACGAAAATATTGATTGCCGCACCGAGCGTGACCAGGTTGAGGATTGGCCCGCGCAAGCCGTGAATCTCGCGGAAGCGCAGAGTCAGGCTGCCTTCGAACAGGATGATCGCGACTGACAACGAGGTCAGCGGAAACAACAGCTCGCCGAACACCTTGTCCGGCTCCAGCACTTGCAGGACCGGCCCGACGATGATGCCGACCGCGAGCAACAACACAATTGCCGGCAGGCGCACGCGCCAGGCAATCCATTGCGCGAGAACGCCAAGGACAACGATGCCGGTGAGGGCGAGGGGAATGGGAATGTTGGCGATCATTTGGGGCCGGGAGTCGGGAGTGGGAAATAGGAAGAAGCGGAACGCAGTTTCGTCGCTAACCTGTGGGAGCGTCTTTCAGGCGCGATGCTTTTTCCGCGATGCAGAGTAAACGATCGCCCGTGAACGGGCTCCAAGAAATGTGTTTCCATGTTGCCAGAGGTTTCCCACGTTTTCGCGACTCGATCAAATTTGCCTGAATGGCTCTTCCCGCTCACCGCTTGCCGCTCCCCGCTAACTGACCTCACTCAGCTTGGCGAACGCCAGCACCAGCCATTTCTGCCCGGCATTCTCGAAGTTGACCTGGATTCGCGTATGCGCGCCCGTGCCTTCGAAGTCAACGACGACGCCTTCGCCGAAACTGGCGTGAATGACCCGTTGTCCGAGCTTGAAGCTGCGCGGCTCTCCCGCCAACGAGGCGTGGCCGGTTTCGCGCGATGGACGACTGACCTGGACGCGTGGGCGGATCTCGTGCAGCAGCTCGCGTGGAATCTCGTTGAGGAAACGGGATGGACGTCCATACATCTCCATGCCGTAGATGCGTCGGGTTTCGGCATAGCAAAGAATCAGCTGTTCGCGAGCACGAGTGATGCCGACATAGGCAAGACGGCGCTCTTCTTCGAGCCGACCCGGTTCCTCGACCGATTTGTTGTTCGGGAATAGCCCTTCCTCAAGTCCGACGATGAAGACCAGCGGAAACTCAAGGCCCTTGGCCGAGTGCATCGTCATCAGTTGCACGCACTCCTGGCCGGCTTCGGCCTGCGCCTCACCGGCCTCCAGCGCGGCATGCGAGAGAAAGGCGGAAAGATCGGAGAGGCCGGCTTCGATATCCTCGGGGGTGCGCTCGAAGCGACTGGCCACGTTGACCAGTTCGCCGAGGTTCTCCAACCGCGATTCGGCACTGCTCTTGTCTTTCTCGTGATGATCACGCAGGCCGGTATGGACGATGACATGGTCCATTTGCTCGGCCAGCGCCAATGGCTCATCAATGACGACATTGCGCGCTTCGTCAGCGCTGTCGTCGCTCATCACCCGCCCTCCCTCACTATCATCCCGGCCTGCGTCTTGATGTCTGACTGGCGCAACCAGGCAATCGCGGGCCATTTCATCAATCAATTGCAGGAATCCGCGCAATGCGTTCCTGGCCCGACCGGTCAGGGTGCTGTCGGTCAACTCGGCGAGCACTGCTTCCCACATCGAGGTGTCTTCGCGGCGTGCACGCGCACGCACCAGATCGATCGTGCGCCCGCCGATTCCGCGCGTCGGTGTATTGACCACGCGCTCGAACGCGGCATCGTCATGACGGTTTGCAAGCAGGCGCAGATAGGCCAGCGCATCCTTGATTTCGGCGCGATCGAAGAAGCGCTGGCCGCCATAGACGCGATAGGCGATCTGGTGCTGGACCAGTTGTTCCTCGAAATTTCGTGATTGCGCGTTCGAGCGATAGAGGATGGCGACATCGGTCGCACGGTGATCGCGAATGTACTCGCGGATGCGTTCGATGACGAAGCGTGCTTCATCCTGTTCGTTGTAGGCGGCGTAGACCTCGATCGGATCGCCGCTGCCGTCGGCCGTCCACAATTGCTTGCCGAGGCGACTCGGGTTGTGCGCGATCACCGCATTCGCCGCGCCGAGGATGTTCGCAGTCGAGCGATAGTTCTGTTCGAGGCGGATCGTCTTCGCGTTCGGAAAATCGCGCAGGAAATGTTGCACGTTCTCGACCCGCGCGCCACGCCAGCCGTAGATCGCCTGATCATCATCGCCGACCACGAATACCTGGCCGGTGTTTCCGGCCAGTACCCGAATCCACGCGTATTGCAGGGTATTGGTGTCCTGGAATTCGTCGATCAGCAAGTGTTGATAGCGCTCGCGATAGTGGCCGAGCAAGGCATCGTCATGCAGCCACAACTCATGCGCGCGCAGCAGCAGCTCGGCGAAATCGACCAGACCGGCACGTTGGCAGGCGCGTTCGTAGGCGACATAGATATCGATCATCGTGCCGGCCAGCGGATTGCCGGCGGCGTCGATGGCTTCGGGTCGCTTGCCTTCATCCTTGGCCGAGTTGATGAACCACATCGCCTGACGCGGCGGAAACCGCGCCTCGTCGATGCCGAGGCCCTGAATGGTGCGTTTGATCAGGCGGTGTTGATCGTCGGAATCGAGAATCTGGAAGGTTTCCGGCAGACGCGCCTCACGCCAGTGCCGACGCAGCAAGCGGTGCGCAATACCGTGGAAGGTGCCAATGGTCAGGCCACGTGGCCCATCACCGACCAGATTCTGGGTCCGCGCGCGCATCTCGGCGGCGGCCTTGTTGGTGAAAGTGACGGCCAGAATCGACCACGGCGACACCCGATCGACTTCAAGCAGCCAACCGATGCGATGGGTAAGAACGCGGGTTTTGCCTGAGCCTGCGCCGGCGAGCACCAGATAGTGTCCGCGTGACGCCGTGACCGCTTCGCGTTGGGCCGGATTGAGGTCATCCAGCAAGTGAGAGACATCCATCGCGCCAGATTAACCGATGCCGAAACGAATCGCGGGATCGCCGTTGCCGACGATCCCGCTTGATGCATCAATCAGTGTCGGCGGTTTCAGCGCTTGCGCATCGCTCCGGCGACAACCAGGCCGAGTCCGAGCAGAGCGCCGGCTCCACCGAGCCACTGTGGCACGGTCTTCTCCTGCTTCACCGTGGCGGAAAATTCGCCCACTTTGAGCACTTCCTTGTTCTCGGTGAAATTGAGATTGCCGGTGAACGCGGCCGCGCCGATGGCTATCAGCAGAATTCCCGCAATAATCAGTCCCATACGCATACTTTGTTTCCCCTTGCTGGTTCGATGGAGTCGAAAGCATGGCGATTGCTGGCTGCATTGACGCTAAACGGCCGATCCGGCAGACAAGCCCTCAATGCGCGCCAGCGGGCTTGCCGCGTGGAATCGACTGCATGAGGCGGTCGGTATAGGCAATGCCGATGGCCGATAGTATGAAGACACAATGGATGATGGTCTGCCACATGACCCCCTGGGCGGTCAGGGTCGAGCAGGTTTGCAAAGTGCCATTGATCGCCGCCTGGGCCGCGCTGACCAAAGCGTCACCCTTGCAGAACGGCAATCCTTCCAGAGTGCCGGCAGCGATGAAAGTCTTGAGCAGATGGATCGAGGAGATGCCGATGATGGCCATGGCCAGCTTGACCTTGAGCACCGAAGCATTGACATGGCTCAGCCACTCCGGCTGATCCGGGTGGCCTTGCAGGCCGAGTCGCGAAACAAAGGTCTCGTAACCGCCGACGATGACCATGATCAACAGGTTCGAAATCATCACCACATCAATGAGACCGAGCACGATCAGCATGATCTGCTGCTCGCCGAATGAGGTCGCGTGCAGGATCAGATGCACCAGCTCCTTGATGAACAGAACGACATAGACACCCTGGGCAACAATCAGGCCGAGATACAACGGCAACTGCAGCCAGCGCGAGGAGAAGATCAATGTGGGAACAAGACTCAAGGGGGGTTTTGAAAGCGGCATACAAAGACTCGGTCAGGACAACGGGAGGTGGATTCTACGGAAATGGCACGGGCCTGGTCGCGCCTCGACCGGCTTGTCGTACAAGGAAAAGCTGAATGGAAAGGCGAGGAGCTGCGCGACGGCAACCCGGGTTAGGGCAACGCTGATCAAGTGGCCCAACCGTCATGGCATTCAGAAGGTTCGCCGGTCGTGCTGCGTGGCGAAGTGAAGGCTGGTTGCC
>NZ_DASSYD010000056.1:0-14423 GCF_035703485.1 Dokdonella sp. | reverse complement strand
GGTCTCGGTCGTGCTTGGCGCATGCAGTGCCGAGCCATCAGATCCGGCATCCACGAAAAGCCCCGCGTTGGACTTGTCGCGGATTGCGGCCGGTGGTCTGGTCGAGCCGGTCAGCGAGGAGCGCGTGATCATTCCGCAAATTTCCGGTCGCCTGGCCAGGGTCGAGATCGAGGAAGGCGACAAGGTCAGCGCCGGCCAGCTGATTGCCGAGATCGAGAATGCCGATCTGCGCGCAGACATGGCGGCCGCCGCTGCCGAGGTGGATCTGCGCCAGGCCGAGCTGGAGCGTTTGCGCCACGGTGCGCGCGCCGAGGAAATCGCCCAGGCCGTTGCCGGACTTGCTGCGGCCGAATCCGCCGAGCATCTGGCCGAGGCGGCGCGATCGCGCGACCAGCCGCTGCTGCAACGCAAATTGATCAGCCAGGCACACTGGGATCAGACGCAAGCCGAACTGGAAATGGCCAGGGCGGAACGCGAGCGCGCAGCTGCCGCACTCAAGTTGTTGCGGATCGGTGCGCGGGTCGAGGATATCCGCGCTGCCGAAGCACGCCTGGCTGCCGCAAATGCCATGCGTGATCGTGCCAAAGCGCAGTTCGGCAAGTCGCAGATTCGCTCGCCGATCGATGGCGTCGTGCTCAAGCGCGATCTGCGCGAGGGTGAAACGGCAGTGGCGCTGTCACCGCTGCCGCTGGCACGCATTGGCGATATCAGCCAGTTGCACGTGCGCGCGGATATTGACGAGCTCGATATCGCCCGCGTCCGCGTGGGCCAGACGGCCGAGATGCGCAGCGATGCCTATGCCGGCCAGCATTTTCCGGGCAAGGTGATCCATGTCAGCCAGCGCATGGGACGGCGAAATTCGAGCTCGGATGATCCGGCCGAAAAGCAGGATGCCAAGATCCTTGAAGCATTGATCCTGCTTGAAGGCCATCCGGCCTTGCCCATCGGCTTGCGCGTGGATGTCTTCATCGATGTCGTGGCCACGCCGTCTTCACCACGAAAATAAGAGAAAAAAACATTTGTCCCGCATGGCTGCGAGGCGATGCATCGTCTTCACATGCGCATGCCGTGTACGCCACGTCACGTGGAATTCAAGCCCTGCCCGCAGCCGTCATGTCAGCGCGCCAAGGTCAAAGATCGTCACGACGCGTCAATTTCGTGGCCGGAGCAAGGCGATCCGGACTACTCTCGATGTGACGATCTGCTTTCCCCATCCATCGGGGAAGGATCGGGCTTCGCCGTTTACGCAAGCAGGGGCTCACCGCATCAGCAATTTCAACCACGCGGCATTCCATCGCCGCGTCTGGCGTGATTTTTGCGAGCAGGGGTGCTTCCCAACAACAGTTTCATTGTCCGGATTTCCAGGGGATATTGTGCACAACTTGATCAAGTGGGTGATCACGACGCTTTTGATCGTGATGGCAGGCAGCGCCATGGCGCAGCAGACCTTCACAAAGACCCGGCTCGGCAACGCCGGTCCTTACGACACCAACGAGACGGTCACCTATCGATTGCAGGGTTCCTGCAACAATCTGGTTTCCGGTTGCGGAACCTTGCGCATCGAGGATGCCTTCCCCGCCGAACTGGTCGTGGCCAATTGCCCGACCTCGGGGTTCTTCAACACGATCACCTGCACGCCGGGCAGCAATACCCTGGTTCTGGTGCGCAACGCCTACGCCGGTGGCGAGAGTTTCTCGCTGGATGTCGATCTGCGCATCATTCCGTCGATAACCGTCGCCGTGACCGATGTCGTCAACCGGGCGGTTGCTGGCATCAATGCCACGGTCTGTCCGGCACCGCCGCAAAATATCGTGGTTGGCGGGCCGAGGCCACCGCTGCCAGCCGACAGCGCCGATTGCGCCTACGCGGAATCCGCGCCGATCAGTGTCAACGGGCCGCTGCCGCAATACGTTGTCAGGAAGCAGCGACTCGATCCGGCGACATCTTTGCCGGTCGCCGCCGGCGAAGCAGTGACCTACCGCGTGCGCATCTGCTCGACCTCGGCCAACGGCAATATGCCGCTGACCAGTGCGACGCTGATCGATACCTTGCCGAATGTGCCGGGGCTGACTCCAGCCAGTGTCGAAAACAGCGACGGCGGCGTGGTCGTCGCGGGGCCTCCGGTAACCGTCACCTGGAATCTCGATGACAGCACACCGCCGCCGACCGGCTTGCAGGGTCTGCATACCGGCACGGCCTGTGCCGATCGCACCCTCGTCGTGCGCTATCCGACCGGCCTTCCGGTAGGGACTACGATCAACAACGCGGCCAGTGCGACCATCGTTCCCGCGGTTGGCGGACCGGGCAATATTGGTCCGGGCACGCGCAACGACACGATCGGTGCTGCGACACCGAACGGGACGTCGAACAAGAGTGCGCCCGACGTCGCACCGGGTACCGGCAATCCGATCATCTTCAGCATTACCGCCAACACCAGCAACGCCAATACACGCGTACCGAACTTCACCGTGATCGAACGCTTTCCGCAGGCGTTCGGAGCGTTGCCTGCCGGCATCACGTTTGCCTCGGTAAGCAGCGGGCGCTGGAATTCGCCGGCTGACGGCAATGTCAGCAGCGATATGCGCGCAACGATCGAATACACGACCCTGCCCTTGCTCGCCGGCAACTATTGCGACTTCTCCGCGAGCACGGCGTTGGCCAGCAACATGGCCAGTCCGGGTGGATCAATCACCTACAACGTGCCGGGAGATATTCCGGCTACCGCGACCTGCATGCGCTGGGTGTTTGCCGATCTTGGTGCCAACGGCCCGGCAACGCCACGCAACTTCGCCTTTACCACCTCGCCACAGGTCCGCTACAACGTCGGCGCGAGTCCGCCGGTGATCGTGCCTTCGGCGATCGAAAACTGCACTTATGTTGATTTCACCGGCGGTCCGGCATCGCCGTCGGTGCGTTGCGCCAATGTGCGCGTTGAAGAAGGCACGCCATCGGTGCGTGCCGGCAAGTCCGCCAGTCCGAGCATCGCCGCGCCCGGGGCGACCATCGATTTCACCCTGACTGCGAACCATGTCAACGGCGACAGCACCGCACCGATCGTCAATCCGGTCATCTCCGATTGGTTGCCGATTCAACTGGAGTTCGTCAGCCTGGTCAGCACGACGCCGGGCGGTGGTGTACTGCAGGTTACGCCGGACTACGGCACGCCGGGTCGTACCCTCGTGCGCGTTGCGTTTACCGGCAGTTTCCCGACCGGAAGCAGTGGCCCGCAGGTGGTCATTCGCGCTCGCGTTCGCGAAGGTGTGCCCGCCAATCTTGCGCCGGCCACACCGTATGTAAACGACATGGCGGTGTTTCTTGATCCGGGTCCGTCGGGCGCGTTTACCTGTCCCAACAACAGCGCGCCGTTTGCCGACGTCAACGACCTCGACAACGATGGCTCCACGGTCGATCTGATGTGCCCGGCTAGCGCGAATTTCCGCGTCTCCGAAGCGTTCATCCTCGGCGGCGAGAAATGGGTCGAAGGCGATCCGGCGCTGGCCGTGGTCGGTGATCCGAGCCAGGCCAGCGTTGCCACCAACAATTCGAGCTGCCCGGATTACGCCAGCACCTTCGGTGGCCCGGCGTCGAACTTCACGCGCTATCCCTGTGTTGCGCGGACCGATCATGGCGACGCGTTCCGCTACCGCTTGCGCCTGGCCAATGCCGGCAACCGCCTGCTTGAGGAATACGTCGTCTATGACACGATCCCGTTCGTTGGCGACACCGGTGTCGGTGGTCCGCTGATCACCACGCCGCGCCTGAGCCGTTGGGCACCGACCCTGAATGGCCCGCTGAGCGCCAATGTTGTCGTGCCGCCGTTGATCCAGTTGGTCAACCCGGGCCTCGATCCGGTCGCCTACGCGAGTGCCGCAGCCGTCGAGATCGAATACACGACGACCGCCAATTTCTGTCGTGGCCAGGTGCGTACGGCCAACTACACGCCCGCGCAAGCAGGAACCGCGGCAATCGAAGACTCTTTCCCGAGTGGTTGCACGCATGGTGTGTGGACAAGCACGCCCCCCGTACCTGCGTCGCTGGCAACCGGCTTCCGCATCCGCGCGTTCTCGACGCTGACCACGCCAGCGGCAAGTACCGACTGGGTGCCGGGCACCTACATCGAAGTCGACGTGCCGATGCGCGCGCCGGCAACCGGAGCTCCGCCTAGCTATGTCGGCGGTACTGCGCCGAACATCCGCGGCAACAACGCGGTATTCAATCCGAGCTGGAACTCGTTTGCCCATCGTGTATTCCAGGACAACGCGACCGTTGCCGCCGACTTGTTGCCGACCGCCGAGCCACCGAAGGTCGGCGTGATCCTGCCCGAGCGCTATCGCCTCGGCAATCTGGTCTGGCGCGATGATGGTGCCGGCAATCCGACCCAGCGCAACAATGGTCTGGCCGATGCGGGTGAGCCGGGTATCGACGGCGTCAGCGTACTGCTGTGCCGTGATACCGATGCCACACCTGGTCCGAGTGCAGGCGATAGCCTGGTGTCGACGACGACGACAGCGACGCTGGCCGGCAATCCCGGCAAGTACGCCTTTACCGATCTGCTTGCCGGCAATGACTACTACGTCGCCATCGCCAACACGCCGGCACAGCTTGCGTTGAATGGGTTGTTCCCGACCGTACCGGTGGAAACCGATCCGAATCTCGATGTCGACAACAACAGCAACGGAGCGCTGCTCGGGGTCACCGTCTGCGGCAATACCCCGAACTCGATTGCTTCGGGCTTGATCTCGCTGGGCCCGGTCACGGGTACGCCGCCTGGCGCCAACGAACCGACCAATGAGCGCCTGCGTGTCGGCGGTGTCGATGATGACAACGACGGCAATACGGTGTTTCCGGATTCAGCCTCGAACTACAGCGTCGATTTCGGTTTCGTCCAGCCCGTTGATTTGGGCGATCTGCCGGACAGTTTCGGCACTCTGATTGCCAGCAATGGACCGGTCCATCCGCTGATCAATGCGCTGCGTCTCGGTGCAGCGGTTGATGCCGAAGTGGACGGTCAGCCCAGCGTTGCTGCCGATGGCGACGACAACAGCGGCACGGATGACGAGGATGGCGTGACGGTCGCCGACCTGACCCATTTTATTGGCGCTCCGGGCAATGTCCGGGTCAACTACAACAATCCGAACCCGGGCGCTGCTTCGGCGCGCATTTGCGGCTTCATCGATTACAACGGTGACGGCAGCTTCGGCGCTGGTGAATCCGCCACGCTCGATGTCGACAATGGCAGCGGCACGGCGACGCTCGCCTTTGGCACGGTGCCGGCCGGCTTCACCGGGTCGACCTATGCGCGATTCCGCATCAGCTCCGATGTCGGCGCGGCCTGCTCGCCGATTGGCCCGGCCAGTGATGGCGAGGTCGAGGACTACGTGGCCGAGGTACTGGACGCAGTCGATTTCGGTGACTTGCCGGATACCGCCGCTGGCATCGGAGCCGGCAACTACGAAACCCTGCTCGCCAACAACGGGCCGCGTCACGTTCTGCGCCCGGGCCTGCGCCTCGGTGCCTGCGTCGATGCGGAAGTCGATGGTCAGCCCAACGCGCTGGCGACCGGCGATGATCTGGGCGCCGGCACGTTGACCAACGGCACCTGCGCGGTGGCCAATGACGACGAGGACGCGGTCGATCCGGCGTCCCTTGCCTTCTTCACCGGAGCGCCGGTCAATGTTTCCGTGCTCGCCACCAATACCGTGGGCAGTCCGGCGACCCTGTGTGGATTCATCGATCTCAATGGTGATGGTGATTTCGCCGATGCCAGCGAAGCGGCATCGGTGTCGGTTCCGAATGGCAGCAACAACGTGAGCTTCCCGCTCAGCTTTGGCGTCGCGCCTCCGGGCACGGTGGCGGCAGGGTATGCACGCTTCCGCCTGAGCACCTCAGCGACTTGTTCTGCCGACGGTCCTGCCGTGGATGGCGAAGTCGAGGACTATGCGTTCACGGCGGTAACCACCGATCTTGGTGACTTGCCGGATACCGGCGCGGGAACCGGAACCGGCAATTATCAGACCCTGCTTGCCGATGGCGGTGCGCTGCATCCGATCATCGCCGGCCTGTTCATGGGCAGCCTCGTTGATGCCGAAGTAGACGGTCAGCCCAATGCGACGGCGACTGGCGATGATGTGCAGACCAGCGACGACGAAGATGGTGTCGATGTCGCGAGCCTGGCCTTCGTGGTCGGCCAGCCCGGTTCGGTCAATGTCACGGCGACCAACCTGACCGGAGTCGATGCGCGCATCTGCGGCTTCATTGATTTCGACCAGGACGGCAGCTTCATTCCGGGCATCGAAATCAGTTCGGTGCTGGTGCCGAGCGGCAGCAACAACGTGACGTTCCAGTTGCCGTATACCAAGCCGTTGACGACGCCAAGCGGCCCGACCTTCGCCCGTTTCCGCCTCAGCACCGATACAGCGGGTTCTTGCGCAGTCGCCGGTGTGGCCAGCAATGGCGAGGTCGAGGACTACATGGTCAGCGTGCGCCGCATTGACTTGGGCGACTTGCCCGATACCGGTCCGGGAACCGGCAACGGCAACTATCAAACCCTGATTGCCGATGGCGGACCCCAGCACGACATCGTGCCGGGCCTGTTCATGGGCGCCGGTGTCGACAATGAAGCCGATGGCCAGCCGACCACCAATGCCGATGGCGATGACCTGGCCGGAACCGACGACGAAGACGGCGTGGTTGTTGCCGATCTCGACGACATCCAGTTGGGCCTGCATTCGGTCCGCGTCAACGCGACCAATCTGACTGGCAGCGCAGCACGGGTCTGCGGTTTCATTGATCTCAACGGTGATGGCGATTTCGCCGATCCGGGTGAGAGCGCGACTCAGCCAGTGCCGAATGGCAGCAATAATGCGCAGGTTTCGCTGAGCTTCGGCCCGGTCGAACCCGGTTCGCCAGCCACCTCTTACGCACGCTTCCGCCTGAGCACGGCGGGCACGCCTTGCTCGGCTGCCGGTGCCGAGCCGGATGGTGAGGTGGAGGACTATGCGGTCAGCTTCCGCCGTTACGATTTCGGCGACCTGCCCGATAGCGGGCCCGGCAGCGGAACCGGCAACTACAACACCTTGTTCGCCGACAACGGCCCGGCACATGGCATCGTCCCGGGACTGCATATCGGCTCCTGCGTCGATTCCGAGACCGATGGACAACCGAGCCTCGGTGCCGATGGCGATGACCTTGGCGCTGGCGGATTCACCAGTGGCACCTGCGCGGTGGCGGGCGACGATGAAGATGGCGTGCAGTTGCGTCCGATTTACAACGAGGGCAGCCCGACCACGACGCCAGTCACGGTCACCAATACCACGACCAGTCCGGCCACGTTGTGCGGTTTCATCGACTGGAACGGCAACGGCAGTTTCGGCGATCTGAATGAAACCGCCCAGATTGCGGTTCCGGCCGGCACCAATGGCGGCTCGGTGATCCTCGACTTCGGCGTCGTCCCGGCCGGCAACGTGGCAAATCCCTACGCACGTTTCCGTCTGTCCACCGATGACGGTTGCGCGGCAACCGGCGTGGCCAGCGATGGTGAAGTGGAAGACTACGTCGCCGACAGCACGGGCGGCGCGATGAGCCTCGGCAACCTGGTCTGGGAAGATCTGAACAACGATGGTCTGGTCACCGCTGGTGAACCCGGCATTCCCGGCATTCCGGTCAACCTGTACCTCGATGCCAACGATGACGGCACGCCGGATGGGCCATCCATCGACAGCACGGTGACCGACGCCAACGGCAACTATCTGTTCAGTGCGTTGCTGCCCGATACCTACCTTGTCGAGGTTGTTGCGCCGTCGCGCTACACGGTATCAACCGGTACCGGTCGTCGTTGGCTGCCGAGCGGTCCGTACGAGCCTGCGCCGGATCCGGACAACGACATTGACAACGATGACAACGGTACCTTGATTGGCACCAGCGTCTGGTCGCTGCCAGTCACGCTGGACGCGAAGAGTGAACCGATTGATGACGGTGACACCGATTTCAACTCCAACCTCAGCGTCGATTTCGGTCTGTTGACCAATTTTGATCTGGCCTTGCGCAAAACGCTGGCGCCGGGGCAATCGTCGATCCTGCATGCGGTCGGAGACAACGTCGACTTCGTCATAACCGTGTTCAACCAGGGCTCGATCCCGGCCACCAACATCACCGTCACCGACACGATTCCCCCGCAGTTGGTGCTGAATGATCCGAGCTGGACATCGGTGTCTGCCAATCAGGCCACGATCGCCATTGCGGGCCCATTGGCGCCGGGAACAAGCATCGACCTGCCGATTCGAATGACGCTGCGTCAGGCGTTCGGCGGCGTCGTGACCAACATGGCCGAAATTTCCGAGGCCAACGACGAAAATGGCAATCCGATCCGTGACATTGACTCGGATCCCGATGACGATCCCTACAACGATGGTCCGCCGGTCGACGACGCCATCGACAACGAAGGCCAGGATGAAGACGACGCCGATTTCGCCACTGTCGCGATCGCCGTGGGCATTCCCGCCTTGAACCAATACGGTCTCCTGGGAATGATCCTGCTGCTCGGCGTGTTTGCCAGTCGTCGACTTCGCCGCAAGCTGCGTTGATTCGAAGCAATGCAACAGCCTCCCCGATTGACCGGGGGGGCTGTTGTGAGCGCTTCCTGCCGCTACGAAGTCGCTGATTTGCCCGGCTTGTGTCGTCGTGCAAGTCATTCGGCGTTCGACTCTCGTACAATCCACCCATGCCTGTACGACTCACCGATCTGCCGCGATTGCTCGGCGCCAATGAACTCAAGCCGGCCTGGCTGATTGCCGGCTCCGAGCACTTGCAGGTGATGGAAGCCGCTGACCAATTGCGTGCCCGTGCCCGTGATCTTGGTTATGCCGAGCGTGAGATACACGATGTCGATCATCGTTTCGACTGGAACGAGTTGACCATGTCGGGTGCGGCGATGTCGCTGTTCTCGATGCGGCGCGTGATCGAGCTGCGCATGCCGACTGGCAAACCAGGCAAGGAGGGATCGGCTGCGATCAGCGCCTGGTGTGCGGATCCGCCGCCCGATACGCTGCTCATGATCACCGCTCAGGAATGGAGCAAGAAGCACGAGGGCGCGTGGTTCAAGGCGGTCGACAAAATCGGTGTGGCCTTGCCGATTTGGCCCCTCAAGCGTGAAGAGACACCGCGCTGGATTTCCGCGCGGATGAAATCGCGAGGGCTCAAGGCGACGCCGGATGCGATTGAAATGCTGGCCGAGCGAATCGAGGGCAATCTGCTCGCCGCTGCCCAGGAAATCGACAAACTCTCGTTACTCGTTGGAAACACCTTGCTGGATGTCGACACGCTCGAATCCAGTGTTGCCGACGATGCACGCTTTGATGCCTTTCGTCTTACTGACGCAGCAATTGCCGGCGATGCCACGCGCGCTCTGCGCATGGTCGATGGCTTGCGCGCCGAGGGCGCCGAGGCGATACCACTGCTTGGCTGGCTGCTCAATCAATTGCGCGTCCTTTTGCGCCTGTCCAGCGCCAGCGGAACACTGGCCCAGGCATTCCAGACCGAGCGTATCTGGGATGCCAAGCAGACTGGATTCAAGCGCGCACTCAGGGCCGGTGATGCTGCTCATTGGGAGCGCTGCATCGTCCATCTGGGCCGCATTGATCGCATCGCCAAGGGGCGCGGCGCGGGTGATGTCTGGCGCGAGATCGAGCGCCTGATCATGGCGATTGCGATGCCGCGACGTGGTGCCGATTTGCTCGGTGCCGATCGTTGATGGCCACGCGAAGCCTGCGATGAGTCCTCAGAACAATCGGCCGCTCGCCATCCTCGGCGGCACCTTCGATCCGGTCCATCTCGGTCATCTTCGCGTGGCCTGGGAAGCCGCCGAATTTCTCAACGCCGACGTGCACATGATGCCGGCCAACGTGCCGCCTCATCGATCACAGCCGGTGGCCAGCGCCGGGCAGCGTGTGGCGATACTGCGCGCGGCCTTGCAAGGCCAGGATCGATTGTTGCTCGACGAGCGGGAGTTGAAACGCGATGGTCCCTCTTACACCGTCGACACGCTGATCGAATTGCGCAAGGAGATCGGCCCTGAGCGAGCCGTTGTCCTGCTTGTCGGTGCCGATGCGTTTTCCGGCCTGGCCAGTTGGCACCGCTGGCAGGCGTTGTTCGAGCTTGCCCATATCGGCGTGCTCACGCGAGCGGGACACGAAGTCACCGAATCACCTGAGCTGGCCGAGCAAACCCGCAATCGTCGCGCCGTGTCCGTGGCGGAGCTCCGGCAAAGCGCAGCCGGCTTGGTTATCGATATTCGCGTTTCCGCCCTCGAAATTTCCGCCACGCATATTCGCAACGAACTCGCTGCGGGTCGCGAGCCACGCTATCTGGTTCCTGCCGAGGTATTGGCAGATCGTACGTTGCTGGCAGCGTACCGGGCGAACGCATCGCCACATGAGCGTTGATTCCGTTTCGCCACTCGTCACGCCCTGACGTCACTCGCCCATCCGGATTCGCAATTCGTCCCACTCCGACTTCCAGCCGCTCACGTGGCTGAGGACACTGCTTGCTGACAACGACGAACTTGCCGCCGTGATGGCGCGCGACAGGTCATCGCACGGCGCACGGGCAGACAAAGGGGAGCAATTGACGATGACGCATGAAATTGAAATGGGACGGGATTCGAGTCGCGTATTCGGCCAGAGTTTGCTATTGAGGGGCAGACCATTCGCCTGATCGCAGTCGACGAAATTGACTATCTGCGTTCCGACGACAAGTACACGCGCATCGCCTGGCGCGATGCCGATGGAAAGTCGAGCGACGCGCTGATCCGCACGCCGCTCAAGGAACTCCTCGATCAACTCGATGCCGAGCGCTTCGCCCAGGTTCATCGCGCCGTCGTCGTCAACCTGCACTCGATCAGCCATGTCGCTCGCGGCGACAACGAAACCGCGACGATTCATCTGAGAGATCGCAACGAGACCTTGTCGGTGAATCGCAGCTTCGTGCATTTGTTCAAGCAGATGTGAGCGTGTGCGTTTCCCAGGGCCGGTTCCTTCCGAAGCCTCACATCCCGTCCACATCGGCATTCCCAAGCCGATCAATTTCGCTCAGGGCAGCGGCGATTCAAATCCGTTGGCGAACAAGGGTTGCACAATGTTTGCGCGCGAAAAATTGTCGATCGTGTTTGATTCACTCAGGCTGACCGGCCCGGAGACGGTACCCGACAAGTAGTAGGACTCGCTCTCCTCGACGACGGTCAGTTCACCGGAAATGGTCACGCTGCCACCGGGTTGGATATCAAACGTTGCATCAATATTTCCTGAGCGGTCATCGATGTTGCAATTGCTGGCGGACTGGAGATCGCAGGTTAGATTGAGGACTCCACCCTGTAGCGCGGTTCCGGCGAAAAGATGTGCGCCTGAAATCGGCTGATCGCCGGCATATGTAGCGAGCAGTTGGAAGCCAAGTGTCTGTCCCTCAGCAACATGCCTGCGATCAGTAGTGATCGAAAGCTGAAGGTTTCCGTGCTCGGAGATGGTCGTGTCGAGCAAACCCGCGCCAGACGTCCATGGCTTGGTTTCCGATATACGAAAGCCGTTGAACAACATCTGGTTGTCTTGCGTGAATTCCGTAACGATGGGCGAAAGTACGTCGGAAGTGGCGTCGTTTGCACCGGGGTGGAGAACTTGTTGGCTCAGCACGGCTCCGTTGGTGGGATCAATCTCGAACAGGATTGAAAGCGCGCCTACCGAACGACGATATGAGCGGCGCCCTTGCAGCATGATCCTGCCAGATGGCGTCTTGCGGACAAACGACACCGAGGAGCGAAGCGAAGGGTCATTTGGATCGAGCTGCCAGCGATCTATGCTGCCACTTCCGTCATTGTGCAATCTGGCAACGTAGGGTTTGGAGTCTCCTTCGCCGACGGCAATCAAATCTCCGTCCGGCAGAACGAGTTGATCGTAGCCATTGCAGCCCTGTGTGCATGTTGAAGGGCTAGGCGTAATTGTCCAAAGTACGCTGCCATCACCGATGTCAACGCGGGCGTTCTGGCCGGCACCGTAAAAAATGATGTGCTGATCGTCCTGACGGTAGAAACCGTAGTTGTAGCCGGCCCCTGAAAACAAGTCAGAGGACCACATTAGTGAAGCGTCCGCACCTGACAGACGAAGTAGCGTGTGGGCATTTCCAAAAAACACCCCGGCAACGACGACGTCATTGTTGAATACCTCGAAGTCCTGCGGGAAGACCTGCCCAGCTCCTTGAGTCGATCGCGTCGGCGGTACCGTGTTGTCGAAGCGCCATTGCACGTCACCGGTTTGCGCGGCCAGCTTGTAGATGAATTTGCGACCGCAATAGTCATTGAAACCGCAGGGCAAATTGGTGCCGACGCCAATGAAGACATTGCCTGTGCTGTCGAACTCGGGAAGTGAAGAGTAAGTCAACGCCTGGCCCGGTTCCTGCAGCAGTTTGCTCCAGCGCAAATTTCCCGTAGCGCGATCGAAAAGCGTGACATAGGTCAAGCCAGGGGTGATGTAGCTGTAGGAACTCGCCGAATAGGATATTGCGATGGAATCGTCATTGACGATAAGAGATGGCCATTGATCGAAGAATGAAGGATAGTAATATATTTCCTCCACCGGAAGAGCAGGCACGGATTTCTCCCAGGCGGGCGCGCCGGTCAACGCATCAAGTCGCCGTAGTCTTAGTGTCTTGCCATTCTGGTCGGAACCATATGCCGCATTGAATACATCATTGCCGTCGGCAAGGCTTGATGCATAGACGCCTTGATCGGTTTGTGGTGACGGCATTTCAGGCGTCATGACTCCAGTAGTGAAATCGATGCCCTGGAAATGCGCGGTGGTGGCGCCTCCCGCATAGGCTGTCGCCACGCCGAGCAAATGATTGTTGAACAGGCCGCCAAAACCTTGCCAAGTGAGCGGTTGGCTATTCGCATCTTCGGTTGGCAGGGTGGTTGACCAGATTGTGGTGCCAGTAGTCGCGTCAAGCTTGGTCAGGCCGAGCCCTTGGGAAGTCAAAGCGATCAACGAATTGCCAATAAGTGATGGACTACTGCAACCGCAGGAAGTCTGGTCGAGGTTCCAGATCTCGGTACCCGAGCTTGAGGAAAGTCGGCGGATAGAATTGTAGTCAAGGATGATGGGATCTGAGGATGGATCCTTGCTCAAGAGAACCTTGGTGTGCTGAAAAGTCGGTGTGCTCCAGAGTGTGGAGCCATCCACCTCGCTCAATGCCCGGAGGTCCATTTCTGTCTGAAGGTAGACCACACCAGCGCCTGCAGCAACGACGCTTCCACCTTTCGCCAGTTGAGCCGAGATGTTCCATGCAACGTTGCCATCCGCGTCGGTCTTGATGACGCGATAGCCGGTGACATAAAAGCCGGTGGAAATGCCAAACGAGGCATAGATGTTGTCGGAATCAACAACCGAAGCACTGTCACCTGTGCAGCTCTTGTCGCGATCGAAGGCATGCTGCCAAACAACATTTCCGGTTTGAACGTCGGCGACGGACAGCGTGTTGCATTGCGAGTAGGCCAGGCGACTGGTGCCAAGTCGCGCTATGGAGTTGACCAGCGCTCTGCGAGACCAGAGCAAGTTTCTCGAGGTATCCAGTCTTGTGATTTCTCCACTGACATAAGGCCAATCCGAACCGAGCGTGACGATTGTGCCTCCATCTTCCATTTCAATTGCGGTGCCAATCTTCTGATCAAATCCATTACGGTATCCGTAAAGACTGGAGGTCCATTGGACGCTTCCATTCGCATTGACGCGGATGGTTTCTCGGTCAAAACCGGTATTGGCGATAGAGCCGACGATGACGCCGCCGTTAGCGGTGAATGAAAGGTCCACGCCTTCGGTAGCGCGAAGCGGCATCGGAGTCGAGTACGTCCACGGACTGCTCCACAGCACCTCGGCGTTCGCAGAATGTGTGGGCATGACACATGCGGCCAGCGCCGCAAGAACAAATGAACGAATCAGGCTGTGCCCCATGAGTGTTGATTCCCTGGACTGAAGTAAATTGGACGATGAACGGAAACGCCACGATTCCAGAAAGACTGGAATGTCCATCCTGCTCATACGGCCAATTGCGAAGTTTACGCCCGAAAATCCGTCGGGGTCACTTTCAGATCTCAGATCACTGGAGAACGATGCCATCCCCATGTGTTGTTCCCTTTTCTTGGCAAGCACTGAGCGAGTCTGACCGCGCCCAGCTTTGACCGGGCACGTAGCGCATTGCAAAGGCCGAATGAGTGGCCATGAACGACGCCGGCCTTCATGCGAAAAGGCGCTGGGCCCCTGCCTGCGCAGGGGCGAGTGCGCCCGTGAGGGCGTCGTATCAGCGCGGTGTAAATCCGCGTCGGGGCAAGCCACAGGCCTCGTAGTTGAAGGTAACTGCGTCGCTGAGAGGCGGGGTGGAGAGCAACC
>NZ_DASSYD010000128.1:0-37682 GCF_035703485.1 Dokdonella sp. | reverse complement strand
GCGACGCTTTGATTGTTCGGCGGCATCATTTTGCGGACGACCTGTTCTTTGAACTCGGGGCTGTAACGGCTCATGGTTGTGCTCCTCTCGCCCCCTCAGGGCAGGTATCAGAAGAGCGGACAACTATCGTGACAGAGGGGGCCGGTCGCCAAGGGTAACCCGATGGATTGAAGAGCCAGACTGCAGAATCGGGGTAGAAGCTTCGGGGCTCCGGGGTCAGGGGGCTCCGGGGTCAGGGGGCTTCGGGGTCAGGTCTACCATCATACCATCATCTGAGTTAAACTCGGGCGATGGCACGACCAGTTCGGATAGAGTTTGGCGGGGCGCTGTACCACGTGACCGCGCGGGGAGATCGTCGTGAGACGATCTTCGAGGACGATGGGGATCGCGAGCGCTTTCTTGAGCTGCTTGGCGAGGTCGTTTCGACGTTCAATTGGCTATGTCATGCCTATTGCCTGATGGGCAATCACTATCATCTGATCATTGGCACTCCCGATGGAAATCTGTCCAAGGGCATGCGTCAACTCAATGGCGTGTTCACGCAGTGGAGCAATCGGCGTCATCGGCGCACCGGGCACCTTTTCCAGGGGCGCTTCAAGGCGATCCTGGTCGATGCCGATAGCTACCTTCTAGAACTGACTCGCTATGTCGCGCTCAATCCGGTGCGAGCGGGAATGGTTGGCGATCCGGGCGAATGGCCATGGAGCAGCTACTCCGCGATGGTCGGTGCGGCCGATTCGCCGGAATGGCTTGAAACCGATGGATTGCTCGCGCAATTCGGCTCGCGACGCGCAAGTGCGCTCCGGGCTTTTCAGCGATTCGTGTACGCGGGTGTGGGTGCCGACTCCCCGTGGAAGCATCTCAATCGGCAGGTTTTTCTCGGCAACGATGCATTTGTCGAACGCATGCAGAAACGCGCAACGGGACGGCCGGATGATCTGAGCATTCCCAAGGTGCAGCGTCGTCCGCCACCACCGACGCTTGCGGCGCTTGCTAAAAAGCATCCGAATCGCAATGAGGCGATTCGCGCCGCCTGGGCCACGGGCGAGTACAGCTACGCGCAGATCGGCAAGCACTTCGGACTGTTCTTTACGACTATCGGACGGATTGTGAGAAGTGGAACTCCGCGCCGGTGACGGTGCACTTGGCGCGGCCTTCTTGTTTTCAAGCGATTGATTGTTCAACTTCCGCCTGAATCTGAAGGCTGCTTCGGAGCCGTCGTCATCAGTTGGATACGGGTCAATAGGCTCAGGCGCGATTGATGTCAACGGCATTTTTCTCACGTGGCGTGCCGACGAGAATGGGCTGAAGGAATCGGCCTGCCGATCATGCACGGGGTGAGAGCCAAATTTTATCTGCTCACGGATGCGTGCCGGATGCTTGCACACGCAAACGCTGGGTCATGGATGCAGGCGCGCGCGACGATCAAATCGGTGGAATGAAAACCTGCGCTGCATCGAGGCGTCCGGGTTCTTCAATTGCGTATCAGCTCAATCGCACGCAAGGCGGCAACCCATTCCTCGTCGGTCGGTTCGATCGCGACCACGCTGCCACTGTCGGCGGCGGAAATCACCGCAGCGTGGCTGGCGTTGGCAGCGGCATCGAGATGAATGTTGAACAGGCCGAGGGCACTGCAGATGCGTTCGCGGATGATCGCGTTATGTTCGCCAATGCCGGCGGTAAAGACGAGCAGATCGAGGCCGCCGAGTACGGCGGCGAGGGCGCCGATCTCACGCACGATCCGGTGCACATAGAGGTCCAGGGCGATCCTGGCGCGCGGGTTGGTGTCTTCGATGGCCAGCAGCAGGCGTGGGTCGGAGGATTCTCCGGAGACGCCGAGCAGGCCGGATTCCTTGTACAGCAGCTGGCCCAGGCGGGCCGTCGAGAAGCGCCCGGTTTCGAGCAGGGAAAGGACGATGCCGGGATCCAGCGAGCCGCAGCGTGTCCCCATCATCAGGCCGTCAAGCGCCGAGAAGCCCATGGTCGTGGCGACACTGCGCAGGTTGCGCATGGCGCACAGGCTGGCGCCACTGCCGATGTGCGCGACCAGGGTGCGGCCGCGGGCCAGATCGCCGTGACGGCGGACCAGGGCAATCGACTGATACTCGTAAGACAAGCCATGGAAACCGTAGCGGCGCAGGCCGCGCTCCCAGGCGTCATACGGTAGCGGCAGCAATTGTTCGACCATCGGCATGCCGTGGTGGAAGCCGGTGTCGAAACAGGCGATCTGCGGCACATCGGGATGGGAACTGAAGAAGGATTCGATGCCTTCGAGCGTCGAAGGCTGATGCAGGGGCGCCAACGGAATCAGCCGGCGCAACTCATCGAGCACGACCTGATCGACCCGGGTCGGGGCGAAATAGCGACTGCCGCCATGCACGACCCGATGGGCGACGCCGCGCAGCGTGCCGTCCTTGACGTGCAGCGGGATGCGATTGCGAACTTCTTCCAATGCGGCGCGGAACGGGCGCTCGGCGTCAAGGACAAGAGCGACCGGCGCGGCATCCGAATTGTCCGTCCAGACGGGTGAGCTGCTGCCGATACCTCCGATCTTGCCGCGCCAGCGCGCCTGCTGGGCTGGCTCCCCTGCGCCCACGTCGTAGAGGGCGAACTTCAGGCTCGATGAGCCTGCGTTGAGCACGAGCACGCAGGCATCGGCGTCACTCATGGCGGGGAAACCTGGTAATGGCGGGCGACCAGCAAGGCGACCGCGCACGAGGAAATGCGCGTGTCGGCGGAATCGGCGCGACTGGTCAGGATAATAGGAACGCGCGCGCCGAGAACGATGCCGGCACTGGCCGCATCGCCAAGAAATTCAAGTTGCTTGGCCAGCATGTTGCCACTTTCCAGATCCGGCACGACGAGCACGTCGGCACAACCGGCGACCGGCGAGACAATGCCCTTGATGCGCGCGGCGGTGATCGAGATGGCGTTGTCCATGGCCAGTGGGCCATCGAGAATGCCGCCGACAATCTGGCCGCGATCAGCCATCTTGCACAATGCCGCGGCATCCAGCGTGACCGACATGCCCGGATTGACCGTCTCCACTGCGGCGAGGATTGCCACCCGCGGTTCCTCCACGCCGATGATGCGGGCGAGGTCGATGGCATTGCGCACGATGTCAGCCTTGGCGGCGAGATCCGGTGCGATGTTGATCGCCGCGTCGGTGATGATGAAGGGGCGCGGATAGGCGGCCGTTTGCATCAGATAGCAGTGCGAAATCCGCCTTGCGGTGCGCAAGCCGGCATCGGCGGCAATGATTGCGCTCATGAATTCATCGGTATGCAGACTGCCTTTCATCAAGGCATCGACGTGACCGGTCCTGGCCAGCTCAGCGCCGCGAGCGGCGGCGGCATGGCTGTGCGGCACGTCCTCGATCTCGATTCCGCCGAGATCGAATCCGGCTTCCGCGGCAATCGCCTCGATTCTCGCCTTCGGCGCAACCAGTACCGGCACGATCAGACCGGCATCGCGGGCTTCGATGGCGCCACCGAGCGAGGTCGGATCGCAAGGGTGCACGACGGCACAGCGGATAGCTGGCAGGTCGCTGACCGCATCGAGCAGCCGACGTACGCCATCGTTGTCGCCAAGACGCACTTCAGGCAGGGTCGCGCGTGGTCGCACGATGCGCTCGGCCGGCGCGATCACCTCGGCTTCACCCTCAATGACTACTTCACCTTTCTGGTTGATGCACATGCAGGTCAGGCGCAGGTGGCGATTGGCCGGTTCGCGGGCAATGACTTCGACGCTGATGGTCAAGGTGTCGCCGATCCGCACCGGACCAGCAAAGCTGAGGGTCTGGCCCAGATAGACCGTGCCCGGCCCGGGCAGACGGGTGCCGAGGACTGCCGAGATCAATGCGGCACCCCACATGCCGTGCGCAATGACGCCGTGCAGTTGGGTCGAGGAGGTGAGTCCGGCATCGAAATGCTGCGGGTTGTCGTCGCCGGAAATGACCGCGAACAGCTTGATGTCGCTGGCTGTCAGGGTGCGCTCGATACTCGCACGGTCGCCAATGGCAATCTCGTCAAAAATCCGGTTGCGTACGAAGCGCAGATCATCATGCTGCTCGCTTGCCGGATTTGCGGGCGTAACCGAATCTGCTCCAGCCGTCATCGTCTTTGTATCCTGTCGGGTACCTGGGAATCTCTTTGGGGATGCGTTAGCCGCGAAACGGTCACTGACTGATTCGCGCCCATGATCGGGCGATCGATTTGCGGGATCAAGTCTCGCACAGACGAGTGAACGCACCCCGACCTGCAGCTTGCGACGCTGGCGGCCTTGTGGCGCACCCGTTGTCGGGAAAGTTGTCGATCTGAAATGGAAACAGGCCGCACATGGCGGCCTGTTTCGGGAGTCGCTGCAACTGCTTCGCGCGGGGCGGATTACTTCAGCCTGGCATCACTGCGCAGGATTTCGGCCTTGTCGGTCTTCTCCCAGGAGAAGGCCGTTGCGGTGTGTTGCTTCGCCGCACTATCGGTATAGGTGAATTCCAATGGCTTGCGACCGAAATGTCCGTAGGCGGCGGTCTGCTGATACATCGGATGGATCAGGTCGAGCATCTGGATGATGCCGTACGGACGCAGGTCAAAATGCTTGCGGATCAGCTTTTCGATCTTGTCGTCACTGATCTTGCCGGTGCCGAACGTGGTCACCGAGATCGATGTCGGTTCGGCCACGCCGATTGCATAGCTGACCTGGACTTCGCAACGATCGGCAATGCCGGCGGCGACGATGTTCTTGGCCACGTAGCGTGCGGCATAGGCGGCCGAGCGATCGACCTTGGACGGATCCTTGCCCGAGAACGCGCCACCACCGTGACGGGCCCAGCCGCCGTAGGTGTCGACAATGATCTTGCGTCCGGTCAGGCCACAGTCGCCGACCGGACCGCCGATGACGAACTTGCCAGTCGGGTTGATGTGGAACTTGGTGCCCTTGTGCAGCCATTTGGCTGGCAGCACAGGCAGCAGAATATGCTCGCGCACGGCTTCGATCAGATCCTTCTGCTTGACCGAAGGATCATGCTGGGTCGACAGCACAACGGCGTCGATGGCCACGGCCTTGCCATCTTCGTAGCGCAGGGTGACCTGGGATTTTGCATCGGGACGCAGCCACGCCATTGGCGAGTTTTTCTTCTTGCGCACTTTGGCTTGCTGCTCGACGAGACGATGCGAATAGTGGATCGCCGCCGGCATGAAGTCCTTGGTTTCATTGGTTGCATAGCCAAACATCAGGCCCTGATCGCCGGCCCCTTGTTCTTCCGGCTTCTTGCGGTCGACGCCCTGGTTGATGTCGGGGGACTGCTTGCCGATCAAATTGAGCACGCCACAGGTTTCGCCGTCGAAGCCGACCTGCGAGCTGTTGTAGCCGATATCGAGAATGACCCGGCGGGTCAGGGTTTCCAGATCGATCCACGCATTCGTCGTGATCTCGCCGGCGACGATGGCAAAGCCGGTCTTGATCATCGTTTCGCAGGCGACACGGGCGCGCTTGTCCTGCAACAGGATGGCGTCGAGCACGGCGTCGGAGATCTGGTCGGCAACCTTGTCGGGATGGCCTTCGGAAACCGATTCGGAAGTGAACAGAGTGCTGCTCATAAGGTCATATATCCTTCAATGCGGATGGATGGATGAATGGGGCGCGCATGATACACCGCTGCGTCGGGTTTTGCAGGGTAGCAAAGCTGAACCTGGCGGGCATGGTTCGGGCAAGGAATCGCAGGGCATTCAACACCCATGTTGGTGACGATGCGTCCTCATTGATCGCGGCGAATCGAGCGCGATCGTTTGGTGTCCGGGCCGATGGACTTCGTTCCCGAAGATGAGGAAGACATGCTTTGCGACGCATTCGCCGATTGCCTCAAGCAGGTAGACTTGCCGACCGCACATTCGACGCCACGCTCCTGGGGAAATACCTGCATGATCAAACGACTCGGAATTTTCGGCACCTCATTGACGATCGCCCTGGTCGCTTCCGGGGGCTCTGCGCTGGCCTTGCAACCGGCAGCGAATTCGATTCAGAACAAACCCGCGTTCAATGCGATTGCAGCGCTGGAAACCAGTGAAGGCCGTTTTGCCGCGGATGGACGCGCAACTGCGCTTTATCACCCCGGATTCCGTGCGCAGCAAGTCGGTAGCGCCGAACGCATGGCGCGTGAATTCACCACGGCGCGCGCGAATCAACTCGGCATTGCCGACAGCCCTGCACAGCTGAGTGCCGCCTACCAGCGTGACGACGGCGCGTTCTCCGTGGTCCGCTTCAGGCAGGTGCTCGACGGCGTTCCGGTGTACGCCAGCGATATTGCAGTCACGGTCAAGCCTGATGGCGAAGTGATTTTTGTCAGCAGCGAAGCTCGGCCGACAATCGATGCGATCTCCGTGCATCCGGCGCGGGAAGCGGCTGATGTACGTCGGCAAGTCGTCCAGTCGTTCGGCATGCCAGCGGCGCATGACGTGCTTGATCCCGAATTGATGGTCTATGCCGATCGCCAGCCGACTCGTCTGGCCTGGGTTTTCGTTGTCCGTGATCCAGCCAGGGAAGGTGAATGGGAAATTGTTGCCGATTCCAGCAGCGGCGAGATTCTCGATTTCCGCAACACCGAGTATTACCTCAATGGAACGGCAACCGTGTTTGATCCGGATCCGCTGACCATGGCAACGGCAAGCTATGGCACCGGTGGCCTGACCGATGCCGGTGATGCCGATTCCGCGGGGCTCACCGGGCAGTTGATCAGTGTCAGCTTGCGCGATATCACCCAGGCCGGTGGCGTGTTCAAGCTCGAAGGGCCCTGGGCGCGCTGCCAGGACTGGGCTTCGCCATTTGGCGGCGTCAATGATTGCCCGACACCCTCGACATCGGATTTCAGTACGACGCGTGCCGATCAGAAGTTCGAAGCGCCGAACGTGTATTTCCTGATCGACAAGCAGATGCGCTACCTCAACGAAACCCTGGGCGTGAGCGTGGCGCCCAACTCGGTGGCCGGCGGCGTGCGCTTCGATCCGCATGGGTTCGATGGTGATGACAATTCATCGTTCTCCTCGGGTTCGGATCAGCTCCAGTTCGGAGAGGGCGGCGTTGACGATGCCGAAGATTCGGATGTCATCCTGCATGAACTTGGCCATGGCCTGCACGACTGGATCACCAATGGCGGCTTGTCGCAGAACGAGGGCCTGTCGGAAGGCGTCGGCGACTATTTCGCGAGCTCCTACAACCGTTCGACCGGTCACTGGACGCCTGCCGATCCACAATGGTTCTGGATGTTCCACTGGGATGGACATAACGAATACTGGAGCGGGCGAGTGACCAACTACAACGTCGGCCACAGTTACCCGGGCAACATCGGTGGCTCGATCCACAGTCAGGGTCAGTACTGGGCTTCCTGCAACCTCATCGCCTGGGTTGCAATCGGCCGTGACGCAATGGACAAGGCCATGCTGCGCGGGTTGGCCATGACCAGTAGCAGCTCCAGTCAGAAAGACGCCGCGCAGGCGGTCATCACGGCGGCGGCAACCATGGGCTACACGCCAACCCAGATCAACGCGATCGGCTCGGCTTACAACACAAGCTGCAACTACGGCGTTACCGTGCCATCGACCGACGTGATCTTCGCCAATGGGTTCGAATCCAACTGAGCGCCGCTGGCGATTCCCTTGAGGTAGCCATCGGTTACCTCAAGGATTCCGCCTTGCACGCAACAGACACTGCGTCGAATGCATCCCGGGCACTTTGGCCGGGGCCGCGTGTCCGTTAGACTGCGCGGTTCCGCCGGGCCGATAAGGCCCGCGCTTCTCCCTGCAGGATCTCATGGCCATCATCTGCGGCACCGTGCGTGCCCATCCCGAAGCCCGCCTTGCGATCATCGCGAGTCGCTGGAATCCGCGCATCGTCGAGGTGCTGATCGAGGGTGCGCGAGCTGC
Source organism: Dokdonella sp. (assembly GCF_035703485.1). Taxonomy (GTDB): domain Bacteria; phylum Pseudomonadota; class Gammaproteobacteria; order Xanthomonadales; family Rhodanobacteraceae; genus Dokdonella. The sequence continues at coordinate 29,766 of NZ_DASSYD010000128.1, read as the reverse complement.
TCTTGTTGACCATGGTGTGAACGAAGCGGCGATTGACATCGTGCGTGTGCCCGGTGCCTGGGAGATTCCAATGGCAGCAGCGCACCTCGCCGCGGCGGGCCAGCACGCGGCAATCCTTGCGCTCGGCTGTGTGGTGCGCGGCGATACGCGTCACTATGAGCAGGTAGCTGACGGCTGTGCGAATGGCCTGATGCGCGTAGGTGTTGAGTTTCGCATGCCCGTCTTGAACGGCGTTCTCGCCGTCGAGGCTCATGCAGACGCCGAGGCGCGGGCAGGTGGCAAGCACGGCAACAAGGGTGAGGAAATCGCACTCGCCGCCCTCGAAATGATCGATCTCTGGAGAAACCTGTGAGCCATCCGCACCGCCCCGAAGGCGTCGATCTTGCCGCGCGTTCGCGTTCGCGCCGACGTGCCCTGCAGGCGATCTATGCCTGGCAGGTCGGCGGCAATCGCATGGTCCAGGTGATCGAGCAGTTCAGTCACGAGCAGGACATGGAAATTGCCGATCTCGAGTATTTCGAGGATCTGCTGCGCGGTGTCGAGAAAAATCTGGCCGAACTCGATGCCGGCATCCGCGAGCATATCGATCGCGAGATTGCAGAGGTTGATCCGATCGAGCGTGCAGTCATGCGCATCGGCGCCTACGAGTTGAAGTTTCGCCCCGACGTGCCGTACCGGGTGATCATCAACGAGGCGCTGGAAGTAACCAAGCGCTTCGGTGCCGATCAAGGCCATACCTTCGTCAACGGGGTACTCGACAAGCTGGCCGGGCAGTGGCGTGAAGTCGAATACCGAAAAAAGGGCCGATGACTTTCCGTTTTCTTCGCATTGATCGCCCAGCGAGTCAGTCTTGAAGTATCTCCAGATCAACGTGGCAATCGCATTTCCCGCCAGCAGGAGAAGGGTCGCATTGCCCATCATTCGCGCCGGATCGGTCGATGGCTGAATTCGATCTGATCGAAATTCTCAAGCAGCGCTGCGCTTCCAGGCGCGATGATGTGCATCTGGGCATCGGCGACGATGCGGCCGTGGTCGCCTTGCCTGCTGGTCACGAGCTCGTCATCTGCACCGACACCCTGGTGGCAGGAGTGCATTTTCCGCGTGAAACCGCGCCTGCCGATATTGGCTGGAAATCGCTGGCGGTCAATCTCAGTGATCTTGCCGCGATGGGGGCGTCGCCAGCCTGGGCCACTCTGGCTTTGACGATGCCAGAAGCCGACGCCGGTTTCGTCTCGGCTTTTGCCGACGGTTTCGGTGCGCTCGCGGCGCGACATGATGTGGCGTTGATCGGCGGTGATACAACGCGAGGTCCATTGGCAATCACCGTGACGACGCATGGCTTCGTGCCGAGCGGTTGCGCGATACGGCGCAAGGGCGCTCAGGTCGGTGATGCGGTCTTCGTCAGTGGCACGCTGGGTGACGCGGCAGGCGGATTGCGTTGTCTGCAATCCATCGACGAATCCGGCGCTTCCGCGCTGATGCAGCAGAAGGCCAATCAGGAGCTTCTGATCAGCCGGCTCAATCGGCCACAACCCCGGGTTGCGGCAGGAATCGGCTTGCGCGGACTGGCCAGTGCCTGCATCGATATTTCCGACGGCCTGATCGCTGACCTGGGGCATATAGCCGCGGCAAGCGAGCTCGGAATCGACATCGAGGAAGAATGCCTTCCAGGTTCAGTGGCATTGTTCGAGTGCTTCGATATGAATACCTGTCGCACACTTCAGAAATCCGGTGGCGATGACTATGAGCTGGCCTTCACGATCGCCTCTGCGAAGGTCGAATTGATGCGGATTGCGATGACCGAGCTCGGATGCCAGGTCACGCAACTCGGTCGCGTGGTTGCGCGAACCGGTGTGCGCGTCTTCGATCGAAACGGACAACACAATGTGTCGCCTGAAAAGGGATGGGAACACTTCACATGAAACTCGACGCACAACAACGCCGCGCCGTGCTCGGCCATCCGGCTGGCTGGATTGCCAGCGGCTTCGGCTCGGGCCTGAGTCCGTTTGCGCCCGGAACCGCGGGATCGGCGGCGGCACTGTTGCCGTGGTTGCTGATGCGCGAATTGCCGATGGCCTGGGTTGTCGGCATCATCGTGGCCGCATTCCTGGTCGGCGTCTGGGCATCGAACATCGTCATCGGACGCCTGCGCATCAGTGATCCGGGCGTGATCGTCTGGGATGAATTTGTCGGCCAGTGGATCAGTCTGCTGCCGCTGTTCATCTGGCCGGCGCACTGGCCATGGATCTTCGCCGGATTTTTTCTGTTTCGCCTGTTCGATGTGTGGAAACCCTGGCCTTGTTCATGGGCGGATCGTCGCATCAAGGGCGGCCTCGGGGTCATGCTCGATGATGCCCTGGCGGGGTTCTACGCCGCCGTGGTGCTTGGCTTGCTGCTGCAATGATTCGCCCTGCAATGAAATATTTGCACGGTGTTACGCTGTTCGAAACGCCGGCAGGCGCCTGATTGGTTATCCTTCGACATTGACGTAACGGAGAACCACCATGTTTTTGCGAACGCTGCTGTTGTCAATTGTCGGTCTTGCCCTGATCCCGGTCGCTCACGCGCAGAACCCCGTGCGTTCGGTCAAGCCGAACGATCTCGAAAAATACTGGGTATTGATGAAGGACTCGGTCGAGGGTGATGCACCACTTGGCGGCAAGAACATGGATCAATCCGGCTGTGCGGCGGTGTCGTTCATCGTTGAGGGCAATGGCCGAGCCAGCAATATCACCGTCGAAAAAGTCGAGCCGCCCGGCGGTCTCGGTGAACTCGCCGCGAGCATTGCCAGGAATATTGAATTCGTGCCGACCATCATCAATGCCGGCCGTGATCGGGTGTTCAGCTCGCTGATATTCCCGTTCAATCTGCCGGCCGATCCTGCGGCGCGCAGCGCAATCATGGAGAAGTGTGAGATCCCGGCACGACGGTGGAATCCGAAACGCGGCAAGCAATAGGCTGTTGCGCGCGAATATCGCCAGATTCGTGCTACCGGGAGAGCTTTCCGGGGCGACTGCAAGCTTGCGCGAACTGGCCTATACTCCGCGCCCCTGAATGTCCCATTCCCTTTCCATCCGGCACCTTGCGTGACGGCATTACGCATTTGTTCTACGGAGTCGTTCATCCATGAGTATCGAGCAACTTGAAAGCATCGCCCAGGCCATGGTCGCGCCGGGCAAGGGCATCATCGCGATTGATGAGTCAAACAACACGATCAAGAAGCGTTTCGATTCGGTTGGCGTGCCGAATACCGAGGAGAATCGTCGTGCCTATCGTGAGATGTTGCTGACCACGCCCGGCCTCAATCAGCACGTTTCCGGTGCAATCCTTTATGACGAGACGATTCGTCAGTCGACCAAGGCTGGTGTGCCATTCACCAAGCTCATGCTCGACGCCGGCATCGTGCCGGGCATCAAGGTCGACAAGGGCACTTTCCCGCTGGCCGGATTCCCCGGCGAACTGGTCACCGAAGGTCTCGATGGCCTGCGTGAGCGTCTCAATGAATACGCCAAGCTCGGTGCAAAGTTCGCCAAATGGCGTGCAGTGATCACGATCAGTGGCGATTCGCCGAGTGGCACCTGCATCGAAGCCAACTGCCATGCCCTGGCGCGCTACGCGGCGCTGTGCCAGGAAGCCGGTATCGTGCCGATGGTCGAGCCTGAGGTGCTGCTGGATGGTTCGCACGACATCGATGAATGTTATGAAGTGACCGAAGCCACCTTGCGCAGCCTGTTCGCCTCGCTGTACGAGCAGAACGTGTTCCTCGAAGGCACCATCCTCAAGGCCAGCATGGTTCTGGCCGGCAAGGACTGCGAAGAACAATCCGATATCGACGATGTCGCCGATGCGACGATTCGCTGCCTGAAGGCGTCGGTGCCGGCCTCGCTGCCGGGCATCGTGTTCCTCTCCGGCGGACAGTCCGACGAACTTGCCACCGCGCATCTCAATGCGATGAACCAGCAGGGTCCGCATCCGTGGCCGTTGTCGTTCTCGTATGGCCGCGCCATGCAGCAGGCTGCTCTCAAGTTGTGGGGCAAGGACATGGCGGCGAATTTTGCCGAAGCGCAGGCCACGGTCGCCCAGCGCGCCAGGGAAAATGGTCTCGCTGCACTGGGTCAATGGAAGAAGGGCGCCTGATTCTCCGCGCTTGTTTCAAACAGAAAGGGCGCCGCAAGGCGCCCTTTCTTGTTTTCAGCTGAGCGGTGTCGATCAGCCGAGGAATCCCAGGCTGGCGGAATCAAAGTGCGCCAGTGAAGGGAAGATGTCGGCGATCTCGCTGTTGCTGAGGCCAAACCACGCCGCCAGAGTCGCTGCGTACTGGTCGACCGCCGTGGTCGGGATGATCTGGCCAAAACCGGTATCGTCGGGATTGGCCGTATCACGCAGCGAAGGCATCGAGCCGTAGAAGCGTTGTCCGCGCACGGCCCCGCCGACGACAAAATGATGGCCGCCCCAGCCATGGTCGGTGCCGTCGACATTGACGCCGAGCGAGCGACCGAAATCCGAGGCCGTGAACGCGGTGACGGATTGATCGATGGCGAGCTCGACGGTGGCGTCATGGAATGCCTTGAGCGCCTGCGAAAGTTCGCCGAGATTCGACTGCTGGTCATCCACCTGATTGTTGTGCGAATCGTAGTTGCCGGCGGAAACATAAAAGACCTGGCGGCTCATGCCGAGTGCGGCGCGCACCTGGATCAGGCGCGCGGCCATGCGCAGTTGCTGACCCAGCGACGTGGCCGGAAACGGTGTCGCCAGTGGTGACGCACCGTTCAGGGCGGCGTCGACAAATTCGTAGTTGGCGACGGCATTGCGCGTGCGGTCGGCGTAGGCGCGCTCGAACACGTGTTGCTGGGTGTTGGCCGCGAGCAGTGCCTGATAGGCGGCGATGCCGTCCTCATTGGGTGGAATGACCCAGGATTCCGGGCCGTCTCCCAGATAACTCATCTTTTCAACCCCTTCGGGTGATACCGAATAGCTGTCGACGATATCGCCGCGCTGGAACAGGTTGTTGCTGGAGAGACTGACGCACATCGGCACCGGGCCCGCGTTGGCACTGTGCAGACGGTCGGCGATGCGTCCTCCCCAGCCGTTTGCATTGGCGTCATCCGGACGCGAGGTCTGCCAGTAGGTCGACTGGTCCAGATGCGAGAACAACTGCGGCGGCACCGCGATCGTGCCGGCCTGATAGGCGGCCTGTGAGGTCGGATAAAGCAGCGTTCCGACATTGGCGACGATCGCCGCATGGCCGGCGTTGAACAACTGGCGCAACTCGGCCAGGGCCGGATGCACGCCATAGCTTCCGCCATCGCTCGGCAAGCCACCGGGCAAGCCGCCGACCGCAGCCAGTGCATTCAGCGCCTGGGCCTGGACGGTGGCCTGGTCGAAGGCGATGCCACCGTCGGCGACGAGCACCCGCCGCGAACTGCGATAGGCCGCGTATTCGGTTGCACTGTAGGGAACGATGCTGTTGAAACTGTCGTTGCCGCCATGCAGGAACACACAAACCAGCGCCTTGTAGTCGCCGGGCGGGAATGACGCGTGGCCGGCTGCGGCGGCCAGCACATTCAGATTGCCAAAGGCGCCGCACAGGCCGGCGGCACCGAAGGCGGTCAGGCCTTGCTTGAGGAATCGGCGGCGGCTGGTGCTCATGGCGCGCTCACTTCTGGATCGAATATTCAGGCGAATTGAGGATCAGGTACAACGCGTGCTGTACGCGCTGGCGACCGCGCGTGCTTCCGCTTATCGCATTCACTCGGGTCAGCAGGGTCTGATGCATGAACGGTGACATCTGGCCGGACATGAACAGCAAGCTGTAGCGATCCAGCAACGCGGACGGATTGCTTGCGGCGAGGCTGGCATCGCGTGCGGTATCGAGGTAGAGCGTTGCACCATGACCATTGGTCCAGCAGCTGTTGCCATCGGAATACCAGCAAAAGCTCAGGCTGAACAAGCGGTTGCTGGTCGACACGGCGGTGATGTCACTGAGGATCTGGAACTCCGGACTGAACAGGCCGAGGCTGCTGATCTCGCCACTGTTGCGATAGTCGGGCTGGAAAAAATTGAACACCGATTGCGATCGCAGCGGGCCCTGCCCATACCAGTCTTCGATCGGCGGATAGGGATTCAGCGTTTCGATGCGGCCAGTCTCGGTCGTGGCACTCATTGCACGCCAGAGCTGGGTGTTCTTGAGCAGGGGTTCGCGCAACTTGCCGAAGATGGACGGATACATCCATTGGCCGAAGCGCGCCTCGGGATCGAGCAGGATCGCACGCACGGTTGCCTTGAGGTCGCCGCGCACGCCGTTGCCATTGTTGTTGAACGCCGCCGCGACCCGCTGCACATAGGCCGGCGAGGGATTGCTGGTGACCAGTCGCTGGATCAGGCGACGGCTGATGAACGGACCGACATTCGGATGCTCGAAAATATTGTCGAGCGCGGCATCCAGCTCCTGCGGCGCATTGCCTCCCGCGGCGAGGACACCGCCGGGCAGGGCCACGCCGGCATAGTCAAGCAACTGTTTGTCGCTGGTGTTGTCGTGGAATGCCTCGATCGGCTGCATTGGCAACTTCCAGCTCGGCAGGTTGTAGCCGTAGCGTCCACAATTGCTGTAGTTGCTTTCGTCGCAGCAGACATAGGTGTTCGGCCCGCAGCCGGTGTTGTTCCAGTTCCAGCCGGTCAGCACGGCGGCGAATCCGCGTACGGTCGCCTGGCCATAAGTGGGGATCGGCTGACCGCCACTCAGAACCGGCGTTCCGTCGTCAGCCAGTTTGACCAGTCCGATTGAAAACAGCTGCAGCACTTCGCGAGCGTAGTTTTCATCCGGGCGGATGTTGTGCCCGGCATCCGCCTTCTGATTCTGCATGTGGGTGAGGTAGATGCCCATCGCAGGGTGCAGGGTCGCGTCCTCTAGCAGGTCGCGATAATTGCCGAATGCATTTTCAGCGAGCATGTCGTACCAGCTGGCCAAGGCCCAAGGCTGGTAGGCCAGCGTGCCGTTCTTGTTGGATACGACGAAGATCTCGCTCAATGCAAAGGCCACGCGCTGGCGCAACTGATCCGCTGGCGCCGCCATGCCCCGGCTCGGGTCGGGCGCGCCAAGGGCATTGATCGTCCAAACTTCGATGCGGGTGTCGTCGGTGACCGTGTTGGCGCCGATCGGCAGCGGCGGCAGGTTTTCCACCCAGTCCAGATACGGGACCTGGGTGGATGCCGGCAGGGCAAACTGCTCGTTCAACCAGGCCTGATAGCCGACGCTGCGCAGATGGGCGATTTCGGCGAGGGTCGGTCCAAAGGTCGCCTGGGTCAGAAAGCGGGCGGCATCGGCATCCGAAAACGGCCCCGCATCCGTTCTCTCGAAACCGCTGCGCATGCCCGCATCCGGGCGATGGCTGGGCGTTTGCGCGACGGCGATGCCCGTCGCACACAGTGCGAGGCTGAGCAGGACCTGCGCTGATCGGGATCGCAACATGGATCGACCTCGTTCACCCCTGTCGCTCAGGCTAGGTTGCCTTGCAAAGGCAAACCTTGAATCCGGCCACAGTTTGCCCTGTGTCGCACAATCCGGCCCGCGCCGGCTGTCAGTCCAGCGAGGCCAGCCAGTCGTCGTCGGAACCTTCGTTGACTCCCTCGAAGAGGAAGGTCGACAGGTAACGCTCGCCGGTATCGGGCAGCATGGCGAGAATCACCGTGCCCGGTTTCGCTTCAGCCGCAAGTTCCAGCGCGCTGGCCAGCGTTGCGCCCGCCGACAGGCCGACAAAGATGCCTTCCTTTTGCGCGAGCAGACGCGCGCTGTCCCGTGCAACGGTGTCATCGACGGTGAGGATGCGATGGGCGACATCGCGGTTGAGCACGCTGGGAATCATGTCCGGAGTCCAGCCCTGGATCTTGTGTGGCTTCCACTCCTCGCCTGACAGCATCGCCGCTGCCGACGGCTCGCTGGCGATGATCTGCACTTCGGGACGAGTCAGGCGCAGCACTTCGCCGACGCCGGTCAGGGTGCCGCCGGTGCCCCAGCCGCTGACGAAGTAGTCGAGACGTTTGCCGGCGAAATCCCGCAGAATTTCTGCCGCCGTCGTATTGCGATGCCAGGCTGGGTTTGCCGGGTTGTCAAACTGGCTGGTCAGAAACCAGCCGTGCTTTTTTGCCAGTTCTTCGGCCCTGGCCACCATGCCGGTGCCACGTGCGGCGGCGGGCGTCAGGATGACCTTGCCGCCATAGGCACGAATCAGCTTGCGCCGTTCGATCGAGAAAGATTCCGACATCACCGCGACAAACGGATAGCCGCGCGCAGCGGCAACCATGGCCAGGGCGACGCCGGTATTGCCTGAAGTGGCCTCGACAATGGTCTGGCCGGGTTTCAGTTTGCCGCTCTGTTCGGCATCGAGAACGACCGCCAGGGCAAGACGATCCTTGACCGAACCGCCCGGATTGAAGGATTCAACCTTGACGAAGATGTCGATGCCTTTCGGTGCGAGACGCTGAAGCTTCACGATCGGCGTATTGCCAATCGTGTCGAGTATCGAATTGAAGCTCATGGGTTGGGATCTCCGTGGAATTCAGGCGGCGTGCAATAGTGGCGCGGAGGCGGTTGCCGCTGTCAAGGGCGCCTGACCAAACCAGTGTAGGCGATCAGCCAAGCAGGCGACCTCGCCGAGGATGAGCAGGGCCGGTGACTGCACGGAAAGCAGCGCGGCGGCTTCCGCAAGCTGGCCGAGCGTACCGCGGATCACGCGTTGCCCGGGCCGTGAGCCATTCTCGATCAGGGCAAATGCCGTATCGGCCGAGCGACCGTGTGCGATCAGTGCTTGCTGCCATCGAGCCAGGCTGCTGACGCCCATGTAGACAGCGAGAGTCTGGCGCTCGTCGGCGAGCGCCTGCCAATCAAGCGTGTCGATCGAATCGCGACAATGCGCGGTGACAAAGCGAACGGCGTGGGCATGATCGCGATGAGTCAGCGGAATGCCGGCATAAGCGGCACAGGCGATCGCCGCGGTGATGCCGGGAACGACCTCGTAATTGATTGAATGTGCACGCAGGAATTCGAGTTCCTCGCCCCCACGCCCGAAAACGAACGGGTCGCCGCCCTTGAGTCGTACCACGCGCTTGCCCGAGCGCGCGTGTTCCAGCATCAGCGCATGGATCCTGATCTGCGCAGTCTGCGTGCCGCCGCCCTGCTTTCCGACCTCAATCAGGAGCGCGTGGCGACTGGCCAGCGTGAGCACTTCGGCGGAAACCAGGCGGTCAAACAGGATCACTTCGGCATCGGCGATGGCGCGAGCGGCATTCAGGGTGAGCAAGCCGGCGTCGCCGGGCCCGGCTCCAACCAGGATCACGCCCGGGCTTGAAGCTGCGCGGGTCGGGACCGGGTCGAAAAACAGGGATCGGGGTACTGATCGGCTGCCGAAGTGGCCGACCAGGCGAATCCATCGATTGTGCAATCGGCGTGGCAGTGAGGTGAGCTTCATGATGGCCAGACTAGAGGCTGGATATTCGTGCAGGGAAATGCCGATCCATCACCAGGATATGTTATTCGATGATGTTCATCATAAAGACGTCTAGACGTCCATAGTGGACGCGATGGCTGCGCGTCTCTATGCTGCGCCGGAGATGCCCATTTCTGACGCTTGTGCCAATGGCATGCGCATGGGTGAGTCTGCCCCCAGTCCAACCCGTGAACTCGCTGACATGACCCTGACCCAGCTTCGCTACATCGTCGCCATCGTTGACGCCGGCCTCAACATAACGCTGGCCGCCGAACGTGTGCATGCGACCCAGCCCGGTATCTCGCGGCAGCTTCGTCAACTCGAAGATGAACTCGGCTTCCAGATGTTCGTGCGCAAGGGCAAGAGTCTGGAATCAATCTCGACTGCCGGAGCGCAAGTCATTGCACGGGCGCGGATCATCCTCTCCGAAGCGGCGAATATTCGCGTCCTCGCAGCCAACTTCCGCAGTGAGAATGATGGCGAGCTGGTTATCGTTTCCACGCACACGCAAGCACGGTTCGTGCTGCCGGGCGCCATTGCCGACATCAAGCGCCGCTACGCCGATGTCGGCATCCGCCTCGAACCGCATGGGGATACCGAGTTGATGGACCTGCTCGGCAAGGGCGCAGCCGATCTGGCCATCGTCAGCACCGCGAGCGCAGCGCCGAACGCAGAGTTGGCCATTCCGCTGTTTCGCTGGGACAGGCAGATCCTGCTGACCCGCGATCATCCACTGGCGAGTTTGGGACGTGTACCGCGCATCGATGAGCTCGCCAGGCACGCACTGGTCAGCTACGAATCCTCGCTCAACGCGGAGTCTTCGTTGCGGCGCGCGTTCGTCGATGCCGGATGTGACCTCAACCTTGCGGTGACGGCGCGCGATGCCGATCTGATCAAGACCTACGTGCGTAGCGGACTCGGTGTCGGCGTGCTTGCCGAAATGGCCTTGAGTGAAGAGGACCAAGCCGAATTCCATGTGTTTTCAGCACGTGACTTGCTGCCTACCTGCACCAGTTGGGTTGTCCTGCAGCGTGATCGGGTGCAGCGCAATTACGCTCTCGATTTGATCATTGCGCTGGCACCGCATATCGATCGCCGCGATCTCGTTCGTGTGGTTCAAGGTGCTGCTTTGGCCGACTGGCCGACACCGCCGCATTGGAGCGAACTTGGCGTTGAGGAAGCCTCGATTCGTGCGGCTTGAGTGGACTGGATGTCGGCAAGTTGAGGTCTTAAGGCGCGCGCTCTAGCGGTGTGGAAAACAAGCACCGGCTCAAACCTCAAGGTGAATGCCACACTCTCTCTTGAGGCCGAAATAGCGCGTGTCCTGCTCGCGCATGCCGGGTTGCCACGGTCGTGTCGTGTGTACGTCGCCAATCGACACATAGCCTTCGTGCCAGAGCGGGTGATACGGAAGATCGTGGCGGCTCAGGTATTGCCAGATGTCGCGATCAGTCCAGTCGATCAGCGGGTGCACTTTCCAGCGGCCTGATTTGAGTTCAAGCACGGCGGTGTTCTCGCGCGTACTGGCCTGGCTGCGGCGCAGGCCGGCGAACCAGGTCAGCGCGCCGAGTTCACCGAGCGCGCGGCGCAGCGGTTCGACCTTGCGCAGATCATCGTAACGGTTGAGGCCTTCGAGGCCCTGCTCCCAGAGACGCCCGTGGCGCGCTTCCATCCAGGTCGGACCAATTTCCGGCTGATAAACACGCAAGTCCAGATGCAGGCGTTCGGTCAGTGCATCGGCGAAGCGGTAGGTTTCCTCAAACAGATAGCCGGTATCGATCAGGATCACCGGGATGTCCTGTTGTTGCTGACTAAGCAGATGCAATGAGACCGCCGACTGCGCGCCGAAGCTCGACGACAGCACATGTCGCCCCGGCAAGGTTTCCAGGGCCCAGGCGACACGCTCTTCGGCGCTGCGCTTTTCCAGCCAGCGATTGAGATCGGCAAGTGCGCGGGAATCTTCCGCGGCGCAGACGAGATCGGGCAGGGCGCTCATGTGATCACCTGTACGGGAATGCCTGGTCGGGGACGGACAACGTCGCTGCGGACGAGGAAATCGCCAAAGCCTTCATCAGGCTGGCGCCCTGCCGCATAGCGGGCGAACAGCTTGTCGAGTTCGGCAAGAATTTCACGGTCGGCGATGTTCTCGCGGTACAGCGCGTTCAGCCGCTGGCCACGGCGATCAGCGCCGAGCATGAGGTTGTAGCGCCCCGGTGCCTTGCCAATGAGGGCGATCTCGCCGAGATACGGACGCGAGCATCCGTTCGGACAGCCCGAGATGCGCAGATGGATCGGGGTTTCAACGAGAGCATGCTTGGCGAGCAGGGCCTCAACCTTGCCGAGCAAATCAGGCAAATAGCGCTCGGCTTCGGCCATCGCCAGGCCGCAGGTCGGCAGGGCAACGCAACTCAGCGCGCGCAGGCGCAAGGGACCGGCGCGGCGATGCAGGTCAAGGCCATGCGCATTGACCAGCGCATCGATGACTGCGCGATCCGCCGCCTCGACATTGGCGATGATCACGTTCTGGTTGCTGGTCAGGCGGAAATCACCGCGATGCAGGCGGGCGATTTCACGCAGGCCGGTCAGATGGGTGGCGTCGCCGCGATCGGCGATGCGCCCGGCTTCGATGCGCAAGGTCAGATGCCAGCGGCCATCATGGCCTTCGATCCAGCCGAAGCGGTCGCCATTGTGTTCAAAGGCAAACGCGCGCGGCGCTGGCAGGGTGAAACCCGAACGCCGCTCGACTTCGGCCTTGAACCAGTCCAGACCCCGATCCTCGATCGTGTACTTGAGCCTTGCGCGCTTGCGCTCGGCGCGATTGCCGAAATCGCGTTGCGCGGTCAAGACCGCCTCGGCGATCGCGAAGACCTGATCGGGAGTGACGAAACCGAGCAACTGGGCGAGCAGCGGATAGGTTTCGGCATCGCCATGGCTTGCGCCCATGCCGCCGCCGACGCTGACGTTGAAGCCGGTCAGTTCGCCCTCCTCGATGATCGCGATGAAGCCGAGATCATGCGCGAACACATCGACGTCGTTGTGCGGCGGCACGGCAATCGCGACCTTGAATTTGCGCGGCAGATAGGTGTCGCCGTAGAGCGGTTCGCGCTCTTCTTCGCCGCCGGCGATACGCTGCTCATCGAGCCAGATTTCGTAGTAGGCGCGGGTCTTCGGCTTGAGATGCTCGGACAGACGCACGGCCCAGTCGTGGACGCTGGCATGCAGCTGCGATTCGACCGGATTGGTCGAAGCCAGCACGTTGCGATTGACGTCACCACAGGCGGCCACGGTGTCGATCAGACTGGCATTGATGGCCTGCATGGTTGCCTTGAGTTCACGCTTGATGACACCGTGAAACTGGAACGTCTGGCGCGTGGTGATGCGCAGGGAATGGTTGGCGTAGCGCGTGGCAATCGCATCGAGAGCCAGCCATTGCGAGGGACTCAACACGCCGCCCGGCGTGCGTGTGCGGATCATGAAACTGTAGGCCGGTTCGAGCTTCTGCTGGCGACGTTCCTCGCGCAGATCGCGGTCGTCCTGCTGGTAGCTGCCGTGGAACTTGATCAGGGCGGTGTCGTCGTCGCGGATCGTGCCGGTATGCGCATCGCCGAGACTCTCGCGCAAGCTGCCGCGAAGGTGCTGACTGGCCTGTTTGATGTGTTCAACGGGGGAAGTGGTGGTGCTCATGATGGAAGTCGGATTCGCTTTTGGTGAAATTGCTGATCAATACACGTCGCGCGCATAGCGGCCGTCGCGACGCAGCACTTCGATGGCTTCCAGCGCCTGCTCGCGATCACCATTGCCATGCGTGGTAAAGATCTCGATCAGCGCGTCATCGACATCGCGGGCCATGCGCGTGGCATCACCGCACACATACAGGTGTGCGCCATTGCTCAGCCAGTCGTGGAGTTCGCGGCCGTGCTCGCGCAGTCGATGCTGGACATAGACCTTGCTCGCCTGATCCCGTGAGAAGGCGAGGTCGAGGCGATCAATGCGTCCTTCGCGCAGGGCTTCCTGCCATTCGACCTGATAGAGAAAATCGGAATCGAAATGCGGATTGCCGAACAGCAACCAGTTGCGTCCGCTGGCGGCGGTGGCTGCGCGCTCTTGAACGAAGCCGCGAAACGGAGCGATGCCGGTACCAGGGCCAATCATGATGATGTCGCGGCTGCCATCGGCAGGCAGGCGAAAACGTTCATTGTGTTCGACGAAAATCGGGATATGAGCATCGTCGCCGGCCTGCGCGAGATAGCCCGAAGCCGCGCCGTGGTGGCGTGAGCCGAACGCTTGGTAATCGACATGGGCGACGGTCAGGTGCGCCTCGTCGCCGACGATTTTCTGACTCGAAGCGATTGAATACAGACGAGGTGTCAATGGGCGTAAAGCGCCGACCAGCTCCTCGGCATTCCAGCGCGCAGGCCAGGCGCGCAACAGATCGATCAACTGGTGGCTGCCGAGCAGCTTGATCAGGGTCGCCGATTGTTCCGGCGCGAGCAGGCGATTGAGTCCGGCATGCCCGGCCATCGCGGCATGCGTGGCAACAAACGGACGGCCAAGCCGGGTCAGTTCGCGACGGCCGCCCAGCCAGTCGCGCAATGAGTGGCTTTCGCTGCCCTGGACCACCGCTGCATTGCCATCAAGTTCGAGCAGGTCAAGCAGTTGATCGACGAGCCCAGGCGAGTTGCGCGGCCAGACGCCAAGCGCATCACCCGGCTCATAGGCGAGACCGGATCCTTCCAGCGATAGTTCGAGATGACGAATATCCTTCTCGCTGGCGCGCCCGCTGATGCGCTGGTTGGCCAGCACTTCGGCAGCAAACGGTGTATCGCGGTCGTGCCGTGTCTCGCTGGCGACAGGGCGCAAGCTGACGACACTGGAACGCTGATTGTTGGCCGGAATCGATTCGACGGCGCGCTCGAGAGCCTGTTTGCGCCACGGATCAGCAACCGTTTCGACATCGAGGTCGGCTTCGCCAAGATCGAACAGACGCTGCGCGCCGAGTTCGGCCAGGCGCGCATCGACCCGGCGAGCGACGGCGTTGAACTGCGGGTAGCTGGAATCACCGAGGCCGAGGACGGCGAAGTGCAACTCCGGGAGTTGCGGCGCGCGTTTGCCGGACAGGTGTTCGAGAAATCCGCGCGCATCATCGGGTGGATCACCATCGCCCTGGGTGCTGATGACGACATAGAGCAGTCGTTCCGACTTGAGCTCGCGCAGGGGATAGCTGTCGGCGCGCAACAATCGAGCCGAGCCGCCGCTGTGCTCGATACTTGCGGCAAGTTGCTCAGCGAGTCGTTTGGCATTGCCGGTCTGGCTGCCATAGACCACAGTGACTGGTATGCCGTCGCTGCGCGGTTCTGGCGCGGAAGGCAGCAGAGTGCTCTGGTTGCCGGCCAGACCGGCGCTATAGCCAGACAGCCACCACAGCGCATGCGAATCGAGGCCGTCGAGCAGGCGAGCCAGCAGAATGCCCTTGTCTTCGGGCAACGGAATCTGTGGTGGCGTGATGAACTGGGCAGACATCGTGGCAGGGCAACCGGAATGGACGGCTATACGTCCGTAGGCTGTTGAGAGTAGGTATGGGCGCTAGCTTGCGGAAGGAAGCGTTGCGCATGGAGATATGCGTCTGTCGCATGAGTGCTCGAGCGTTGGCACGTTCGACCGGGGGCAGTCCAGGACATCATTTGGCGTTATGCTCGAACCATCCAATGCAGGAATCGAATTCATGAATACCCACGCATCGAGCAAGCTCGCTGTCCTCATTGACGCCGACAACGCGCAGCCCTCGATCGTCGACGGTCTGCTCGCCGAGGTTGGCAAATACGGCACCGCCAGCGTCAAGCGCATCTATGGCGACTGGACCAGTCCGCAACTCAAGGGCTGGAAAGAGGTGCTGCTGTCGCATTCGATTCAGCCGATCCAGCAGTTCCGCTATACCACCGGCAAGAATGCGACCGATTCGGCGATGATCATCGATGCCATGGACCTGCTCTACAGCGAGCGCTTTGACGGATTCTGCATCGTCTCCAGCGACAGCGATTTCACCCGTATCGCCATGCGCATTCGCGAGTCAGGTTTGACCGTCTATGGGTTCGGTGAACGCAAGACGCCGAATCCATTCGTCGCCGCCTGTGACCGGTTCATCTACACCGAAATCCTGGTCGACAAGGATGACGGAAGCGACGCGCCGGCCAAGCAGTCGCAGGCAACCAAGGCGATCGGCAAGGATCGCAGGCTGGCCGGACTGCTGCGCACAGCGGTTGAGGCGTCGTCAGACGACACCGGTTGGGCCAACCTGTCGCCGGTCGGCAGCCATATTGCCAAGCAGGCGCCGGATTTCGACCCTCGCAACTACGGCTTCCGCAAGCTGCGCGAGCTGGTCGCGGCGAGCAAGCTGTTCGACATGGAGGAACGCGTTGTCGGCGCGGGCCCGGGCAAATCCGTGTATCTGCGTGAGCGCAGAAAAAAAGCATCCTAAGGTTCAGGTGTGTGCGGCACCAAAGCGGCGCGAAGACTGGATTGTGGAGCGCCTTCAGGCGCGATGATTTTTTTGCTGCGTGGCCCGGAAGCATCGCACCTGAAGTCGCTTCTACGAAAGCAGACTGAGGCCCGCTCTGCGATAGCTGTCGATCATTTCGTCACCACGGCAACAGATCCTGATATCGAAATCGGCATGCGCGGGCTTGCCAAGCTCGTTCAGTGCGATACGTGCCGCCTTGTCCGGCGGATAGCCGAACACGCCGCAACTGATTGCGGGAAATGCCAGTGACTTCAGTGAATGTTCGTGGGCCAGGCGAAGGACGTTGCGGTAGCAGTTGGCGAGTAACGCCGGTTCGCCATCCAGACCGCCTTCCCAGACCGGGCCCACGGTATGAATGATGTATCGCGCCGGAAGATCAAAGCCCGGCGTGATTCGCGCTTCGCCGGTTGGACAGCGCACGCCCGGCCTGACTTGTGCCAGGGCGCGACAGGCGGCGAGCAAGCCCGCGCCGGCGGCTTGATGGATCGCGCCATCGACACCGCCGCCGCCGAGCAGGCCTTCATTGGCGGCATTGACGATCGCATCGACGCGCTGGGTCGTGATATCGGTTTCGAGGATGCGGATCATGCGGCGACTATCGCCCAACTGCGTCGTGATTCCCAGCCTGAGTTTGAGTCCCGTTTCCCGGAGACGTCCGGCGCGGCGACCAATAAATGAACCGAAGGGTATTGTAAATTACCTGCCTAGGACATAATATCCGCGGCAGCCATGAAAACACCCGACTCCTCTTTCGCCTACAACCTGCACGACGTCACTTGCCTGTTCCGCAAGAATTTCGACCGTCGCGCGATCCGTTTTGACCTCACCCGCGCGCAATGGCGTGCCTTGAAGTCGATCCGTCGTCGCGAAGGCATGAGCCAGGCCGAACTGGCCGAGTTTCTTGAAATGGAGCCGATCGCGATTGGTCGTGTGATTGACCGGCTGGTGGCGGCCGACTTTGTCGAGCGCCGCGCCGACCCGAGTGACCGACGCCGCTGGTGCCTGCATCTGACCGCCAAGGCGCATGACGTGACCGACGACATGGAGGTCCTCGCCGAGGCATTGCGTCACGAGGCACTGGCCGGGATCAGTCAGACCGATTTCGACGCCTTTGAGCGTGTCCTCGCGCAGATCCGCGCCAACCTTTTGACTATTGATCCCACCACCGAATCATCCGATTCCTGATACCGAGCGTGTCATGACCAGCAAACAGCAAATCGAAATCCTGGCGACCGACGAAGCCAGCGAACCCATGCCCAAGCGCAAACGCAGCAATCGCATCCTGTGGATCGCCGGCCCGCTCGTGGTCGCCCTCATTGCCGGCTGGTTCTACCTGACCGCCGGGCGTTACAGTTCAACCGACAATGCCTATGTGCAGGCCGATCAGGTCACGATCGCAGCGCAAGTCGCTGGTCGCGTGGTCGAGGTTGCGGTGCATGAGAACCAACCGGTGCGCAAGGGCGATCTGTTGTTCCGAATCGATCCCGAGCCCTTGCAGATTGCGGTCGAGCAGATGCAGGCGCAGATTGCTGCGGCAGGTGACTATCTGAATGCTTCGCGAGATACGTTTCGCTCAGCCAGTGCCGATCTGCGCGCGTCCGAGGCGACCTTGCGCAACCATGAGGCGCAGCTCAAGCGCATACGTGAGTTGCGCAGCCGAGGGCTTGTCGCGCAGAAGGCGCTCGACGATGCGATCAACGATGTGACCACGGCACGGGGCACCCGCGATAGCGATTCCGCATCGCTGGCCAAATCCCGAACCATGCTCGGCGGGGCGGTGGACACACCGTTGAACGAATTGTCCGGCTATCGCGTGGTCATGGCCCAATTGGCCAAGGCCAAGCTTGATCTTTCGCATGCCGAAGTTCGCGCTCCCATCGATGGCACGATCGGCAAGATGCATCTGCAGCCCGGCGACTATCTCAATGTCGGCCAGGCGGCGATGCCGCTGGTGTCGAATTCGCTGTGGGTGGAGGGCAACTTCAAGGAAACCGATCTGACCAATGTGCGTGTCGGTCAGGCAGCCGAAATCGAGGTTGATACTTATCCGGGCCACAAGTGGAAAGCCACGGTTTCGTCGATCAGTCCGGCTTCGGGGTCGCAGTTTTCGATCCTGCCTGCGCAGAACGCGACCGGCAACTGGGTCAAGATCGTGCAGCGCATTCCGGTCCGTCTTTCGATTGATACGACCAACAATGCCGGGCTGATCCTGCGTGCCGGCATGAGTGCCGAAGTCGAAATCGATACCGGCGCGGAGAATTCGCTGCTCGGTCGCTGGACGGCGAATCAGCCACACCGACCACAGCTCGCCCTGGATCGCTGAATGTCCATCGCGCCTGAAACCTTTCCTGCCAACCACTGACTTCGCTGGCAATACCAGGTTTCCGCAGTCGAGCCCGGAAACGACATCTGGATAGATCATGACCAACAATGCCTCCTATCGCGAGGTTGCCAATCTGCCGCTGCTGGTCATCTCGATCATGTTGGCGACGCTGATGCAGGTGATCGATTCGACGATTGCCAACGTCGCCTTGCCCGACATGCAAGGCTCGCTGTCGGCGACCCAGGATCAGGCCGCGTGGATTCTGACCTCATATATCGTCGCCGCCGCGATCGCCACGCCGGCGACTGGCTGGCTGGCCGCGCAGTTTGGTCGGCGCCATCTGCTGATCGTTGCGATCAGTGGGTTCACCGTCGCCTCGGTGCTGTGCGGAATGGCCACCAACATCACCGAGATGGTCGTGTTCCGTTTGCTGCAAGGTGTGTTTGGCGCAGCCCTCGTACCGATTTCGCAATCCTCCCTGCTTGATGCGTTCCCTCCGGAAAAGCACGGCGCGGCCATGGCCATGTGGGGCATGGGCTTGATGGTCGGGCCGATCGCCGGACCGCCGCTTGGCGGCTGGCTGACCGACAACTACAGCTGGCACTGGGTGTTCCTGATCAACGTGCCGGTCGGCATCGTCGCCTTGCTCGGCGTGCTTGCCAGCGTGCCCAAGGATGAAACCCATGCCAGCCGATTCGACTGGCGTGGCTTTGCATTCCTCGCCATTGGTATCGCCGCACTGCAACTCATGCTTGATCGCGGCAATGACAAGGATTGGTTCTCGGCATTCGAGATCCGCGTCTATCTGGCCCTGGTATTTCTCGGTTTCTATTTGTACTGGGTGCATTGGCGCAGCAGTGAAAAAACGTTTGTCGATTTGTCGCTGCTGAAGGATCGCAATTTCGGCGTCGCCACGCTGTTCATTTTCATCATCGGCATCCTGCTGTTTGCAACGATGGCGCTGATGCCGCCGTATCTCCAGCATCTGATGAACTATCCGGTGGTGACGACCGGGTTGCTGCTGGCCCCACGTGGCGTCGGCACGCTGGTGGCGATGACCGTGGTTGGCCAGCTGCTGGCGCGCGGCATCGATCCGCGCAAGCCGATGGCGATAGGCATTCTGTTGATTGCCTTGTCGCTTGGTCTGAGCGCCGAATTCGGTCCCGACGTGCCGGTCTGGCCGATCATCAATGTCGGCATTCTGCAGGGGCTCGGTCTCGGTCTGGTCTTCGTGCCGGTCTCGGTTCTGGCCTACGCGACCCTGCCGGGGTCGGCACGAACCGAGGCCGCGGGTATCTTCAGCCTCGCCCGCAATGTCGGATCAAGTGTTGGTATTTCGATCATGTTCACCCTGGTCGCACGCAATACGCAGATCAATCATGCTGAAATCGCTTCGCGAATCACGCCGTACTCTCTCAACCTGCCGGTGGGCGCAATGGACCTGCATTCCGCACAAGGCCTGGCCTTGCTGAATGCCGAAGTGACCCGCCAGGCCGCGGCGATCGCCTACATCAATGACTTTTGGCTGATGATGTGGATGACCCTGATTGCGTTACCCTTCCTGTTGCTGTTCCGCATTCCGCGCCGCAGCCAGACCGTGGCGGCGCCTTCGCCGCTTGCAGAGCACTGATTCTCTGCAAGCGAATCGTCACTTCGGATTTTCGCTGCGCGCTCGCAGCGACTCATTTTATTTCGCGGATATCCAATCCCATGCGCCACTTCGTTATTGCCGGTCTCCTTGTCGCTCTCACCGCCTGCTCGTCCGGCACGCCCGAAGAGGCAGGAGAAAAGGCTGCCGCGATTCCGGTAACGACAACGGTGGTTGAACCGACTTCGTGGGTCGACAGCATCGAAGCCGTCGGCACAACGAAGGCGAGCGAGTCGGTGACCCTGACCACAAAAATTACCGAAACCGTACGCAAGGTGAATTTCACCGATGGCCAGCACGTCGATGCCGGAGATGTGCTGGTCGAGCTGACCTCGGGACAGCAGGTCGCCGCACTCGCCGAAGCGCAGGCGACCTACAAGGATGCCGAGCGCCTGATGGAGCGCAACGACGATCTGGTGCGTCAGGGTACGGTGTCAAAACAGGTTGCCGACACGGCGCGCGCCACCCACGATTCGGCCAAGGCGCGGGTTGCCCTGCTGCGAGCGCAACTCGCCGATCGCGTGGTCACGGCACCTTTCTCGGGCGTGCTTGGATTGCGCCAGGTCAGTGTCGGTGCACTGGTCAGCCCGGGAACGGTGATCACCACCCTTGATGATATTGAGACGATCAATCTCGATTTTTCCCTGTCCGAGCGCTATTTCGCCAAGCTGACGAAGGGACTGGAGCTGACTGCGACGGCAGTCGCCTACCCGGGCCGGAAATTTTCCGGGCATGTTGTTTCGGTCGACTCACGAGTGGATCCGCTCACTCGTTCCGTGCTCGTGCGTGCCGAAATTCCAAACCCCGACCACGCGCTTCGCGCCGGCATGTTGATGACCGTCAATGTCCTGCAGCCCGCGCGCGAGGTGCTGGCTGTGCCGGAAATCGCAATCGAGCAGGTTGGCACCGGTTCGTATGTCTACATCGTCGGATCCGACAACACGGTTGCTCGTGTCGAAGTCTCGCTCGGCGAACGCCAGGATGGCCGGGTTGAAGTCACCCGGGGTGTCGAAGCGGGCGCGCGCGTTGTCGTCGATGGAACGGTGAAGTTGCGCGATGGTTCAATGATCGTCGACGCGACGCCGGCCAAGGCTGCATCGCAATGAATATTTCCGATCTCTCGATCCGTCGACCGGTATTCGCCGCCGTTGTCAGTCTGCTCCTGATTGTGCTCGGCATCATGTCGTTCTCACGCCTGACCCTGCGCGAATTGCCGGCCATCGATCCGCCCGTTGTTTCGGTCGAGGTGAACTATCCCGGCGCCTCCGCAGCCGTGGTCGAAACCCGCATCACCCAGGTGCTGGAAGATGCCCTGGCCGGCATCGAAGGCGTCGAAACCGTTGAATCGAGTAGCCGCAACGGCAGTGCCGATGTGTCGATGGAGTTCAAGCTCAGCCGCAACATCGAGGCGGCCACCAACGACGTGCGCGATGCCGTCAGTCGAGTCCAGGATCGATTGCCCGACGAGGCGGACCCACCGGAGATTTCAAAGGTCGAGAGCGATTCCAACGCCATCGTCTGGCTCAACATGCGCTCGGACAACATGGACTCACTGGCTTTGAGCGACTACGCCGAACGCTACGTCAAGGATCGTCTGTCGGCGATCGAAGGTGTCGCACGGGTCTATGTCGGTGGCGGCCAGCGCTATGCCATGCGCATCTGGCTGGATCGCGAAGCCCTCGCCGCGCGCGGTCTCGCCGTCTCCGACGTTGAAGCTGCGCTCCGTCGCGAAAACGTCGAGTTGCCGGCCGGCAGAATCGAGTCGAAGGATCGTGATTTTACCTTGCGCGTGCAGCGCAGCTATCACAAGGCCGAGGATTTCGCCAAGTTGGCCCTGGCCAAGGGCAGCGACGGTTATGTCGTGCATCTCGGTGATGTGGCCAAGGTCGAGCGTGCCGCCGAGGAGCGGCGATCGTATCTGCGCAGCAACGGTCAGCCGAATGTCGGGCTGGGCATCGTCAAGACCTCCACGGCCAACAGTCTCGATGTCGCCCGTGCCGCGCGTGCCGAGGCCGTGCGTGTGCAGAAGACCTTGCCACCCGGAACCGAAATCTTTGTCGCCTATGATTCGACCCTGTTCATCGAATCGGCGGTCGAGCGCGTCTACGCGACCCTGATCGAGGGCGGTGTGCTGGTCGTCCTGGTGATTTTCCTGTTTCTCGGCAGCGCGCGTTCCGCGCTGATTCCGGCAGTAACCGTGCCGGTCTGCCTGATCGCAGCCTTTATCGGCTTGTATGCGTTCGACTACTCGATCAATTTGCTGACCTTGCTCGCTCTGGTGCTGTGTATTGGTCTGGTCGTCGACGATGCGATTGTCGTCCTCGAAAACATCCAGCGCCGAGCGGATCTCGGTGAACCGCCCCTGATCGCGGCCAAGCGCGGCGCGCGCCAGGTCACCTTCGCGGTGATCTCGACGACAGCCGTGCTGGTTTCCGTGTTCCTGCCGATCGGCTTCCTCGAAGGCAATACCGGCCGCCTGTTTCGCGAACTATCGGTGACTCTGGCCAGTGCGGTGGCATTATCGGCGTTTGTTGCCTTGACCCTGACGCCAATGATGGCGTCCAAGCTGGTCCGGGCTCATACGAAGAAAACCGGCTTCAATGCGTTCGTGCATACGCATCTTGAGCGACTGACCGCTTTGTATCGGCGTGGTGTCGTGCGCAGCAGCGGCAAGCCGGTCCTCTTCGTCCTGATCCTGCTCGGCGCGTTCGGATTGAGTGCGGTGCTGCTGCATTTTGTCCCGGCCGAGCTTGCGCCTACGGAAGATCGCGGAGTCTTTCACGTTTCGGTGAGCGGCCCGGAGGGGGCCGGTTTCGATTACACGGTCGACCAGATGCACGATGTCGAGCAAAAATTCATGGGCTTGATTGGCGAAGGTGGTCCGATCGAGCGGGTCAATTCGCGGGTGCCCGGAAGCTACGGCGCAAGTCAGGAGATGCATACCGGAAGAGTCACCGTGTTCCTCAAGGATTGGACCAAGCGCAAGCAGTCAACGCCGGAAGTCGCCGACCAGTTGCGCAAGGATCTCGCGGATCTTCCCGGCGTGCGTGCCGTGCCGTCCTATCGAACCGGGCTGATCCGCGGGGGTGGGCAGCCAGTCAGCGTCGTTCTCGGTGGTCCCGACTACAAGGAGCTGGCGCAATGGCGCGATCGCATGCTTGCACGCATGGAGGCCAACCCCGGCTTGTTTGGTCCGGATTCCGATTACAAGGAAACCCAGCCACAAATGCGCATCGACATTGATCATGAGCGTGCCGCCGATCTTGGTGTTTCGGCGCAGGAGATAGGCCGAACCCTCGAAACCATGATGGGTGGACGCAAGGTGACCACCTTTGTCGATGGTGGCGAGGAATACGACGTCATCATGCAGGCGCAGCGCAGTGATCGCGCGTCTCCGGCTGATCTCGACAACCTCTATGTGCGCTCGACGCGCAGCGGCGAACTGATCCCGCTGGCGAACCTGGTCAGCCTGACCGAACTGGCCGAACCGGGTCGACTCAATCGCTTCAACCGCTTGCGCGGCATCACGCTATCCGCAGGACTCGCTCCAGGCTACACCTTGGGCGACGCCCTCACCTGGGTGCAGAATACGGCGGCCGAGGAGCTGCCGCCGAGTGCGCAGCTTGACTACAAGGGTGATTCCCGCGAATACCTCAATGCTGGCAGTGCGGTGATCCTGACGTTTGCCCTGGCCCTGCTCGTTGTCTACCTCGTGCTTGCGGCCCAGTTCGAGAGCTTCATGCATCCGTTCGTGATCATGTTGACCGTACCGCTGGCCGTACTTGGAGCCCTGATCGGCCTGTGGCTGACTGGCAACAGCCTCAACCTGTTCAGCCAGATCGGTATCGTCATGCTGATTGGTCTGGCCGCCAAGAACGGCATTCTGATTGTTGAATTTGCCAATCAGTTGCGCGACGAGGGCATGAGTATTGCCGAAGCGATCGCGGAATCTTCCGCAACCCGTCTGCGTCCGATCCTGATGACCTCGGTGGCCACGATTGCCGGAGCCGTGCCGCTGGTGCTGGCCGGTGGTCCCGGTTCGGCCAGTCGCGCAGCGATCGGTGTAGTGATCATATTTGGCGTTGCGTTCTCGACCTTGCTGTCGTTGTTCGTGGTGCCTTCGTTCTATTCCCTGCTGGCCCCGTTCACGCGATCCCCCGATGCGCTGGCGCGCAAGATCGAAACACTGGATGCCGAAACGCCGGCAGCGGGCGGGCATGCATGAGCCCGTGGCAGAGGATTGCAGGCGGCAGAATATGACGTTTCCTGAACGCTTTACATGCGATCCTGCTGCCTTGTTTCATGCCGATGCGAGCCCATGAGCGAGAACAAGTGGAAAGGCGCAAAACCAGCTGCAACGTCTCCGTGGAAAACCCGGAGCAATCATCGCGAGCGCGAACCCGAAAGACAGCCGCCCGCGCCTGAAGAAGCCTTTCAGGAACCATCGAGGGCGGTGCGCCCGAGCGGCGAAATGCGCTTGTACGGAATCAATGCCTGCCTCGCTGCCTTTGCCCGTCGCCCCGAGCAACTGCGCAAGGTCTATCTGCTGGAATCGCGAATTGCCGAATTGAAACCGGTGCTGGCCTGGTGCGCTCAGCATCGGCTCGGCTATCGCATTGTCGAGAACACCGATCTCGACAAACTGACCGGCTCGCGCCATCACGAAGGCATCTGTTTCGAGATGCTGCGACCGCCGCCGCTGTCACTCGACGGCTTGATCGAGGCACAAGCGCCAGCGCCTGCGGCCTCCCTGCTGATCTGGCTTGATGGTGTCGGCAATCCGCATAACCTCGGTGCCTTGTTGCGCAGTGCCGCCCATTTCGCCGTGGCCGGCGTGATTGTGCCGGCGAGATCTTCGCTTGATCTGTCCGGTGCTGCAGCGCGAGTGGCTGAAGGTGCTGCCGAGGCGGTACCCATGGTTCGTGTTGAAGATGAATTCGCGGCGCTGAGTACATTGCGCGATGCCGGATACCAGATCACCGCAACGGTTCCGCGTGAAGGTGAAAACTTGTACTCGGCCCGCCTCAGCGCGCGCAGCGTGCTGGTCTTTGGCGCCGAAGGCGAGGGCATGAGCAAGGCGCTGATCGATGCGGCAGACCGCAAGCTTTCAATACCGGGTAGCGGAGTCGTTGATAGTCTCAACATTTCTGTCAGCGCCGCCGTCGTCCTGGGCGAATATTGGCGGCAACAGCAACGCCGCTGATCCGGTTGCGCCACTTGATCAGCGTTGCCCTGATTCTCAGGTGACCGCGTTCATTTCGATGGCGGGACGAGGATGTGCAAACAGATAGCCCTGGCCAATCGAGCATTCAAGTTTCATCAGCGCTTGGCACTGGCTTGTCGTTTCGATGCCCTCGGCAACCACCTCCAGGTTCAGTGAACCTGCCAGGGCGAGAATCGCCCGGACCACGGCGGCACTGCTGCCGCTGAGATCGGATTTCAATTCGGCGACAAAGGAGCGGTCGATCTTCAGGGCATGCAATGGAAAGCTGTGCAGGTAGGAAAGCGACGAATATCCGGTGCCGAAATCGTCCAATGACGTCAATATGCCGGCGTCACGCAGTTTCAGGATTGTTGCAGATGCCTGCGCGGGTTCTTGCAGCAAGGCACCTTCGGTGACCTCGATCCGCACACGCCAGTTTGGAATCCGGTAGGCCTTGAGCATGTCGAGCAGGTTTGCGACAAGGTTCGGTGAGCGGAAATGGCGTGCAGAGACGTTGATGCTGACGTAGGCCTGGTTGTTGTCCAGACTTGCGATGGACTTGCAGACCTTTTCGTAGAGCAGCCAGTCAATCTGTTCGACGTTGCCGGATTCTTCGGCGACTGCCAGAAAATCTTCCGGCAGCAACAAGCCGCGTGAATGGTGTCGCCAACGCAGCAACGCCTCATAGCCGAGCACGCGCCCATCGGCCAGTTGGACAATCGGTTGCAGGTAGGGCTCGAACTCGTCGCGAGTCAGCGCTCGGCGCATGTCGCTTTCAAGGTCAAGCACATTCAGTGCTTCCTGACGCAATGCATCGTCGAACAATTCGAAGCGCTGGCGCCCATGCGCCTTGGCTCGATACATGGCCACGTCGGCATCGCGCAGCAGTTCCTCCGGGCGTGTGTAGCGAGGGTGGCTCAAGGCGATGCCGATGCTTGCCGAGGTATAGATTTCCTTGTCGCCAAGGCGTATCGGATCGACCAGCGTGGCAAGCAGGTCGTTGGCAACCCGACAGGCATCCTCAACGCTGTCGATATCCTCCAGCAATACCGTGAACTCGTCGCCGCCAAGCCTGGCGACCGAGTTCGGTTTGCGGATGCATCGTGTAATCCGTTCGGCAGCCTCGACCAGCAATTCGTCGCCGAGCAGATGACCGACGGAGTCATTGACCACCTTGAAGCGATCGAGATCCAGGAACAGAACGGCAAAAAGCCGCTGTCGATCATCCCGGTAGCGCAACAACAACTCCTGCAGACGAAGCAGCAAAGCCGCGCGATTGGGCAGGCCGGTCAGGCCATCGTGAAAGGCTTCATGCATGAGTTGCGATTCGGCCTGTTTGCGCACCGCGATTTGCTTGTAAAGATCTTCGTTGGCCAGTTTGAGCTCCTCCGTGCGCTCCTCAACCCGGCGCTCAAGGTCGGCATGGGCCTGGCGCAATCCTTCCTGAATTCGCTTGCGTTCGAGTGCTGTGGCGATATGAAACGAGGCGAATTGAAGGATTTCCTGCTCGGCGGGTCCGTAGTCGCTTTCGGCATCGTAGCTTTGCACGACCATCGCTCCGACCGCATGTTCGTCGAGCAGCGATGGAACGCCGAGCCAGCATTTCGGCAAGGTGCCGAACATGACCATCTCGCCGGCATCCATGAGGGAGCGTATGTCTGTCTCGGTTGCCAGCAATGGCTTGCGATGGCGCAGGACCCATTCAGTGATGCCGTTGGTCATGCGCCGAACGCTGAGCGGCAGATCACGTTCGTCGACAAAATAAGGGAAGCTCAACTCGTTGCGATCCTCTGAAATCAGCGAAATGAAAAAATTCCGCGCATTGAGAAGTTCTCCGACAACGCCATGGACGCCGCTGTAGAACTCATCGATGCTGCCGCGCTCGCTGGCCAGTTCGGTGATCCGGAACATCGCAGCTTGCAGGCGTTGTGCGTGCTGGCGTTCGGTCACTTCTTCGCGCAGTGCCGAGTTGATATCGGCGAGCTCGGCTGTTCGGCGCAATACCTTGAGCTCCAGTTCTTCGTGCGCCTGTTTGCGGGTGACCGCGGAAAGAATGTGCTGGGCGACGAAGGTCAGCAGGTTGCGATCATCTTCGCTGTAGCGTCGATTCTCATCGTAGCTCTGCACTGCCACAGCACCGCGGACGCAGTCGCCCTCGATCATCGGAACACCGAGCCAGTCGACGCACTCGGGGCCGAGGCTATAGTCCCTGGCGAGGCCAAGTTGCTTGCGCAAGGCGACGCTCGAGCCGAGCAATGAGCGGCCACCATGCAACACCGCAAAGGTGAGGCTGTTCGGATAATCGCTTGCGTGGAGTTCTTCTTCCCGATACGACGGCGTTGCGCCATCGGCATCGGCGTAATAGGCAAAGGCCATGACGTCACGAGCGTCGTCGTACAAGGCAACGAGGAAGTTTTCCGCGTAGGTAAGCTTTCCAACCACGTCATGGATACGGGCCAGCATTTCGAACGTGTCGAGATTCGAGTAGACGAGATTGGCGATCGTATATAGAGCTTGCTGCAATCATTCCTTGCTTTTTGCAGTTTCGATTTCTCGCTGCAAATCACGCACGTGCAACAACTCGCGCAGTCGCCTATCGAGGCGATCAATCCAGGCACAATCAAGATCCCTCCAGGCTCGTGATTCGAGACTGGCAGGATCAAAGCTCAGTTGCAGTCGTGCGCGACCGCCGGCAAGGTCAACGTCGATGACGGCTGGATCGATTTCGGAAGGGCCCGCGCTTTCGGCTGGTTCGCATCCGGCCAGGCTGAAGACGGATTTTTGGCAGCCACTGATCTGGAGGGCAAGATTCTCGGCCAGCGTGGCAAGACGCTGAAGATCAGAAATGTCGATGAGAGTCTGGGCGCAAGTGAGCCCATCGGGGCCTGTTGGCCTCGGCGGCGATTGAGGACGTAGTAGCCTCGCTAGCCTGTGCACATTCTCCCCCTTCGCCTTACCCTACCACTGCAGGGTCAGCTTGTGGGGCATCAGGGTCAAGATGTCTCAAGTCATTGCGGGAACTGCAATTTCGCATTGATCGGGTGCGTTGAGCTGCACCGGATTGGGCGTCCCGTCCTGACAAGCTGATTCGGCTGAACGGCTTGCTGAGCGAACTTCAGCAGTTCGCTGCTCCAGCTGGACCGAAATTTTCATGGAAAAGCAGGCCATCGCCCGCTCCTTGAACTCAAACGACTTTCCACTCAATCAGCGATAGAGCCCGCTATCCCTTCATTCGAAAAATTCCATGTGAATCCATTGGCCTGCGCGATCATCGCGCGTGTTCAAGAATGGTCCGGGCTAGTCGGTGTCACCGAGGTATTCGGCAACTCTTGCATTCCAGTCCGGCGAGTTGATGGCCTGCAGCAGCGAGGCATCGAGAGGTTCGCGCAGCGAGCTCATTTCGGGCAGGGCGAAGGCGTAGTCCTGCCGCTCCAGCAGCAGAGGCAGAATCCGTAGCGAGTTCCGGTAGCGGCTGCGAATTTCCCAGCGCAACAGCGGCGCGTCGTAAACCACGACATCCACTCGGCCTTTGGCCAAATCGGTCAATGCCGCGTCGAGATCGGCCGCTTTTTCGTACTCGATATTGCGCCGATCGAGCCAGTCGCCGCTGGTGGTGGCGGCGATGCTGGCGATTTTCGCGCTGGCGAGATCATCCGCACTGCTGATTCGATGGCTGAGTTGGCCAACTGTCAGTGCACTGGTTATCGAGGCGGTGAAGAAGGAGACGATCATCAGGGCGGCAAGCATCCAGACCATCCCGACCACACGACCGCCAACCGAGCGCGGTGCCAGGTCGCCATAGCCGACCGTGGTCATGGTGACCATCGCCCACCAGAAGCCGGCGAAAATTCCCTGGCGATGATGACCACCAAATTGGTCCGGATTGGCTTTTCGCTCAAATAGCCAGGCGAGCAGGCCGACACTGAATAGCAGCAGGATCAATACGCCGATGATTTTCAGAAATGCCGGCGACAGGAAGGCCTGGAGCACGGCCAGCCATCCTGAGCGCTGGTTGCTGCGTACCGCAACACCAAGTCCGGAGCTGATGATCGGGTGGGCAAAATCCATGCGCCGTTCGCGCTCGGCGGTCGCCGTGATCGCACCCAGGCCCACATCGACCTTGTGCGCGCTGACCGCATCGAGCAGATCATCCAGTTCGTACTGCTCGTATTCCCAGGTCCAGCCGTTTGCGCGTGCGGCTTCTTCCCAGAGATCGACGGCCAGACCATCGTACTGGCCATCATTCTGCATCACGAACGGCGGAGCCAACTTGACCCCGACCCGCAAGGGCTTGTTCGTTGTTTCCAATGTGCGAGGCGAATCGGCACGGGCCACCGCCAGCTGAAACGAGAAGGTCAGCAGCAGGCAAAACAAGCCGGACAGGTGAAACAGGAGTCGCGAGAATTTTGTCGATGTCATCGTTGCAGACTAGCGCAGACGACGGTCAAAACCCTAGGGAGGGTCTGAATAAGTCGAATTTCAAAGTGGAATGATGCTCTTCGGTTTTTTAGTCTGCCTTCCAGTTGCGTCTATCGCCGAGATTCGTGAATTTTGGGTTTTTTGGTCCGATTTTTGCCGATTTCGGCACCTTTT
>NZ_DASSYD010000078.1:0-14368 GCF_035703485.1 Dokdonella sp. | reverse complement strand
CGGGTGTCCGACTCGTATTCCACGTGCGAGGTCGAGATCGTGATTCCACGAGCCTTTTCTTCCGGCGCCGCGTCAATCGCGTCATAGGCCTTGAATTCACCACCAAAACGCTCTGCACCCGTCGTTGTCAGTGCTGCCGTCAGGGTCGTCTTGCCATGATCAACGTGACCGATTGTGCCCACGTTTACATGGGGCTTCTTGCGCTCGAATTTCTCTTTCGACATGACAGTGTTCTTCTCGGGAGATCGTCTGGATGGATGGGAATCTGGTGCTCACGAATGGAATCGAACCATCGACCTCTTCCTTACCAAGGAAGTGCTCTACCGACTGAGCTACGTGAGCGGAACTTTTGGAGCGGGAGAAGGGAATCGAACCCTCGTAATCAGTTTGGAAAACTGATGTTCTACCATTGAACTACTCCCGCCTGGAGCCGGGATTCGGGAGTTGGGCCTCGGCATTCGTCAAAGCTCAGACTGGCTTTTTCGAATCCCGAATCCCGAATCTCAAATCCCGTTATATCTGGTGACGCTTGTGACTGGTGGAGGGAGGTGGATTCGAACCACCGAAGGCGTAAGCCAGCAGATTTACAGTCTGCCCCCGTTGGCCGCTTGGGTATCCCTCCAGATTCTCTTCTACTTCGTTGTCGCTACCTCGTAATCTTGTCGTCCGGGAGGTGGATTACGTCGGGCTGTCCTGCCCTCCGCCCCTCCGGGAACGCGCCGCTTGCGCGTCGCTTTCAGGTTCGCTCCCAGCAAACCTGGTCCAGCAACCACAGGAACAAACCAGCGGTTTGACTATTTGCCTCCGCTGGCAGCTGCCGTGCCTTCAGACACGGAGCCGCGCATTTTCACGGAGAGAGGCTTGAGTGTCAACAGCAAAAGCTGTGCCGACAGGCGTAACGGACTCTTTTTTTCATCAACTCCAGACTGCCGCGACATTCCAGCACACACATTGCGGCGTGCTGGCAACCTGTCGGACTTTGCCGGTTGGGGCGGAAATTCGGCTATGCGAGGACAGATTTCTGACGTTCTGCAGGCCCATTGTGGTGCCGTGGATCAAAAAGTGGCGAAGTGTTTCACAACAGCGAAGCTGGTCAAATATGGGCCGCACAGGCGGATTCGCAACCCAGCCACGTCAAATCCGACGGACTGCTATCCGGGACGAAAGGCCGCAGCCTCCTCCTTGATCCGGCGTCCGACTTCCATGACCTTGAGGGCATACTGGCCGAGCGCAACGTCTTCTGCGGTCAATGGCGTCCATTTCGGCACCGCACTCGGCTTGCCATCGGGTGCATCGAGGGCGACGAAGGTCATCACGCAGTGGGTAGCCAGCCGTCCCTCGGTCAATTTGAGGTCGCGGGCGATAACATCAACGGTGATCTGCATGCTCGAAGTCCCGGTATGCACGAGCTTGCAGCGAACCTGAACAAGATCGCCAATCAGGATCGGTGCGACAAATTCGATACCGCCAACGGCTGCGGTGACACAGTATTTGCCACTCCAGGCCACTGCGCAGGCGTAGCCGGCCTGGTCGATCCAGCGCAACACCGCACCACCGTGCATCTTGCCACCAAAGTTGACGTCGGTTGGCTCGGCCAGAAACTGCAATTCAAGTTCACGTTGATGACCTGACATGGCGCTCTCCTCGGACGTTCAGACGTTGAAACGGAAGTGCAGGATATCGCCCTCCTTGACGATGTAGTCCTTGCCTTCAAGGCGCAGTCGCCCGGCTTCCTTGGCTCCGGACTCACCACGATACTTGATGAAGTCATCGTAGGCGATGGTTTCGGCGCGGATGAAGCCGCGCTCGAAATCGGTATGAATGACCGCCGCCGCTTGTGGAGCAGTGGCGCCAATACGGACCTGCCAGGCGCGCACTTCCTTGACCCCGGCAGTGAAGTAAGTCTGCAGACCGAGCAAGGTGTAGCCGGCGCGAATCACGCGATTGAGACCCGGCTCGTCAAAGCCCATGTCCGCAAGGAAGTCATCGCGATCTACTTCATCGAGTTGCGAAAGCTCTTCCTCGATGGCCGCGCAGACCGGCACAACCTCGGCGCCTTCCAGCGCAGCGCGTTCCCGAACCTTGTCCAGCAGCGAATTGTCCCTGAACCCGTCTTCAAGCACATTTGCTATGTACATCAATGGCTTGAGGGTCAGCAAGAAGAGATCACGCACGAGCACCAATTCATCATCATCGAGACCTGCTGCTCGTGCCGGCTTGCCTTCATTCAACGCTGCCGCGAGCTTCTGCAAGGCAGGACGCTTGGCCAGCGCTTCCTTGTCGTTGGCCTTGGCCGCGCGCTCGACCTTGTTCAGCGCTTTGTCTACCGACTCCAGATCCGCTAGTGCGAGCTCGGTATCGATGGTTTCGATATCCGAAATCGGGTCGATCTTGTTGTTCACATGAACGATATCGGGGTGCTCGAAACAACGCACCACATGCGCGATCGCATCGACCTCGCGGATATGCGCAAGAAACTTGTTGCCCAGCCCTTCGCCTTTCGATGCGCCAGCGACCAGGCCGGCGATATCGACGAATTCCATCGAAGTCGGAATGGTCTTCTGCGGCTTGACGATTTCGGCGAGCTCAGCAAGACGCGGATCCGGTACCGGCACAACGCCGACGTTCGGATCGATCGTGCAGAACGGGAAATTGGCCGCAGCGATACCCGCCTTGGTCAGCGCATTGAACAGTGTCGATTTGCCAACATTGGGCAAACCGACGATGCCGCATTTGATACCCATTTTGAAATCCGGGAGTGGGGAGTGGGAAATGGGGAGTGGGATAAAGCAAGGCTCGTGCAAAGTAAGGTGTTCGGGGAAAACGCGCTTGGCTTTCCCACTCCCTACTCCCCACTCCCTACTCCCGCTCCTGCGTATGCAAGCGCTTCATTGCTTCGTTGAAGTCGCCACGGACGGCAAGTGGCAGCACGTCAATTGCCGCGCCGATGCCGCCGAGGATTGCCTGCTCGTCGTTGACCCCGGCGCGACCGAGAACCCAGGAGGTTACCTTGTCTCTGTGCCCGGGATGGCCGATGCCGATACGCAGACGATGAAATTTGCCGTGGCCGAGGTGAGCCATGATATCGCGCAAACCGTTCTGGCCGCCGTGGCCGCCATCGAACTTGAGTCGCGTCGCACCTGGCGGCAGATCCAGATCATCGTGAACGACGAGCATCTCCTCGGGCGCAATCTTGTAGTAGCGCAGAGCCGATGCCACCGCGATCCCGCTCTTGTTCATGAACGTGATCGGCTTCTGCAGCCAGATCGACTCGCCTTCGATCACGCACTTGCCTGTCTCGGCATGCAGCTTCGACTCAACACCGAAACGTACCTGCTCGCGGAGTGCGAGTGCGTCGACAAACCAGAACCCGGCATTGTGCCGGGTTCTGAGATGTTCGGCCCCGGGGTTGCCGAGGCCGACAATCAGTCGCAAATTGCTCATCGCGAACTGTTTGCCTCAAGCAGGATGCGCAACTTACTTGTCGCCCTCGCCTTCCTTGGTTTCCTCGGCAGCTTCCTCGCCCTCGGCCTCTTCGGTCGGCTCTACTTCGACGCGTCCGAGCTTGGCGATGACCACGGCGATATCATGTTCCTTGCCGAGGTTGAGATCAGCAAGTTCCGTACCCTTCGGCAGCTTCAGCGAGGACAGGTGAATGATGTCGTCCACCTTCAACTCGGCCAGATCGACCGCAATGAATTCGGGCAGGTCCTTCGGCAGGCAGGAAATTTCGACCTCGGTGATCTCGTGCATGATGATCGCCCCACCGGTCTTGCCAGCTGGCGAGGTTTCCTGATTCAGGAAGTGCAGCGGCACGCGTACGCGGATCGCCTCGTTGTCATTGATGCGCAGAAAGTCGAGGTGCAGGATCTGCTGCTTGAACGGATGGCGCTGCATGTCACGCAACAGCACCTTCTGCACATCGCCGCCAAGGTTCAAGTCGAGAATCGAGGAGTAGAACCACTCGTTCTGTGACGCCATGTAAACATCCTTGTGCTCCATCTGGATGCTGACCGGACCAAGCTTTCCACCACCATATACGATTGCCGGAACGCTGCCCGCGCGACGCAGGCGGCGGCTCGCACCCTTCCCCTCGTCCTTGCGCAGCGTTACCGAAAGTTCACGTGTCTTTGCCATTTTCGTGTTGCCTTTACTTCAGATGATCCGCCTCGCGGCGAATGAAAAACTCCCCCGCGACCAGGAGAGTTATTGGAACCGGGAGTGGGAAATGGGAAGTAGGGAGTGGAAAAAGCCGATCGGCTGCTTTCCTACTCCCCACTCCCTACTCCCCACTCCCGCTTTTAATCCACATACAACGAGCTGACCGACTCGCCGAAAGCGATGCGGCGGATCGTTTCAGCCAGCAATTCGGCGACCGAGAGCTGACGGATGTTCTTGCAGGCTTGCGCCGCTTCGGTCAACGGAATCGAATCGGTGACCACCAACTCATCAAGCTGTGAGCCTTCCAGATTCCTGATTGCCGGCCCGGAAAGCACCGCGTGAGTGCAGTAGGCAACGACCTTGCGCGCACCCTGGCGTTTCAATGCCGCTGCCGCCGCGCACAAGGTTCCAGCGGTATCGACGATGTCATCGACAAGCACGCAGACCTTGCCCTTGACCTCACCGATGATATTCATCACGGTTGCCTCGTTCGGTCGCGGTCGGCGCTTGTCGATGATCGCCAGATCGGCGTCATCGAGGCGTTTGGCGATCGCCCGGGCGCGAACCACACCACCGACATCAGGGCTGACCACAATCAGATCTTCCCTGGCGTAGTAGCGCCAGATGTCGGCCAGCAGCACCGGCGAGGCATACACATTGTCGAGCGGCACATCAAAAAAACCCTGAATCTGGTCGGCATGCAAATCGACCGTCAAAACCCTATCCGTGCCCACCGCACCAATCATCTTGGCCGCAACCTTGGCCGTGATCGCAACTCGCGCCGAGCGCGGACGCCGGTCCTGGCGGGCGTAACCGAAATACGGCAGTACCGCGGTGACGCTGGCCGCCGATGCGCGCTTGAGCGCGTCGACCAGGACCAGCAGCTCCATGAAGTTGTCCGCAGTCGGTGCGCAGGTTGGCTGCACGACAAAAACTTCCTGCCGGCGCACGTTTTCCTCGATTTCTACCTGTATCTCACCGTCGCTGAAGCGGCCAACCTGGGCTTTGCCAAGGGGTACATTCAACTCACTACAAATCGCCTTGGCCAGCGGACGATTGGCGTTGCCGCTGAAGATCAGGATATTTGACGGGTTTTCTGCCACATTCACTGCGCCACTCCGTGAAACCAGTTGTGGCTGCCGGCCTGGCAGCGTGAATCGAACTCAGTTTCCGGAGAGCCGGAAATGGCTGGGGCGGCAGGATTCGAACCTGCGCATGCCAGGATCAAAACCTGGTGCCTTACCGCTTGGCGACGCCCCACCAACGAAAACCTTGATCCCGCCATACTGCCTCATTCGGCAATAGTCGGGCGTGTCAAATCTCATGCCGTTCAGCCCTTAGCGTTCGCGAACGCGCGCAAGCAACGGTGAAACATTGATTCCTCTTACCACCCGGGCAAACATCCCGACTGGGCATTCGGCAACAACAGCATGCGCATGATCTGCCGCCACCGCTGCGAACACTGCACTTCCGGTGCCGGTCAGTCGCGCCTGGCCTGATTTTGCAAGCCAGTCGAGCGCCTTGCCAACCGCCGGATAGCGCCTCCGAACAAGCGGCTCGAACGCATTTTGCGTCGTTGCCCCGGAAATGAAGCCCGCAATTGTCAAGGGTGCGCTATCGCGTGTCAATTCGCCTGATTGAAAAAGTGCCTGCGTCGACACGCTTACGCCCGGATCAACCAGCACATAGGTCCGTTCTGCAAGCTCAAGCGGAACCAGCCGTTCGCCGATGCCTTCGGCGAACGCACTGTGGCCATGGACGAATACCGGCACATCGGCACCGAGCCGCAATCCCAACTCGGCAAGCGCCGCGGAGCTCAAACCACAGTTCCACAGCGCGTTCAGCGCCACCAAAGTGGTCGCAGCATCCGAACTGCCTCCGCCCAGGCCGGCACCGACCGGAATTCGCTTGTCGACACGCAGTTCGGCGCCAAGCAAAGTACCGGTTTCCGCCTGCAGAAGCTGCGCGGCGCGGACCACAAGATCATCCGCTTCAGCGACAGCCGAATGCTCATCCGGTCGCCTGATCTCACCATCGGCTCGAACCTGGCAATGCACGCTGTCACCCCAGTCGAGCAACTGGAAGACGGTCTGCAATTCGTGATATCCATCCGCGCGACGGCCGGTGATATGCAAAAAAAGGTTGAGCTTCGCCGGCGCGGGCCAAACGCTCCAGCCTTCCGCCGCCTGATCCGTCACGACGAACCCCAGCGTCGCACGACCAGGCGAACCCGGTAGTCACCATTATTGGCAAAGATCTTGCGTGGCAGAACTGGATCACCTGATTCTTCGAAATCACGAAACTCGATTTTCCATCCGTCCTGGCGGATCTCGGCCGGAAGTCCATCTTCGCGAAAAACGACTTGTGCAGGCCCCGGGGCACGGATGCCGCGAACCCAGTAGCCCAGCTGCGCAACGGGCACCTTCCAGCCCAGTTCACGAGCCAGTAGTTCCGACGCGCTGGTGCCCATCACAACCTGCTCGTGCAGCCCGCTCAGCTCGGCATGCGTGGAATCTCCGCTCAAGGTCCAAGTCTTGCCACTGACAGGCGCACTGAGGGCGAATCTGAATTCAGCGCCCTGCTGATCCCAGGTCAGCGACCCGCTGCCCGAATCCTCGGGGCTGGAAATCGCCATGCGACCCTGCAGCGACCAGTCCGGACTGGCCAGGACAATGCGCTCGCGCTGCTCAAGCGCCTGCATCCGGCTTGCATCGGGTCGCATGCGCGGTGCCGCACAGGATGCCAACCATGCGCACATGAAGACGAAGCAGATCGCGCGAAAGTGCGCGCCGCATCGGACTCTACTCACGGGCGCAGACGCTTCATGGTTTCAATCAGGACCTTGTTGTCGGCATCCTTCTTGCGGCCTTGCTCCCAGATCCGCTTCGCTTCCTCCTGCTTGCCGCTGACCCAGAGCACTTCCCCCAGATGCGCGGCAACTTCGCTGTCGGGTTGCTTTGAATAAGCCTTGCGCAGGTATTTCACGGCTTCGTCGAGATTGCCCAGGCGGTACTGGGCCCAGCCGTAGCTGTCGATAATCGCCGGCTCGTCGGGTTTGATCTTGATCGCTTTCTCGATCAACGCAGTCGCTTCGTCCAGTCGATCAGTGCGATCAACCAGGGTGTAACCAAGCGCGTTCAATGCGTCGGCACTTTCCGGATTGATTGCCAGAACCTTGCGCAAGTCACGCTCGCCCGCGACCAGATCATCCATTTCTATCGACAGCATGGCTCGCGCATAGAGCAGGCGCGACTCGTCGGGAGCTTGCTGCAAACCTTCCGTGTACACCTTCAAGGCAGCGGCATTTTCAGATTTCTCAATCAACAACTGCGCCTGCAAAAGGCTCAGATCAACCGCTTCGGAGGTATTCGATCCGGCAGCAAGGCGCAACTGTGCAAGCCTGCTGGCTGAATCAGCGGCACGGCCCGCCTTGTCGCTGAGTACGACGATACGCATGCCGGCATCGAACCAGTGCTCATCCGTTTCCGGGAGTTGCCGGTACCAATCGAGCGCTTCGCCATCCTTGCCAATCAGTTCAGCCAATTGGCCTAGCAGATAGAGTCGTTTGCCGCTGCGCGTGCTCTTGTCGGCCTCGATCTCGCGGTACAGGGAAGCCAGCAAGGACTTGTCTTCGCTGCGCAAGACGTAGGCCGCACGCGCTCCATAGACGACATCCGTCTGCGTGCCACTGGCCAGTGCACTTGCCGCCGCCGCATTGTCTCCGTTGTCGGCAAGCAGTGCTGCGTAGCCGGTGCGCAGACGCAGATTTTCCGGATCACGCTTGAGCGCGGCCGCAAATTCCTGTCGCGCAACCTTCGTATCGCCCCGGTCCAGGGCCAGTTGAGCGCTCCAGGCGTAGGCATCAGCGGATTTGAAGCGCTTCACGGCTTCACTGGAAAGCCGCCCGGCCAGCGCCTTGTCGTCAAGTTTGAAGGCAAGCTGGCTCATTGCGACCCAATCCTGATCGCTGTCGCCGAGACGTTGTGGTGTCGCCAGACGATCAAGCAAGCGAGCCGCTTGCTGCTTGTTCTCGGAACTGATCAACACCTGCGCGATGGGCCGCCATCGATTCTCCGCACTTCGCGTGGCCAGTGCCGATAGCGCGGCATAGGCAGGTTCAAGGTCATCGTCCGCCAACGCAATCCAGGCTTTTGATTGCAGGACCCCGGTAGAGTCCGGGTCCAGCGTCTGCCAGCGTTGCAAACTTGTGCGAGCCAGATCCCACTGCTTTGAAGCCAGGGCGAGACGCGTCGCCTGCTCGGCGATCGCCACATCCGAGCTCAATTGCGACGCCTCGGCATAGTCCTTTGCAGCGGTCGCGAGATCATTGCGTTGAATGGCAAACTCGGCGGCCATCAGCTTCAAGGGCAGATCCTTGTCCCTGGCGACCGCATGAACACTTTGTGGCTTCGATGTCGATGCCGTGGTCGACTGGCGGATCGCGGTTGACGCGCAGGCATTGAGCAACATGCCAAGCACCGCAACAATGGCGACATTGAACCATCGCTTGTCCATGCTCACACCGAACGTACTACTGATGACTTGGTTTGGCACGCGTCAAAATCCTCGAAAAACCTGTATTTGCTTGAACTTGCACGATGTCGCCCGCACAATCCCGGCACCTTCGCACACTGATCGAATCCAGCAGAAACGGTCGGAAAACTCATGATTCAGACCGTCCAGCAGCGCATTTCGTTCACGACCGAACCAGTTCGGGTCATGCGCAATTCTACGCAGTCGTATCTATACCTGCTTGATCAGCGTTGCCCTGGTGACGCTCTCAATCGGCATTGGAGCCGCTGATTCCACGTATGGCCCTGATCACACTCGGACTCAACCATCTTTGCGCGCCCGTCGCGCTGCGCGAGCGTGCGGCGTTTACCGCCGACGTCACCGGCGATGCGCTGGCCGATCTTGTGGCCCAGCCAGGCGTGCGTGAAGCCGTGATCCTGTCGACCTGCAATCGCACCGAGCTCTATTGCAATGTCGACCCGGGAGCGGAGTCCTCACCACGCAGCTGGTTGCACCGTCACCGCCAGTTGCATGACACCAATATCGAGGAATTCCTCTATCGGCATCACGAAGCCGATGCCGTGCGCCATCTGTTTCGCGTCGCCACCGGGCTCGAATCGATGATTCTCGGCGAGCCTCAGATTCTGGGCCAGGTAAAGGACGCCTACACCCTGGCGCGCAATGCGCACACCCTCCATGCGCCATTGGAGCGTCTGTTCCAGAACACGTTCTCGGTCGCCAAGCGCGTGCGCACGGGCACTCGCATCGGCGCCAGCACGGTATCGGTGGCATTCACCGCGGTACGTCTGGCAGAGCGCGTCTTCACCGATCTCGCCGAGGCCTGCGTGCTCCTGATCGGAGCCGGCGAAACCATCGAACTGACCGCACGCCACCTGACCGAAGCCAAGGTACGCCGACTGATCGTGGCCAATCGCACACTCGACAATGCACAGGCTCTGGCCAGTCGTTTCGGCGGCTATGCGATCACCCTGAACGATCTGGAAAAACATCTGGCTGAAGCCGATATCGTGATCTCCTCGACCGCTTCGCGTGAGCCGGTTCTGAACAAGGCGACCGTTTCGCGGGCAATTTCGGCGCGTCGTCGTCGACCGATGTTCCTCGTCGATATTGCCGTTCCGCGCGATATCGAGGCCGATGTCGCCGAGCTCAAGGATGTTTTCCTTTACACGATCGACGACCTGCGCGAAGTCATCGACGAGAATCTTCGCTCGCGCCAGCAGGCAGCGCGCGAAGCCGAAGCGATGATTGAACTTTCGGTCGAACACTTCATGGGCTGGTGGGGCTCTCTCGAATTGAACAACCCGATCGCCAGTGTCCGGGGTGCCGCCGAAGCCCATCGCGACGAAGTGCTGGCCAAGGCGCGAGGCATGATTGTTCACGGCAAGAGTCCCGAGCAGGCCCTTGAGTTTCTCGCTCACACACTGACCAACAAACTGCTACATGCGCCAAGCGCCAACTTGCGCGCCGCCGCCCTGCGCGGTGATACCGATCTGCTGCAGGCGGCGGAAAAGCTTTTCGATACCGAAACCGGCAGCCGATTCAACATCGATTCCAGCAAGCCTGAATAGTCCGCTGCACGGTTCCGGCAATCGCGCTACCGACATCACGTATCATGCGCGCCGCTGCACCTGCGAGCGGCGCCCAGGACACCCATGACCCCATCGATCCGCCGCAAACTCGAACAGTTGGCCGAACGCCACCAGGAACTCGAACACCTGCTTGCCAGTGCCGAAGTGGTCGGCGATGCCAAGCGCCTACGCGAGGTTTCTCGCGAGCACGCCCAACTCGCCCCGCTCAGTCAGGCCCTGTCTGATTTCGATGCCAATGTCGTGGCATTGAAGGCGGCAAGGGCCATGCTCGCCGATCCGGAGATGGCTGAGCTCGCGGCCGAGGAAATCGCCGCGCTCGAAGCCCGCGAAGCCGAACTCGACGAGCAGCTCAATCTGTTGTTGCTGCCCAGTGACCCGCGTGACGAAGGCAATCTGTACCTCGAAATCCGCGCCGGAACCGGTGGCGATGAGGCCGCTATCTTTGCCGGCGATCTGTTGCGCATGTATCTGAAATACGCCGAACATCGTCGCTGGCAGATTGAAATCCTCAACGAAAGCGACGGCGAACACGGCGGCTACAAGGAAGTCATCGCGCGCATCGAGGGCAAGGGTGCGTACTCGAAACTCAAATTCGAATCGGGCACCCATCGCGTCCAGCGCGTGCCAGAAACCGAATCGCAGGGTCGCATCCATACCTCGGCGGCAACCGTGGCGATCCTGCCCGAGCTCAGCGAAATCGATGATGTCGAGATTAATCCGGCCGATCTGAAAACCGACACTTTCCGCGCCTCGGGTGCCGGCGGCCAGCACGTCAACAAGACCGACTCGGCGATCCGCATCACCCATTTGCCTAGCGGCATCATTGTTGAATGCCAGGATCAGCGATCACAGCACAAGAACCGTGCGCAGGCTCTGTCCTTGCTGAAGGCGAAGCTGCTCGATGGACAGCGCAGCAAGCAAACCGCCGAGCAGGCAGAGTCACGCCGCCTGCAGGTCGGATCGGGCGATCGCAGCCAACGCATCCGCACCTACAACTTTCCCCAGGGCCGGGTCACCGACCACCGCGTCAACCTCACCCTCTACCGCCTGCCCGAAATCATGCAGGGCGACCTCGACGAGCTGATTGACACACTGACCCGTGAGGACCAGACCGATCAGTTGGCGGGGCTGGTTAATCAGTATTAACGGATATCGAATAATCGGATCAACGTTCCGCACATACAAGACATTCCATATAATGGAAATCTTACTGCATTTTCAATTACCACTCAAAAATCGTCGCAAACTCCCAGCGTTCACCACTGTGAGCGCCGGGAGTTTGCCATGCTCCAATAACTATGCTGGCTACGGACACTTCGGATATGGCTTGCAAGTAATATGACCTTCAAATGTAATGCACGCGATTATTTGCCCTCCACATACATTGTCATAGATTGCACCAAGAATATCGGCATGCTCGCCAAAGTAACCGCCATCTTGACCATTGCCGCCAGAGAAATCGAATTGGCGACCATTCATGTCCGAAACTGATACTGGAATCGTGTTGTCGTTGCTATCTCGAGCTTCGGTCATTTTCGGCATCTCGTCTTTCTTCCAAACAAAAGTTACGCGATGCCCGTTGGTGAAGAATAGCGTGATTGTCAACTTGCCTAGATCTTTATCTTCAAGGACGATATTGGCGGGTGAAGTGCGTAGGAGCACAATGATGTCACGTAACCGTTGCTCAAAAGACGTTGGAAAAGCGCTGGAACCAGATCCCACTTGCGATATCCAATCTCCAATTCTATTTTGCATTGATGAGCTTCGAACTATCTCGTAGGCGTTTGCTCCAGCACCTATGACTGCGGCACCCGGGACAGTCGGAGTTACGTTCAGCGTTGCCACAACCTTTAGGTATGCACCGTTGCTATTCCATACCTGAACCGCAGCGTCAAAATATGCTTGTTCGGCCGGAACAACGGTCAGCGGATCCGCGTAGTAGGTGAAACCGTGCCCATTGGGCTCTCGCGTCACTTGGTATTTTCGAATATTGGCATTCACGAAATCATAGACATAGCGCACGCCTAACTCCTGAGGTCCAGTTGCCGCAGAATAGTATTGGGCCTCGCTGCAACCGTTACACCGATAGGCGTTTCTGGCCGCCAAGACTTCGCTTGGGAACGCCAAGATTCCGAATAAAACTACAACAGTAATTTTCATTACACTTTTCATCTTTTAACATCCTTTTGCATCAATTGTGTGCTAGTTCACTCCATTGCAAACGCACTTCGTTGCTAAGTCCCCCACCGAGTGAGAGTACCCCCCCCGGAAATCATGTCAAACTAAACACTCTCTCCTGGCAACCTAAATTAGTACTAATGTATTTTCTTTCCACTTTTGCCGGTCTACGCCTTTCAATTGTGATTGCATTCAGGATTCGTTCGGCTGTTGAAGACCGGGTTTCGCAGAAGCATCGCGCCTGAAGGCGCTCCCACAAGATTTCGTCGGCTTTGAGATTTAGGATGCGGCGGCCGAGACGTGTTCACGGCAAAAGCCGATGGCCTTCATTTCCGCCGCATGGCACCCTGATTTTGTGGAGCGCCTTCAGGCGCGATGCTTTTTGTCCGGGATTCGGAAATCGACGAACGCCGCAGTTCCCATGGGTCAGGCTGGATCAGAGCGCTCTGCCAATCACATCGGTCTTGAGCGTAACGCTGGAATTGAGTGCGAGGCTCTCTCCCTGTCCGACGGTTGCCTTGCTCCCGGGCAGCACCCAGCGACAGCTCTTGCCCGCTTCCTCGACTGCCTTCTTGCTAGCCCGGGCTAACCTTCCTGCGAGCCTCGTCGATTGATCGGCGTTTGCAAATTTGGGTGGCGGTCTGGCGCTTTCGGTGTTGATCGCGATCTACCTTGTCAGCATTTCATCAAGAAACGTCATGGCCTCATCGGTACCGGCCTGACCCAGCCAGAACAGCGCCTTTTCCTTGACCGGCCGCGGGTAGTTGCCGCGGACAAGGGCGATCAGGGCAGAGGTGGAAGCATTGCCGTCGAGCTGGGAAAGGGCAAATACCGCTTGCTCGCGCGCTTCTTCGGAGGTTTCACGATTCAACGCGGCAATGATGTCGGCTTGTGCGCGCGGATCCTGCATCTGCGCCATCCAGAAATACACCTTGCCACGCAACGTCGCCGAGATTTCCTCCAGCGAATGGCCTTCGTGGTGGCGCATGACGAAGGCCGTGCGCTCGATCACACTCATCCGATCGAGCTGGGATTCGGTTCGCCGCTGGATTTCCGAGCCCGCCGCGTGTCGATCCGGGCCGGGTAATTCTTCGGCGACGGCATCGAGGAAATCGTCTTCGCTGTCCGCCGCTTCGACCGCGACCTCGTGGCGCCCACGACGGCGCAGCTGCTCAAGCGCCGCGTTGACCGCAATACGATGCAACCAGGTCTTGAACACGGCGCGGCCATCGAATGAGGACAAATGCCGCCAGGCGTTGAATAGCGCTTCCTGTACCGCATCCTCGGCCAGTGCGGAATCGCGGGTGATCCGTGCACACAGGCCGTACAGCGGTCGCGTGTGCGGCTCGACCAGATGTCGAAACGCCACGGCATCGCCGTCACGGGCGCGAGCTGTCCAGTGTTCGTCATCGACATTCATCACCGCTTCGATGATGACGCAATGGATTTGGTTAGCAATGGGCCCTGCATCACTTCATGTCGAAGCAGGGTCACTGGGTCCCTGCCTGCGCAGGGACGACGAGAGGAGGGTTGAGGTTTCCGGCGAAAAGGAGATTCACGTTCGTCGATGCATCTCCCATTCGCAAGATTCAATCCCGCAATCCCGCAATCCCGCAATCCCGCAATCCCGCAATCCCGCAATCCCGCAATCCCGCAATCCCGCAATCCCGCAATCCCGCAATCCCGCAATCCCGCAATCCCTCGATTCCTCGATTCCTCGATTCCGCAATCCGTCGCCCCCCCGTTCCCGCGATCAAACCCAACAAGCCTCAACTCCAAATTTCCCGATAGGGGTCGGGAAGGCTCATCACCTCCCCGCCCTCCGAACCGTGCGTGCGGTTCTCCCGCACACGGCTCTCCAGTTGGTGGTTGCTTCATCGAGATCGGCACGCCAAGGCATGGGCTTG
>NZ_DASSYD010000028.1:0-11385 GCF_035703485.1 Dokdonella sp. | reverse complement strand
TCGCGCTCTTTCGTGACTCTCCGCGATCGATTCTGCCGGCCCCCTGCCGCCGCTCTTCCAGCAAGCCGCTCCTCAGGGGGCGCGCATCCTAACCGCACTGCAGCATTTACGGAAGGGGGTTTGATGATTTTTTTTGCGCTGAATTATGCGTCTCCACGCAAGCCCTTGTTTCAGAAGGCCTTGAATGCTTTCGGCTGCGAGGACTCTCGCGATCCAGCTGATCGATTGACAGGTTGCGAGCATGCCGGCGGTCGCGGCCGCGGTTCTCGCATGGCGTGTTCGCAGAGCAGGCCGCACTGATAAGGCACCAACATGGGAACGCTGGAGCTCGGAGGTGCATCTTCAACCGGAACAAAGACTCGCATGTGAACCACCTTCGCCTTGCTGGCGCTTGTTGACTGGAGACCAGTCAAGCAGGCCTAACGGCAAAGACGGTGATGAAATGAGTCGCTGGGCGGCTAGCAAATGGCAGGATGATGGCAACGCGGAAGCGAAAAATTC
This sequence comes from Dokdonella sp., assembly GCF_035703485.1. Lineage (GTDB taxonomy): Bacteria > Pseudomonadota > Gammaproteobacteria > Xanthomonadales > Rhodanobacteraceae > Dokdonella. The sequence goes on along the minus strand of NZ_DASSYD010000028.1, from coordinate 10,884 downwards.
GCGCGAATCAGACTTCAATCATCTCGAAGTCCGACTTGGTCACACCGCAGTCGGGACAGGTCCAGGTCTCGGGCACATCTTCCCAGCGCGTTCCCGGCTCAATGCCGTCATCGGGCCAGCCATCAGCTTCGCTGTAGAGGAAACCACAAACCACGCACATGAAAGTTCGAAACGGAGTGTCAGCCTGAGTCATCATTGATTCTGCAAGAGTTGAAGGCGCCAACAACAGACGCTGCGCATATCATTGTGTCAGCTTGCGCATGTCGCGCAAAGTCGGCAATCGAGATCGCGATGTTCAAAGCCAGAGGCTTGTACGCCATAACCAACGGTCCACGAGCGGATCTGCAAGCAGTCGTCGGCGCCGCCTTGAGAGGCGGCGCCAACGTGATCCAGTATCGCGACAAGACGACAGACAAGTCGCGCCGATTGAACGAAGCAACGTCACTTGCGCGGCTGTGCTGGAGTCACAACGTGCCATTGATCATCAACGACGACATCGATCTTGCCATCGAGTGCGGCGCGGCCGGCGTGCACCTTGGAGCAGAAGACATTGGCTTGAGCGCGGCACGCGCCCGGCTCGGCGACAAGGCCATCATCGGCGTCTCCTGTTACGACTCGCTGGCTTTGGCCCGACACGCAGTCGAAGACGGCGCCGACTACATTGCGTTCGGCGCCTTTCATCCATCGCCGACCAAGCCGCTGGCCCGCTGTGCGAAACCGGATCTGCTGGTCGAAGCGCGTTCATTCGGAGTGCCCGTGGTGGCAATCGGCGGCATCACGCCGGACAATGCAGGCGCATTGATCGCCGCAGGTGCCGATTGCGTCGCGGTAATTTCATCGCTGTTTGACGCGCCTGATATCGAATCTGCCGCGCGACGCTTCAGCCAACTTTTCCCCTGATTCCATCGAGAAATCCATGAGCTCAAATCACGAGATGTTCCAGCGCGCCCAGGCTCTGATGCCGGGCGGCGTCAATTCACCGGTTCGCGCATTCAAGTCGGTCGGCGGCGAACCATTCTTCACCGAGCGCGCCGATGGCCCCTACCTCTGGGATGTCGAAGGCAAGCGCTATATCGATTACGTTGGATCGTGGGGGCCGATGATTGTCGGCCACAACCATCCGGCCGTTCGCTCCGCTGTCGAAAAAGCGATCCAGAACGGGCTGTCGTTTGGCACACCCTGCCCGGCCGAAATCACGATGGCCGAGACGATCAGCAAGCTCATGCCATCGATCGAAGTGTCGCGCATGGTCAACTCGGGTACCGAAGCAACGATGTCGGCGATCCGCCTCGCCCGCGGCTTTACCGGACGCTCGCGCATCGTCAAGTTTGAAGGCTGCTATCACGGTCATGGTGATGCCTTCCTGGTCAAGGCCGGCTCAGGTGCGCTGACTCTGGGCACACCGACTTCGCCCGGCGTACCGGCCGCGCTTGCCGACCTGACCATGACGTTGCCATTCAATGATTTCGAAGCAGCTACACGCTTGTTCGACGAGATCGGCAGTGAAGTGGCGGGACTGATCGTCGAGCCAGTTCCTGGCAATATGAATTGCATTCCACCGCGTGACGGCTATCTGCAGCATTTACGCGAATTGTGCACAAAGCACGGCGTGCTGCTGATCTTCGACGAAGTCATGACCGGTTTCCGGGTCGCGCTTGGCGGCGCGCAAGCGCACTACGGCATCACCCCGGATCTGACTACACTGGGCAAGATCATCGGCGGTGGCATGCCGGTCGGCGCCTATGGTGGTCGACGCGACATCATGAACCAGATTTCCCCGGCCGGCCCCATCTATCAGGCGGGAACGTTGAGCGGCAATCCGGTGGCCATGGCCGCAGGCCTGGCCATGCTGGAATTGATCCAGGAGCCTGGCTTCCACGAAGAACTCTCGCGTCGCACACAACTGCTCGTCGATGGCATGCAGGCATTGGCAGACGGCGCGGGGATCGCATTCAGCACCACGCGTGTTGGCGCCATGTACGGCTTGTTCTTCAGCGCCGAAAAAGTCGAAACCTACGCGCAGACGACGGCGTGCGACACCTCGCGTTTCAATCGCTTCTTCCAGGCCATGCTCGCTGGCGGCGTCTTTCTCGCCCCGTCCGCCTACGAAGCCGGTTTCATGTCGATGGCGCACAGCGAACAGATCATTGCCGATACGCTCAAAGTGGCTCGCGACGCATTCCAGAACCTCGACGCCTGAATAAAGCACTCCATCTCGGACGACAACCATGCGATTCGAAACCCTGGCCGTTCACGCAGGCGGCGAAAGTGATCCGGCGACCGGCGCGCTGTCGCCGCCGATCCATCTGGCAACGACGTTCAAGCATGGACCGGCCGCCGAACGGCTTGATGGCTACGAATACCAGCGTGAAGGCAATCCAACCAATGACCGCCTGTGTGCCGCACTGGCAGCCCTTGAGCATGGCCAGTCGGCGCTGACATTTGCTTCGGGCATGGCCGCGATCAGCGGTCTGCTCGAATCGCTGAACCCTGGTTCGCATATCGTCATCCCGGATGATTGCTATACCGGATTGCGAATACTCGCCGGGGAGTTCCTCCCCGATCGAGGTGTCCGCGTCAGCACCATCGACGTGACCGACATTGATGCACTCCGCCAAGCCTGCAATGGCGGCATCGATCTGGTCTGGGTCGAGACACCCTCCAATCCACGCATGAAGATCACCGACATCCGGGCGGTGGCGGAAATCAGCCACGCCCACGGCGGCCGAGTGGTCTGCGACAACACCTTTGCATCACCGGCTTTGCAACGACCGCTCGATCTCGGCGCGGATATCGTCATGCATTCGACGACCAAGTACTTCGGCGGTCACAGTGACGTTCTCGGTGGAGCTTTGATTTTCAAGGAAGCGGGCGAATGGTTTGAACAGGCCGCCCATCGCCTGCACATCACCGGCGCGACGCTCGCTCCGTTCAGCGCCTGGCTGACTTTGCGCGGCTGCCGATCACTGCCTGCACGGATGAACATGCATTGCTCGAATGCGCGTGCAATCGCGGAATTCCTCGACAAACACTCATCCATCGAGCGGGTCAACTATCCTGGACTGCCCTCGCATCCCGGGCATGCTGTTGCTGCCAGTCAGATGAGCGACTTCGGCGGCATGCTCAGCATCGAACTGCGCGGCGGCAAATCGGCTGCGCTCGCCATGGCCGGCAAGCTCAAGCTGTTCACCAATGCCACATCATTGGGCGGCTGTGAATCGCTGATCGAGCATCGCGCCTCGGTCGAGGGTGAAAATCCGACCTCGACGGAAAATCTGTTGCGTATTTCAGTCGGACTCGAACATCACGAAGACCTGATCGCAGATCTGGTCCAGGCGCTGGATTGATCCGGAGCGGTCCGAGCAGAATTCCGAGCGACGCCCGAAATTACTCAGGGCGCGGAAAGCGGGCAGATTGACTGATCGAGTGTATTGGCACGCAGTGCCGGTTCGATCGCTGCCGAAGCATTTTCTTCCGCGCCGCTTATCGCTGCTGCAACGTTACTGCCGATCAATCCGAAAAGTGTTTGATTGCAATTGCCGTTGACCAGATCGTAGTGAGTGATTTCAACGCCCGGTGGCATCAGATTACTGCTGTAGACGCCATCCGTACCGTCCGTCTGCATCAGATAGTCGAGCGTATAGCCCAGCGTTATGTTGTTCAGATTGACCGAGCAGCTCGAAATGCCGGTGATCACTATCGGCACAACGATGTCGGCTGCCGAACCCGGGCCAACGAATTGTCCACCCGGGAAATCGCCCGAAAACGCGCCGGCAGAAATCGATACGGCACAACCTTCGATACCGGTACCGCAGCCGTTTGCGGCACCGCAAACCGTATAGTTGAATCCTGACTGGCTTCCCGTCTGCTTGGGAATGCAGGTACTGGTTCCATCGATATTGGTGCGTATCGCTTCAAGGAATTGCGACTTGGTTTTTCCCGGCACCCAGCAGGTCTCGAAGCCTTGATGGAAAAGAAGGTTCTGCGCCGATGCAGAACCCGCCCACAACGCGATTGAAACGACCGCGAGTGCAACAAACCGGTTTGTCTTGAGCATGAATTCCTCCCACAAGCCGACGATGCTAGCACCAACGCTAAGGCACCGCGGATCAATCAAGAAAAAGATCCGGCAGCAAGTGATTTCCCGGAGCAACCGCGTACTGATCGAAATCGGTGACACCTCTTGCGCCAAGTACTTCCTCGTCGATCAGGAAACCACCAGTCTGTTCGCGACTTGGCGTGGTCAGAATCGCATGCGCTGCATCGGCGACAATCTCCGGCTTGCGTGCGTTGTCGGTGTTGACTCCCGGAATCATGTTGAGGGCGTCAGTCGCAACGACGGTGCGCGGCCACAATGCGTTGACGGCAATGCCGATGTCGCGAAACTCTTCGGCCATCCCAAGCACGCACAGGCTCATGCCGTATTTGGCCATGGTGTAGGCGACGTGTGGAGCAAACCATTTCGGCTCCATGTTCAAGGGCGGTGACAAATTGAGAATATGTGGATTCGCTGCCTTCTTCAGATGCGGCAAGCAAGCCTGGGAACACAGAAACGTGCCGCGCGCATTGACCTGATGCATGAGGTCGTAGCGCTTCATCGGCGTATCGGCGGTACCGCGCAACCAGATGGCACTGGCGTTGTTGACCAGGATGTCGATTCCGCCGAAACGACTGACCGCCTTGGCAACTGCGGCGGTGACACTTTCCTCGTCGCGAATATCAACCTGCAGCGGCAAGGCCTGGCCGCCCTCCGCTTCAATTTCCGCAGCCGCTGTGAAGATGGTGCCCGGAAGCTTCGGATTGGCCGTTGCGCTCTTGGCCGCGATGACGATATTGGCACCATCCCTGGCCGCGCGTCTGGCGATGGCCAGACCAATGCCGCGCGAAGCGCCGGTGATAAACAGGGTTTTGCCTTTCAAAGTACTCATGGTGTCACCTCAAGGGGTCTGGAAGCGCGGCAGGTAATGCATCAACTGAACGAGGCGCTCAATTGGATCATTCAGTTGCAAAATCAGTTGTCGCTCATCGGGCTGCAACGGCAAGGCCTCAGCCAGGCGGTAGCCCACCCACGCCGCATCATCATAGCGATCACGCTCGACTTGCGCGTACTCACCGCCAACTTGCTCGTGGAATCGCTCAAGAATCGTCGCCAGCAATGCGCACTCGGGGGGAACGACCTGCTTTTCGTCTTCCGCCAGCCAATCCACGGAGGCATGGATCAAGCCGTTTTCGCTAATGCGCGTGTGCTGAACCTGAAAGCGTTCGCCACCCTGGGCGCGGATGCCGAGAAGACCATCATCGGTGGTATGAAAATCGACGATGCGTGCAAGCGTACCCACGGCCGCCGGTATCGATGGCTCGCCGACTTCTTCGCCCTCAAGAATCAGGCACACACCAAAGCCCGAGTCAGTCCGCGCGCAATCGCGAATCATATCGAGGTAGCGCGTCTCGAAGATGCGCAGGCTCAAGCTTCCTTCCGGATACAGGACCGAAGAAAGCGGAAACAGTGGCAGATCCGTCATCACCACGAATCGATCAGCTTGCGAGCATGTGCGCGAATCGGCGCGGCGCGGATTCGAAGCCACCGTTGGACATGAAAACAATCTGGTCGCCGGGTTGAACCTCCTCGCGCAGAAGCGCGAGCATCGAATCCACGTCTGCAACTGCTTGCGCTCTACCGTCAAGAGCCGCGATTACCTTCTGCGCATCCCATGGCAACTCGGGGCGCTGCAGGAAATACACACGATCGGCAGCAGCCAATGACGGCGCAAGTTGATCGGCGTGAGCACCGAGACGCATCGAATTCGAGCGCGGCTCAAGGGCAACGATGATGCGCGCACTGCCGACCTTGGCACGCAAGCCGGCAAGTGTCGTTTCGATGGCCGTGGGATGGTGGGCAAAATCATCGTAGACGACGACACCATCGTGTTCGACGATACGCTCCATGCGTCGTTTGACGCTGCGGAATTCGGCGAATGCAGGCAGCAATCCTGCTGCATCGACTCCGGCCGCGTGGGCAGCCGCCAATGCCGCCAATGCGTTCATCACATTGTGCCGGCCGAGCAGCGGCCAGCGGATCGTGCCGATCAAGACATCCCTGTAGCTGACCTCGAATTCCGAGCCATCCGCTTCGAGCAAGCGGGCGCGCCAGTCGCCGCCATCGATGCCAAAGGTTTCGACCCGCGACCAGCAACCCATCTTCAACACCTCGGCCAGATTCGCGTCCTCGGCGTTGACGATGAGCAAGCCATTGCCCGGCACGATGCGCACGAGATGGTGGAACTGACGCTGGATCGCGGCGAGATCCGGAAAAATATCGGCGTGGTCGAATTCGAGATTGTTGAGGATCGCGATCGATGGCCGGTAGTGGACGAATTTTGAACGCTTGTCGAAAAATGCCGTGTCGTACTCATCGGCTTCGATGACGAAGGGCGCGCCCTTGCCGAGCTGTGCCGATAGCGCAAAATTCCCCGGTACGCCGCCGATCAGGAATCCGGGCTCAACCCCTGCCGACTGCAACAACCATGCAAGCAACGAAGTGGTTGTGGTTTTGCCATGGGTACCGGCCACTGCCAGCACCTGACGCGTGCCTAGCAACTGCTCACCAAGCCACTGCGGGCCCGAGATATAGGCGACGCGCTGATCCAGCACATGCTCGATCGCCGGATTGCCGCGCGACAGCGCGTTGCCGACGATGACCTGATCGGTATCGTCATCGATGTGGCTGGCCAGATAGCCGGATTTGAGTGCAATACCAAGCGCTTCGAGCTGCGTACTCATCGGCGGATAGACATTGCTGTCGCTGCCTTCGACCTCATGACCGAGCTCGCGCGCGAGCGCCGCGATGCCGCCCATGAAAGTGCCGCAGATTCCGAGGATATGTAGTTTCATGCGGGTAGTTTAACGGGGAGTGGGGAGTGGGGAGTGGGGAGTGGGGAGTGGGGAGTGGGGAACAGGAAAAGCGAAACGACCGTTCGCCGCAAACCTGCAGGTGCGCCTTCTGGCGCTCCAGGGATAAGCTTGGCGTTCACCATCTACCCGAACTTTCGTTCAAACCGGCCCGGAAAACAGGAGGCGGCTCAAGGCGAAATCGGCAATCGCCCAGGCCAGCGCCAGCGACATGCCGATCCAGAACGGCGCATCGATCGCCTGGCGTACGTTGTGCGCATCGACCGCGACTTTCCACACCAGCACGCCCAGCGCCAGCCAGGCGACCAATGTCTGAACGGGCGACAGCAGCTTGTCCGATTCAGCAGGCGTGCCAAACAACCATGCCAATGGCAGGATCAGCATCGAGAACACCATCGAGCAGGCGATCAGGGCGATCGCGGTTTGCACGAAACGATTGCGCAAACCGCGGATAACCAGCGCTGTCCAGCACAGACCAAGCAGAAGACTGGTCGAGAACAGGCTTCGACCCAGCGCGCTGCTGCCGATATCAAACAGGCTCGCCGTGCTCAGATCGAGCACCACGCTCATCACAAGCAGCGCAACCAGCAAGCCCTGCTTGTGTGGGAGATCCTGCGGACCACCGCGGAATCGGCACAGGTTGAGAATGCGAGCAAGCAGTCCGGGCCCGGAATTCGGCGCTTCAGTCATCGCGGCAGCCACCGGCTTTTCGTCGCCGGATCGCGGCAGCGACCGCGAGGTACACCGGGATCAAGCCGGCAATGCGTCAACAATTCGCTGAAACACATCATCCAGCTCGCCAACGCCGTCGACGATGACCAGCTTGCCGATCTCGGCGAAATGGTCGGCAACCGGTGCGGTTTGCTCGGCGTACACACGCAATCGCGCGCGAACCGTTTCCGGTGTGTCATCGATACGACCTTCGGCAGCGGCACGCCCGGCAATACGCTCGACGATCAACTCGTACGGAACCTCAAGCTTGACCGCCACATCGAGCGGCTGACCCAGACGCTCAAGCAAGGCTTCGAGGGCGCCGCATTGGGCCACGTTGCGCGGATAGCCATCGAGAATGAAACCGGCCTTGGCATCCTCCTGCGAAACGCGCTCTTCGAGCATGCCGAGGACAATGTCGTCGGAAACCAGATCGCCGGCATCCATGACCGCCTTGGCCTGAAGGCCCAGCGCAGTTCCAGCTTTGACCGCAGCGCGCAAGAGATCGCCCGTGGATACATGCGGGATTTCAAGGAATTTCTTGAGCATTGAAGCCTGAGTGCCTTTGCCCGAACCGGGCGCGCCGAGTAGCACGAGTCGCATAGATATCCTTGACATGATGCGCATTCGAGGAAACCCACGACGCTGCGCTAGACTTTGAACCGGGTAAACGCGGCATAAAGCTATCTGCTGAAGCCATTGCAGTCAAACAATCCCACCGACCCATTCGATCAACAAGGAGTCTCCCCGATGCAAGGCAACCTGCTCTACGCGCAGTCCGGCGGCGTCACCGCCGTAATCAATGCCAGCGCCTGCGCGGTCATTGAAACCGCCAGAAAACACAAGATTCGAGTCTATGCCGCACGCAACGGCATCATCGGCGCCTTGCGCGAAGAGCTGATCGACACCTCAAAAGAATCAGCCAGCGCGATTGCGGCATTGCGCCACACGCCAGGCGGCGCATTCGGCTCGTGCCGCTTCAAGATGAAATCGCTGGAGGACAATCGCGCGCAGTACAAGCGCCTGATCGAGGTGCTGCGCGCCCACGACATTCGCTGGTTCCTCTACAACGGCGGCAACGATTCGGCCGATACCGCGAACAAGATCTCGAAAATCGGCAAGGCCCTTGGCCATGACGTGAAGGTGATCGGCGTGCCGAAAACCGTGGACAACGATCTCGCCGTGACCGATTGCTGTCCCGGCTTCGGTTCGGTGGCCAAGTACACTGCGGTTTCGGTGCTTGAAGCCAGCCTCGATGTCGCCTCGATGGCGGAATCCTCGACCAAGGTTTTCGTCATGGAGGTCATGGGTCGCCACGCCGGCTGGATTGCCGCTGCCGCAGGCCTGGCTGGCAAATCGCCCGATGAGGCACCGCATATCATCCTGTTCCCGGAAATTCCGTTTGACGAAAAAGCCTTTCTGGCCAGAGTCAAGGCGACCGTCAAGCGCGTCGGCTGGTGCACCGTGGTCGTCTCCGAAGGCGTGCGCAACAAGGATGGCAAATTCCTCTCTGAAGTGGGCACACGCGATGCCTTTGGCCACGCCCAACTCGGTGGCGTCGCCCCGCTGCTGGCCAATCTGGTCAAACAGAAGCTCGGCTACAAATATCACTGGGCCCTGCCCGACTACCTGCAACGCTCGGCCCGGCACATCGCCTCGAAGACCGATGTCGAGCAGGCCTATGCGGTTGGCAAGGCCGGTGTCGAATATGCAATGGCGGGAAAGAATGCCGTCATGCCGGTAATCGTGCGCAGTTCGGACGCGCCGTATCGCTGGAAGATCGAGCCGGCACCGTTGAGCAAGGTCGCCAACCACGAGAAAAAGCTGCCAAAGCGCTATATCAGTCGCGATGGCTACGGCATCACCGATGCCGCACGCCGCTATCTCGAGCCGCTGATCCGTGGCGAGGACGCGCCGCCATACGGCAAGGATGGCTTGCCCAAGTACGTGCGCCTGAAAAATGTCGCGGTCAAACAGAAACTTGCGCCCTATCGTATCGACGACAAGTAAAGCGGCCTCAACTTGGGCGGTCGGCGCGGCGACGCGGCAACCGCCCCCGTTTTCCCGGCAATGCACGATCAATGCTGCATTGCAAGAATAGGATCATGGCCAAGGACGGCTATACTCGACCGGTTTTTGGGGTCTCCGCTTTCTTTCCTTTGCTTGCCCGTTACTTGGGAGGATTAAATGCTGCAGCAACATGGCTTACTGTTTTCCATCATCTGTGCGGTTCTCGCCATTCTTTATGGTGTCTGGTCGATCCGCTGGATTCTTTCCAAACCCGCCGGCAACGAGCGCATGCAGGAGATCGCTGCGGCGATCCAGGTGGGTGCGCGCGCCTACCTCAACCGCCAGTACATGACGATTTCAATCGTCGGCGTGGTTCTGTTGATCGCAATCGGGTTTGCCCTCAACTGGCTGGCCGCTATCGGCTTCGCCATCGGCGCGATCCTGTCCGGCCTGGCCGGATATATCGGCATGAATGTTTCGGTCCGCGCCAATGTGCGTACGGCTGAAGCGGCGCGCAGCGGCATCGCCGCCGCATTGGCCGTTGCATTCCGTGGCGGTGCCATTACCGGCATGCTCGTGGTCGGCCTCGGCCTGCTCGGCGTCGCCGGCTACTACGTGTTGCTGGCGAAGATGGGCTATTCCACCGATGAAGCGTTGCATGCGCTGATCGGCCTTGCTTTCGGTTCTTCGCTGATTTCGATCTTCGCCCGTCTTGGCGGCGGCATCTTCACCAAGGGTGCGGATGTAGGCGCCGATCTGGTCGGCAAGGTCCAAGCCGGTATCCCCGAAGACGATCCGCGAAATCCAGCCGTGATCGCCGACAACGTCGGTGACAACGTCGGCGACTGCGCCGGCATGGCCGCCGACCTGTTCGAGACTTACGCGGTCACCCTGATCGCGACGATGCTGCTCGGTGGCGTCATGTTCGCTGCCGATCCGAATGCGATCCTCTACCCGATCGTGCTTGGCGGTGTTTCGATCATCGCCTCGATCATCGGCACGTTCTTCGTCAAGACCAGCGAAGGCGGCAAGATCATGAATGCCCTGTACAAGGGCGTCATCGTCTCGGCGGTGATCTCGGCAATCGCGTTCTGGTTCGTCACCCGCGAACTGTTCCCGGCCGGGCTGGATGTCGGCAATGGCATCAGCATCTCGTCGAACAGCATCTTCTACTGCGCCCTCGTCGGCCTCGTGCTGACCGGTGCCATGGTCGTCATCACCGAGTACTACACGGCCACCGAATACGCCCCGGTC
>NZ_DASSYD010000019.1:0-13277 GCF_035703485.1 Dokdonella sp. | reverse complement strand
GCGGCGCGCTGGCGCAGATGCACTGGCCGTGTCGGCAACTGCTCCTGCGTTGCTCTACCTCCTGCATCCATGCAGTCGCTTCAAGCCAGCGCAACAAAGAGCTGCGCGCAGACAGGTGTCGCCTAACCGATTGTTTTTGTTAATGCAGGTGGCATCCAGAAGGTCCGCCAGCCGCACCGCGCGGCTGGTCAAGGCAACCAGCCTTCACTTCGCCACGCAGCACGACCGGCGAACCTTCTGAATGCCATGACGGTTGGGCCACTTGATCAGCGTTGCCCTAGTGAGCAGACGCTCGCTTTTCGTCGCCTTGGCGAAGCAAATGGCGCATGATTGTCGTTCAGGCGGGAAATATAGCTCGACGCGGGAAAGCGGCGGAAATGCGCAGAATGTTTACGGCCAAGGTGGTGCTTGCGATAGCCATTATCGGCTTCATCCTGCCGATCACGATTGCGCTATATATTGCACATCGTCAAAGCATGGAGTCCGAGATCGAGCTGGCCAGCGCGATGTCATCGGAAGCGCTTCGCCGTGCCGATGAATCGGGCAGGCAATCCATCGCGGCCTGGGAGCGGATTCAATCCGCAACAAAAGCACTGGACTGTTCCAATGCCGGCATTGCATTGATGCGTGATGTCGATATGGATTCGAGCTATTTGCAGATCGTCGGTTTGGTGGTCAATGGTCGCCTGGCATGCTCTTCGCTGGGTCGTCACGAGCCCGCCATCCCGCTGGGACCGGTTGACTACGTCAGCTCGTTTGGTACCCAGGTACGTTTGTCGAATAGCCTCGGCTTCAACGTGAAAAATCGCTTTTTGCTACTGCAAAAAGACGATGCGATCGCAGGAATCCATCCAGAAGAACTGATCGATGTGTTTGTCAATCGAAAAGATATCTCTCTGGGTGTGTACGGCGTCAGCAGCGGAACGCGATTGAGCAGCCGCGGATTTTTCGATCCGCGCTGGCTCACCCGCCTGGGCAGCAAAGACGCGACCGTTTTCTTTGACGGTCACTATCTGGTCAGCATGGAGCGCTCGAAGCGCTTCGATCTGGCTGCCTATGTTGCCGTGCCGAAAGCCAACTTGATCGCCCGATTGATGGCGTTTGCGCGAGTACTCGTACCGATCGCGCTGGTCCTTGCTGCAGCACTCACGTTCGCCATCGTCAAAATTGCGCGACAGCGCGCTTCGCTGCCGACTGCGCTTCGTACCGCCCTCAAGCGAGGCGAGTTCGATCTGCACTACCAGCCGATCGTCGAGCTCGAATCACGACGCATTGTCGGCGTCGAGGCGCTGCTGCGCTGGTCCAACCGGGATGGTCCGATGATGCGTCCGGACTTGTTCATTCCGGTCGCCGAAGAAAGCGGTCTGATTCCACAGATCACCGACTATGTCATCAAACGGCTGGCTCAGGATCTGCCTCGTTTGTCACGTGAATTTCCGGATTGTCACGTGAGCATGAATCTGGCTTCGTCGGATCTTCATTCCGAACGTATCGTCGATGCGTTGCGCAAGCTCGTGCAGACGCGCGGTATCACGGCTTCCAATATCATTGTCGAAGCGACTGAACATTCCTTTCGTGATCCGGATCGGTCGCGGCACGTACTCGCCGGTATTCGCGAGCTGGGTATCCGGGTTGCCATCGATGATTTCGGCACCGGCTATTCCAATCTTTCCCAGTTGACCACCCAGCAGACCGATTATCTGAAGATCGACAAGGTGTTCGTCGATACAGTCGGCACCGATTCGCCGACCAGCCAGGTCGCCTTGCACATCATCTACATCGCCGACTCACTCGGATTGAAAATCATCGGAGAAGGCGTGGAAACCGAGTTGCAGGCCGAATTTCTGCGCGAACACGGCGTCCAGTTCGCCCAGGGTTGGCTGTTTCACAAGGCGATGCCCATGGACGAACTGCTCGAACTCATTCGCCGCCGAACCGTGTCGTGAAGCCACAGAGTGTTAGCCTGCTGTACCGCGACAAAGCCACGAGGAGACCCGGATGAAACTTCTGATTGCGTTAGTCTTGCTGCTCGGCGTGGTCGCCGACTCACAGGCAAAGCAGGCCACGGACGCCGAACGTGCGCAAGCGCGCAGCATGTTTGCCGACCTGATCGCGATGAAGAGTGCCGAGGGATTGGGCCAGGTGCCGGAAGTCGCCAAATACCTCGCCGCCAAGCTTCAGGCAGGTGGTTTTGATGCCAAAGACATACACATCTTTCCCGTAGGTGAAACCGCGTCGCTGGTCGTTCGTTATCGCGGTGATGGCAGTGGCGGCCGACCGATCCTGCTGCTGGCGCATATGGATGTGGTCTCGGCCAATCCGTCCGACTGGGTGCGTGATCCATACAAGCTGATCGAGGAAGACGGATACTTTTTCGGCCGCGGAACGTCGGATATAAAGAACCAGATCGCCGTGATCGTGAGTACCTTCCTGCGCCTCAAGCATGAGGGATTCGTGCCCACCCGCGATCTCATCATCGTCTTTACCGGCGATGAGGAAACCAGCCAGGCGACTACGCGGGATCTGGTTGAGAATCATCGTGATCTGATCGACGCCGAGTTCGCCCTAAACGGTGATGGTGGCGGTGGCGTGCTCGATGAGGCTACCGGCAAGGCCAAATTCATCTATCTGCAAGGAGCGGAAAAGACCTCGGCGACCTACTCGATCACCGCGCACAATCCCGGCGGGCACAGTTCCGAGCCGCGCCAGAAAAATGCAATCTACGATCTGGCCGACGCACTCAGGGCCTTGCAGGCTTATCGCTTTCCGGTGAAGTCCAACGAGTGGACGCGCGGCAGCCTGGCCGCAACTGGCGCGCAAACGCCGGGAGAACTGGGCCAGGCGATGATTCGCTTTGCGGCCGACCCCACGGATACGGCGGCGGCAGATATCCTGGCAACACAGCCCTCCTATGTGGGCCGCACGCGGACGACCTGTGTGGCGACCATGCTCAACGCTGGACACGCCGAAAACGCCCTGCCACAGACAGCCACGGCAACCGTCAATTGCCGCATCTTTCCGGGTACGTCGATCGAGGCAATCAAGACCGAATTGCAAGGCGTGGTCGGCGACCAGGTCGAAGTCGGCATCGCCGATCGTACCCTCGAAGCGCTGGCCTCACCCCCGCGCGATGACCTCAAGCAGGCCGTCGGCAAGGCCGCGCAGGCCAACTATCCCGGAGTTGTCGTCGTTCCGGATCAAGCGCCGTACTACACCGATGGTTCGATTTTCCGCGCCGCCGGCATTCCAACCTACGGCGTCAACGGCACGTTCATGAAGAACAGCGACAGCTTTGCCCATGGTCTGAACGAGCGCATTCCGGTGGCGTCGTTCTACAACGATCTCGGCTACTGGTATGTCCTGATCAAGGAGTTGGCCGGCAAGCCCAAGGGTGCCGCTGATTGACGTTCGCGCAACGGCTGTACGCTTCACGAGCCCTGGTTGAAATAGCGGGCGGACTTCTCAGACGCGACAAACGCGGTTGCGGCCCTGGTGCTTGGCTCTGTAGAGGGCCGCATCGGCTTCGCGCAAAAGGTCGGCGGCGCTGTCGCCCGGGTTCGGCACCCGGCTCAGCATGCCGGCGCTGATGGTGATCGTCCGGGTGTTGTTGCCAAGCACGCGCGGAGGCAAGGCTTCAACCAGCGCGCGCATGCGCTCGGCACAGCGTGCAACCAGCTCGCTGTCCGCATCAATCAGCAGACAGGCGAATTCCTCGCCACCGAAACGCGCGACCAGATCCTGTTCGCGCATCGCGCTTTTCAGAGTCTGGGCGACGGCGCGCAAGGCGACATCGCCGGAAGGATGGCCGTGTTGATCGTTGTATGCCTTGAAATGATCGACATCGATAACAATCAGGCCAATCGGCAGTGATCGTTTCAGTGCTCGTTCGATCGTCGAATTGATGACTTCCATCAGGCGTCGGCGATTGGCCACGCCGGTCAGTGGATCCTGGTAGGAGAGCTCGGTCAGGCGTTGATTGGCGGCGCGAATTTCCGAAGTGCGGCGTGCCACTTCCCGCTTCAGATGACGCTGACGAAGACGCAGATTGCGGTTGTAGAGAAGGACAAGACCCGCCGCCACGCACAGAGCCAGCAGGCCGATCAGAATCTGCATCCGCGACTGTTCCCACCACAGCGCATCGACCTTGAATCGCAATGAGATCGGCTCACTGGCGGTGCCGGTGTAGTCACGACCTTCGACCTTGAGTTCGTAGGTGCCCGACGGCAGACGGCTGAAACGACGGTGGTGTTCCGTGGTCCAGCTGCCGGGTTCTGTTTCCAGTCCGAGCAATTGGCTGCGATAGCTCGACTCCTGTTCACGTAGCCCGGAAAGAACGGAAAAACCGATGCTCAGATTCTGTGTGCCGGCAGGTAGCAGATTGCTCTCCGTACTGTCGAGTTTGATGCTTTTGCCATCACTCAGAAATTCGGTGAAGCGCAACGGTTTGGCCTGCGGCTCTCGCGTGCTCGTCTTGATCGTCGGGTCGTAGACGCTGAGACCGCCAAGCGTGCCAACCCAATAGCGATCATGCCTGTCAACGAACTGGGCGTTGGTATTGCACTCGTCGTGAACAAGCCCGTCACGGCGACGAAAGACACGCTCGGTATAGTGTGGATCCTTGCCCGGTGTCAGTTGCTGCACGCCATTGTTGGTACAGACGTAGAGGCGCCCCTGGCTGTCCTCACTGATCGAGTAGACGGTTGGGTCCGGTGGCGGCGGCACATCGTTGTTGCTGATCATGATCGGATGCACCGGATCCGATACATCAAGGCGAAGGATGCCGTTGCGCGCGCTTGCCGCCCACAAGGTCGGCCGTGATGCGTGCTGAATCATCGTCACGCCGCGAAAACTGTCGGCCGGCAATCCCTGAATCAGTTTCCACTGCAGGCCGTTGTAGACGGCAATGCCCTGATCGCTGGCTGCCCACAACCAGGAACGTCCGTCGGCATCGATCTGTTCCGCCAGACCAATGACCGACCACGGCTGCTTTGCGCCATCGGCCAGAAACTGGGTCCAGCGCCCGCCGGCCCATCGATAGACACCGCTGTGCATGCTGGCAAACCAGGTTTCAAACCGATCACCCTGTTGCCTGGACAGTGCATAGGTGGCCATTTCATTGCCGGCATGCCGCCACGGTGTCTCGATCGGAATGAAGTTGAATGCATCGTCGATGCGCAGCAACTGTCCATCGACGAGACTGATCAGGCGCTGCGGCTTGCCGGTGCTGTCGGCTAGCCGCCAGATCTGGCGCACACCTTTTGCCGGCAACGTGCCATTGGCGCGCGTGAAGTAACGCCATTTGCCGTCTGCGAGCACGGCCAGTCCATCTTCAGGACTTCCGACCCAGAGTCGCTCGCTGCCGGTGTCATCTGGCTCCAGCATCACCGCAAAGATGCCGTTTTCGCGCGATCCGAGCAGAGATACCGTCTGCCATTGGCTGTTGGTCAAGGCAGTCCGTGCGATTCCGCCTTCAGTCGCCAGCCAGAGCAATTCGGTGCCATCGGCATTCTGCTGCAGCTTGATTCCGCGAACCGCGTCTGACGGTAAACCGTTGCGACGATCGAAAGCTGAGATCCTTTCGTTGCGAAAGCGCAGCAGGCCGGCCCGTGAAGCCATCCACAGAGTGCGCTCGCCTTGCGCCGAATACGTGGCCAGCGCCGAGTAGATCGCTTCACTCGGCAATTCGCCTTTGGCCGAACGCCAAACCTGGATGCCGTCGTTGCGAATCCGGTACAAGCCGTCACCGTAGGTCAGCACCCACAATTCTTCGGCGTCGCCATCGTGGCTGCGTTTGATGTTGGTTACATGCAGGACATCGAAACCCGGTGCATCGAAGCGTTTCCAAGCGTTCGGATTGCCAATCTCGCGATACCAGATGCCATCAACGGTAGAGGCCAGCCATTGGCGCGGTTTGCCGTAGAGCGTTTCGGTTTGTTCGATGCCGACCAGCGGGCCAAGGTGTCTGAGGGGAGTACTCGCATCCTTCACCCACCTATTGCCATCCAGTCGCAACAACCCATTGTCATCACCAACCCAGTATTCGGGGCTGCCGTCGCTGCGATGAGTGTTGGAGAAGCGTTGATGGAAGACGTTGCTTTCCGGAACTATCGACCACGACTTGCCGTCATAGCGGGCCAGGCCTTCGCGCTCGAAAATCGCCCACAGAACACCGTTCGCATCAGTTTGCATATCGCGCACCAGACTGTGCGCCTGCTCAAGCGGCCAGGCCGTCCAGCGATAGCCATCGAAACGCGCCAATCCCGATGCCGAGCCGGCCCAGACGAAACCCCGATTGTCGAAACCGACCGTGCTCCAGATCTCATCGGAAAGGCCTTCGCGTGATGAGAAGACGGTGAATGTCGGCGCACCTTCGTCAGAAACATCAAGTGGTCGCGCCGCCGGGTCAGCGGCGGTAGCGGTCAGGGAACCAATGATCAGGGCAAGGAAGAGCAGCAGGCGCATCGTGTCGATCAAGGTTCGGGACGAAGGCAGGTCGAGTATGCCCGGCTTTCAGTCAATCACCCTGAATACCCGGATCGCGGCCGTAGCGGTTCGTCATGCAGGAACTGTGCCGAATCTGCCAGCGAGACGCCGCCAGGCCTTGCTCATTCACTCGGCAACGTAGCGCCAGGGCTGATCGGCCGCTGCGCGCCGCCAGATCGTGAAAAAAGGTATGGGCCGTCGATCACTGCCATCAGCAACTGGAGCGTTGAAGCGGATTCGGCCGATGCTGATACCGAGGTCGCCACTGGCGGCGACGATGACGCGATCGGCGGACCAGTTCAGCGTGCTGCCGCCATCGGCTTGTCCTGCACTGACGAGTTGCGCGATGGCCTTGGCACCGAAGACGAATCCAGCGTTGCCCGAGCCACCCAGATTCATCGATTCAGCCGAGCCGAATTTTGCGAATGCGGGGCCGAGTCCGAGCGTCTGCGCCTCGTCGGAGAAAGCCTGCTCGGCCGCCTCAAGCGCTGGCGGCGTGGCTTGTGCCGGAAAGCTTCCGGGCAATAGTGCAGGCATTGCTCGCCGGTCGATTTTTCCGTATGCACGCTTGACGCGCTTCCACGCGACGATCTTCCAGGCATTGCCCTGATGCTGCCAGTAGGCCAGGTATTTGAAGCCAAGGCTCGTGCCATCCGCCTGATGCTGATCCATGAAGCCAAACGAGAAGCCCTGACTGGCATCCGCCGAAATGCCGACGCGGACAGGTGCCCATTCGATATGCGCGGCGTCGATCCCGGAATTCGCCTTGAGCGCGGAGAGCACTTCCTCCCTGCCATTGGCGAAGCTTTTTCCTGGCACCGGCATGATCACATCTTTCGCGAAAGCGGCCTTCAAACCGGCACGTCCTTCAAGCTTTGCGCTGGCCGTGCCAAAGGCCTGATCGGCTGCGCGAAGCTCGTCCGCGCGTTGGCTCGTCAGCAACTCCGTATCTGCTGAAGCCCGCAGGGGGCAGGACATCATCAATGCCGCAATCACGGCGATCCCGATTGAGTGCATGCCGCATTCCTCCATCCGCGAAGAATCACATCATCCGTCTGCTCGCGGTTGCGCGTGAGTGTCACATGTCACAACACGGTTTCGACCAACTCCTTCCGACCGAGTCGAACGCATACGCGAGCGCATTTCTGCCGCATGAAGTCGCGCGGAAAACCGTGTCAGTCAATTGCAATAGAATGTGTTCAGGCAGGCGAGAGACAGCAATGGCCGAGATTACCGAACTTTTGAGAGCACAGGAGGGCCGCGAGGTACCGGATCTCGCCCCTGTGTTCGAGCGCCTGTACGCCGATCTCAAACGCATTGCCCGTGCGCGCGTCGGTCAACTTGGTTCCGGCGACACGCTCGGCGCGACCGCGCTGGTCCACGAGGCCTTTCTCAAGCTTTCCGGTGCGGACAGCTTGTCGTTGACCAACCGTCGCCACTTCTTCACCTGCGCGGCGCTGGCCATGCGCCAGATCCTCGTTGACAACGCTCGCAGCGCCAACGCCGACAAGCGCGGCGCAGGACTTGAGCAAGTCACCCTCGGTCAAGGCGACGCTGAAGCGCCTGCCGTTCGACTGCCCGATCTCGATCTCGCCCTTGATGATCTGGATCGCATCAACCCCGAGCTCCGCGAGCTGGTCGAGTTGCGCTATTTCGCTGGGCTTTCGATGCCGGCCATCGCCGAATTGCGTGGCGTCTCGTTGCGTACGGTTGCACGCGATTGGGAGCGTGCCCGCTCGCTGCTGCAAGTGCGCCTGAGTTCCGATGGACTCTGAACGCCTTGAAGCCTGGCGCGCCGCTGATCGCCTGTTCGGCGAGTGGCTGGATCAGCCCCAGGCACAACGAGCCGAATGGCTGAAGCAGCAGACCATGTCGTCGGCCACGTGGGCGGCGCTGGAGCGATTGATCGCCGAGCAGGCCAGCACCAGCGGGCTGCCGTCCGCGCTTGAGCATGTTGAAGTCGTCGAGAGACCGGCCGCTCCGCTCAACAACCTGGCCGGGCGCCGCATCGGCGACTGGAAACTGATTGAGGAGATCGGCCGCGGCGGCATGTCGGTGGTCTACAAGGCACGTCGTTGTGATGTCAATTTCGAACAGGTCGCCGCAGTCAAATTGCTCGGACTGGCCGCACTCGGCGCGCAGGGCGTCGGCCGATTCGAGCAAGAGCGCCAGGTTCTCGCGCGCTTGCGTCATCCGCATATCGCAACCCTGATCGACGGTGGTGTCAACGAGGATGGGTCGCCGTTCCTGGTCATGCCACTGATTGTCGGTCGCGAGCTGGATCACTATTGCGATGAACAGAATTTGCCCTGGCGCGATCGCGTGCACCTCATCGAACAGATTTGCGATGCGGTCGCCCATGCGCATCAGAACCTGCTTGTGCATCGCGATCTGAAGCCGGCCAATATTCTGGTCAGCGATGAGGGCGTTCCGGTGTTGCTCGATTTCGGTATCGCCAAACTGCTCGATACCGACGACGCTGTGACCCGCACCGGACTGCGCGCGATGACGCCCCACTATGCCGCCCCGGAACAGATCGATGGCGCTGCGATCACCACGGCGACCGATGTCTACGCGCTTGGCGTGATCCTGCGTGGACTCTGCGCAGATTGCGCGGCGCTACCTTCCGATCTGGTCAACATCATCGGCATGGCCACACGTGTCGAGCCCGAGCGGCGCTATCCCGATGCGCGTGCCATGGGCGAAGATCTGCATCGCCTGCTGGCGGGCTACGCCGTACGCGCTACACCGGACAGCGCCGGCTACCGTCTTCGTTCATTCCTGCGTCGCCGCCGTGGTTGGGTCGCCGCCGCGTCAGCCGTGCTGGTCGTGCTCATAGCCGGCCTCATTGCCACCCAATGGCAGGCGCATCAAGCCGCCCTGCAAGCGCGCGAAGCGATGCGCCAGTCCGAGCGCGCGGAAGCCACGCGGGCGTTTCTGTTCTCCCTGTTCGAGGCCGGCAACCGCGAACAGACCGGCGGTGACGATCTGCGCGTCTCGGCCCTGGTCGAGCTCGGCGCGGCGCGCCTGCCCGAGTTCGCGGAACGTCCCGAGCTGCACGCCGAGATGGCCGCGCTGCTCGGTCATATCGATACGACACTCGGAAAATACGCGCAAGCCCATGCACTCCTCGATGCGGCGTCGCAGAGCGCCGAGCGCAGCGGTGAAGCCCGCTTGCTGGCCCAGGTTCGTCTCGACCGGGCCACCCTGGCCAATGCCGAAGGTGATTCCACAAAAGCCGTCAAACTGTTCGATGAGGCATTGGAACTTCATTCCAACGATCCGGAATTTCGGGTTTCCGTGCTGACCGGCTGGACCTACGCCATGCAGAACAGTGGTCGTACGGACGAGGCATTCAGCCGGCTTGCTGCGGAACTCGATAGCAAAGATTCGTCTTATACATCGACTCAGCGTGGCGAGCTGCTATTGAGCCAGGCAAGCCTGGCCGCCGACCCCGAAAAGAAGCTCGCGATCGTCATTGAGGCACAGACGCAGCTTTCCCGGCAGGCAATGGCGCCGGCAACGGACTTCCAGCTTGAAGAAATGCTAGGCAGCTCATTTGAGCGCGTTGGCAAGAGCGAGCAAGCCTTCGTGCACCAGAGTCGCGCGGCCGCGCTTGCCGATCGACTTTATCCAGGCTGGACGCGCATGCGCGCGCGCGCCCACAACAACTTCGGCAGTATCTTGCGCAGCGTCAATCGATTGACCGAGGCCAACGTGGCCTACCAGCTGGCCGAGCAGATCTACCGCCATCTTGGTGACGAGCATTCGGCCGCGTTCGCTGCGCTGTTGAACAACCGCGGTGTTCTGCTGCGCGATCTCGGCGATTCTGCGCGCGCGCTGCCCTTGATCGAACAGGCTTATGCGATCGCCAGCGAACAGTTTGGCCCTGCCGATCGTCGCACTGGCCTCGCGCTTCAGAATACGGCAACAGCCCGAGCGGACGCGAGCGCGGATCCGCACGCTGACAAGGAGTGGTTGCAGGCACGCGAGATTGCACGACCGTCGACCAATGCTCGAAGCACCTACAAATTTTTGCTGGTTGGCACCCAGATCGCGCTTGACCTTGGCCGTACTGACGAGGCACAACTTCGCTTCGACGAAGCGGAGTCATTGGTTGAATCCGAGTCCCTGGAATTGCCGAACTCGTGGAGCCTGCGACGCCAGACCCTGCTCGGCACGCTGGAATCCTTGCAAGGGCATGCGCAGAACGCGATCGCGGCATTCGATCACGCCCGCGAGTTCGCGCAAGCGGACGAAAAGGCTCGCCATTCGCAGTTGTGGCGAATCGAGTACGCGATCGCCGAACACGAAGAGCGCAACGGCAACCCCGTGCAGGCACGCGAGCACTATTCAAAAGCGCTCGACGCCTTGATCGAGCTCGGTGCGACCAGCGATGCCAGTTCCGTGCTTGCCCTGCGCAAGCACCTGAAATCCCTTCCTGATTAGCCCCGAACCTCAGCTGCCAGAAGCTATTTTGACTTTGCCGATTGGTCGGACGGATTTGCAATTCCATTCTCCCCGGGGCGGAGCAGGAACGACTGCGCCAGAGTCATGCTGTTCAAGTGCCGATTCAACAACGGTTGCTTCGATCCTGCACAACTGTGGCACGCTTGCGCCTTTCGCCACCTTCCCGGAACCGCAAGCCATGACCTCGACGTCCACCCAACCGCCGGTCGCGGCAACTCTCGAAGGTGAATCGGCCCTTGTCCGCGCAGTCGGCGGCGTTTCGCTGGCAGCGGCAATCATCAACATCATCGTCGGCTCGGGCATCTTCCTGCTGCCGGCCCTGTTGTTTACGCGCATGGGTTCGGCTGCACCGATTGCGTTCCTGGCCGGCGCACTCGCCATCGTGCCGATCGCCTTGTGTTTCGCTGCCATCGGCAGTCGCGCGGCGACCACGGGCGGTCCTTACACCTATGTCGGTGCCGCCTTTGGCCCGTTCCCGGGTTTTGTCGCCGGCGCCTTGATGTGGATCTGCAATGTCGCCTCCAGTGGCGCAGTCGCTTCCGCGCTCTTTCTGCAGGTCGCGCGCGCCTGGCCGCAAACCGATCAGCCGCTCGGGCGAGCGGTGTTCATGGTTGTGCTGTATTCGATTTTGATCGCACTCAACGCGTTCGGCGTAAAAATGGGCACGCGCGCGATCAACGCGCTTGCGGCGCTGAAGCTGACGCCATTGTTTCTGCTTGCCGGTGTTGGCCTGTTCTTTGTCGACTGGAGCCAGATCAACTGGATCACGATCCCATCCTGGCCGACCCTCGGTGCCTCGATGGTGCTGGTCATGTTTGCCTATTCGGGCATGGAAACCGCGCTGATTCCCTCGGGCGAGTTGCGTGATGCCTCGCATAGCGTGCCGCGCGCGACCCTCGCGGCGATCCTTGTCGTGGTGCTGCTCTACATGGGTATCCAGATCGTCACCCAGGGCATTCTTGGTCCGGCCCTGGCGACCAGCACGGTGCCGCTGGCCGAGGCTGCGGGCACCCTGTGGACGCCCGGATTGGTCTTGTTGTTGATCACCGCCGGCGTGTCGATGGGCGGCTTCATGATGGGCAATCTGCTCGCTTCATCGCGACTGCTCTACGCGCTCGGCCGCGACGGCTATCTGCCCTCGGCGTATGGCCGGGTCACGGCATCGTATCGAGTACCGCTGCTGGCCATCGTCACTCATGGCGTGGTCGGTTTCAGTCTGGCCATGCTTGGCAACTTCGAGGCACTGGCGCTGATATCCGGCGGTGCCAACTGTCTGATCTACCTTGGTGTCAGCCTGGCCACCTGGTTTGTCCAGAAGCGCGATCTGCGCGCTGGCGGCAAACCATTCGTGTTGCCCGGAGGACCCTTGATTCCGGCAATATCGGCACTCGCCATGATCGCCATCATCGCCACGCTTTCGCGTGCCGAATGGACGGCTATTCTGATCGCCTTGCTGGTGTTGGTTGTGATTTATGCCGGGCTTCGGCACTGGCGCTTGCGCTGAGGCCTGTTCTCAACTTCTCGATTTATGGTGATCTTTACGCAGCGAAGCGGCGTAGAGATAAACATGATTCGAGGAGTCGGCGCTGCCAAGTCTGTCCCAGGTGGGTCGAAAGGCAGGGCCGACGAGAGGTAGTGACCAAAAACCAGACAAGTGCCAAACACCGATACCTCATTTGCCAGCAGACCCAAATCCACGCGTGTCGCTCCCCTCAGCGAAATTTTCGGTCACCACAGCGACGGTAGCGGCAGCAAAAAACCAATTGGCACGGTTGCCCACCCAACCTCGTATGTCTCCCTATACGGCTGAATCGCCTGTCGGAACCACTGGCATGGCGGCTTTCGGTTTGTGCTTGCTCTCAGAGGGAGAACAACATGGTCAGAAAATGGCTTGGTATTTCATTCGCCGTGGCGCTGGGAGCTGCCTGCCTGCCTGCGTATGCGAATGAAGGCAGTTCAGACGCCGTTCCGCCGGCGTACAACCACAACTACTACAACGCCCCCGGACCCGACCTGGCGTCAGGCGACAGCGACGCGCCGAACGGCGTGGTCGGAACATTCTTGTTCATCAGCGGGAATGCATTCACACCGCTTACCGGTACACAAAGCGTGAGCAATTCCGGTTATGGGTGTTCAGCCTCCTATGCCACCTTGACCACGGACCTGACGTTGCCGGACGCAGCTGAAGTCACAGGCATACGCGTCTATTACTACAACGACGGATCGCCGAACAACTTCATAACGGTGCGCCTGATCGCCTACACCGGTGACGGTAGTGATACGACTTATATCACCGGCTTTGCGGGCGACGACAACGGCTACCA
>NZ_DASSYD010000003.1:0-7864 GCF_035703485.1 Dokdonella sp. | reverse complement strand
TCGCGCTCTTTCGTGACTCTCCGCGATCGATTCTGCCGGCCCCCTGCCGCCGCTCTTCCAGCAAGCCGCTCCTCAGGGGGCGCGCATCCTAACCGCACTGCAGCATTTACGGAAGGGGGTTTGATGATTTTTTTTGCGCTGCGGCTCTTTTGCCGCAGCGCTGCTGCGCAATCACCTCATCCGGCAATCAAGCGAACTCGCGAAAAGTTGCGCTTGCCCACCTGCAAGACACCCTCAAACCCCGCAGTGAAGACGCGCTGGGCATCGACTACGACTTCGGTATCAATGCGTACGGCATTTTCCTTGAGCTTGCGGTTGGCTTCGGAGTTGCTCGCGGTCAATCCGACCGCTGTCAGCAATGCTGCCAGGCGCAAGCCCTCAGCCGGCACCACCACCTCATTGAGGGGCAACTGGTTGGTATCACCCTGACCACGAACCACCGCGTTCCAGCCGGCAATGGCTTGCTCTGCGGCGTCTGCATCGTGGAATCGGGTCGCCAGCTCACGAGCCAGGCGCAACTTGAGGTCGCGAGGGTTGAGCTGGCCGGATGCGATATCGCGCTTCAGGACCTCGACTTCGGTCAGCGAGATCTCGAAGCTGAGCAGTTCGATCCAGCGCCACAGGAGTTCGTCACCGATTTTCAGGGTCTTGGTAACAATATCGATGGCGGGCTCGTTGATACCGATGTAGTTGCCCAGCGATTTCGACATCTTGTTGACGCCGTCCAATCCTTCCAGCAACGGCATGGTCAAAACAATCTGTGGCGCCTGCCCGAAGTGCTCCTGCAGCCCGCGCCCCATCAGCAGATTGAACTTCTGGTCGGTACCGCCCAGCTCGACGTCAGACTTGAGGGCCACCGAGTCATAGCCTTGAACCAGCGGATACAGGAACTCATGGATCGAAATGGGTTGCTGAGCGGAATAGCGCTTTGAAAAGTCATCGCGCTCGAGCATCCGCGCGACCGTGTGCTGGCCGGCGAGCTTGATCATGTCAGCCGCACCCATCGCACCAAACCATTCGGAATTGAACCTGACTTCCGTACGTTCGCGATCAAGCACTTTGAACACCTGATCGGTGTAGGTCACTGCATTGGCTTCCACATCTTCGCGCGTCAGCGGCTTGCGCGTTGCGTTCTTGCCAGTCGGATCGCCGATCATTCCGGTGAAGTCGCCGATCAGGAAGATGACCTGGTGACCAAGATCCTGAAACTGACGCATCTTGTTGAGCAGCACCGTATGGCCGATATGCAGATCCGGCGCGGTTGGGTCGAATCCGGCCTTGATTCGCAACGGTCGACCGAGCTTGAGGCGGGTCTCAAGCTCCTCGGTTTTGATGATCTCCTCGGCACCACGTCCAATCAAATCGAGTGCGGCTTGTATTTCGCTCATGAATTGCTCTGCTCATCCGGGTCGAGCGGCCAGGAAAAATGGGTTTTCGAGGCGCAGAAGTAAATGTTCGGTTAAGTGTTCGTTAATCGAGAAATGTTTTGTAACCCCGTGCCACTATTGACATTGACGGCGCTTGCGAGGGGCCGTTATGGTACGCGGCCAGTACCCGGAACGCGATTGTGAGCGAAACTAATCTGCCTCCCGATAATGAAAATCGCGTCACCGGGGGACTTTCCCTGCGGCAACCTGCGCGTCGCCAGCATCTGAAGTTCTACCTGAAAAACCAGACTTGGACGTTTCTGCGCAATGTTGCAGCTGCTCCGGTCTCGTGGCGACGTGAACACTGGATCCTCGGTGGTGCCGCCGTATTGATGACCGTACTCGTCGGTGTTGTCATGCCGACCTTCGCCAGCGCCACGCGCAGCGATCCGGCCAGCTCGGCATTGACGACCCTGCATCTACCGCTGCCTCCACTGCCAGCAGGCGCCAGCGCTGACGCAGCCATTGCCAGTCTGGCCGCCGATAGCGGCAACGAGCCGAACTGGACAATTGCCGTGGTCAAGCCGGGCCAGTCATTATCCGACATCTTCCGTGATCAGGGTTTGGCGCCTTCCGACCTCCAGCGCGCGCTGGATGCACAGTCGGATGCCACCGCATTGCGTCGCATCCGGCCCGGAAACGAATTCGCCTTCGATATCGACGCTTCCGGCAACTTGCTTGCGTTGCGATTTGATCGTGGTGACGCGGCCCGCGTGACGCTGCACTTCACCCCTGAGGAAGTCACCGAGACAGTTCAGGATCGCGCCCTGGAGCGCCGGGTGGAAATGGCCCACGGCGTCATCAACAGTTCGCTGTTCGAGGCCGGTGATCAAGCCGGCATGAGCGACTTGATGACACTTCGCCTGGCCAAGGCATTCGGCTATGACATCGATTTCGCACAGGATTTGCGCCGCGGCGACAGTTTCAGCGTGATTTACGATCAGGTTTACCGGGATGGTGAGCGTCTGCGCGGCGGTGACATCATCGCTGCGACATTCATCAACCAGGGCAAGCGTTTTACTGCGATTCGCTTCACCAACGCCAAGGGTGAAACGCTCTTTTACACGGAAGATGGACGACCGTTGCGCAAGGCCTTCCTGCGCACACCGGTCGAATTCACACGAATCTCGTCGAAGTTCTCGGTCGGCCGCATGCATCCGATCCTTGGCAAGATGCGCGCCCATCGTGGCGTCGACTACGCTGCCCCGAGAGGCACGCCAATCCATGCGGCTGGCGCGGGCAAGGTCATCTTTCGCGGCAAACAGCGCGGCTACGGCAATGTGGTCATCCTGCAACATCCCGGAAAGTTCACAACGCTGTATGGCCATATGTCGCGTTTCGCCGCTGAGCGGGTTGGACAACGTGTCAGCCAAGGTCAGGTCATCGGCTATGTCGGCATGACCGGACTCGCCACCGGGCCTCATCTGCACTACGAATTCCGCGTCAATGGCAAGCATCGCGACCCGCTATCGGTCACCCTGCCCAAGGAAGAGCCCCTGCCCGCGACCGAGCTCGCACGTTTCAACAAGGACTCATCGGTGCTGATTGCCCGCCTCAAAATGGTTGAATCGATGCATCTGGCGCGCAAGGACTGACGCCAAACTCATGGCGGCACTGTTCCTTGGCTTGATCTCGGGCACCAGCGCCGACGGCATTGACGCAGCGCTGGTTCGCTTCGAACCTGAACTTCAAGTTCTCGCCAGCAAGACTCTGGCCTACCCGGCACCGATCCGCGAACGTCTTCTCGCCCTGACCGCGGCCGACGCCCGTATTTCCCTGGATGAGTTCGGTGCGATCGACGTCGCCGTTGGCCGCTGCTTTGCCGACGCCGCACTCAGCCTGCTTGCGGATGCTGGTGTTTCCGCCGCCGCGATAACCGCGATCGGCTCGCACGGCCAGACCGTTCGCCACCGACCCGATGCCGAGTGCCCGTTCTCGCTGCAAATTGGCGACGCAACGGTAATCGCTGAAAGAACCGGTATCTGCACCGTTGCCGATTTCCGTCGAGCCGATGTCGCCGCCGGGGGTCAGGGCGCACCACTTGCGCCGGCATTTCACGCCGCGGCGTTCGCCAAGCACGCTCCTTGCGCGGTACTCAATCTGGGCGGCATTGCCAATCTGAGTCTGCTCGATACTGATCAGAAGATTCTCGGCTTTGATACGGGCCCGGCCAATTGCCTGCTCGATGCGTGGAACGTCCGTCACCAAGGCACTCCGTGCGATATCGACGGCGCCTGGGCGAGCTCCGGGAGCATCAATGCCGATCTGCTGAGCGACATGCTCGACGACGCCTACTTCAAGTTGCCAGCGCCCAAGAGCACCGGGCGGGAGACCTTCAATCTGGATTGGCTCGACGCACATCTGGCGCATCGCCGGATCAGCTCGAATGATGTTCAGGCCACCTTGCTGGCACTTACCAGCCGCAGCATCGCCGATGCTTTGAAGGCAGCCGCAGGGTCCGCGCGCCTCGTCCTCGCCTGTGGTGGAGGCGTCCACAATACGGCCTTGATGGCTGCCCTCTCCAAGGCGTTGCAGCCGGTGCAACTGATCAGCACCGCCGGTGTCGGCGTCGATCCGGATTTTGTCGAAGCCTGCCTGTTCGCCTGGTTGGCCAGACAGCGCCTCACCCATCAGCCTGGCAACCTGCCCGGCGTTACCGGCGCGCGTGGTCCACGCATTCTTGGCGCGATTCACATGGCAAATGCTTGATCGGCACGATCTTGATCGGCTGTTGATATTCGCTTTGTCGCGCGCTCGTTCAAGAGTCTGTCAGGAGTCCGGCTCCGGCTTCCTGGGCACATCATCAGACTCGAACGTCGGCCCGGATTCAACTTGAAGAAAGGCTTCCATGGCCTCGCGGAACGCCTGATTTTCGGTCTGATTCCAGACCCCACGCATGTTCGCAATATCCTGCCGGTCCTCACCGGCGAGGCTTTCGCTGCTCAGACCCATGGCGTAGCGGATTGCGCGCAAGGCCAGTCCCTCGATCGACCAACCACGCTGATCGGCGACTTCCAGCATGCGCTGGTACGTCGCATCGTCAATGTTTTTGACTACTAGCTCGCGCATGGATCCGGAAGTCGTTGTCGCAGCTTCGCGATTGTCGCAACTTTGTCGCGATTTTTCAGCGTGAAGCGTCTCAACGATTTGCTCCTCTTGCGTCGGTTTGTGTGTCCACGACAATTCGATTCCACAACCAGGCCAGAAGCAACAAGGTCGGAATCACCGATACGCTGCTGATAACAAAGAACGTGGTGTAGCTGGATGCCTCCACGATGAATCCCGAAAAGCCGCCAATCAGTTTTCCTGGCAAATTGGCCAACGACGACAGCAACGCGTATTGAGTCGCCGTGTAACGCTTGTCGACCAGTGAGGCGAGGAACGAGACCAGCACGGTTCCGGCAAAACCCTGGGACAAGTTGTCGCCTGAAATCGTCGCGACAAACGTCCACAACTGACCCGGATACATCGACATCAAGATAAACAGCAGGTTGGAAACCGCGACTGCAATCGCCGCGATCAGCAGCGACTTGCGCACACCAATCGCGGCGACAACCATGCCACCAAGAAACGCACCACCGATACCCATCCAGACGCCATACAACTTGGACACCGTGGCGATATCACTCTTGGTGAATCCGGTGTCCAGATAGAAAGGCCCGGCAATGCTGAGCATCTGGTCGGGCAACTTGAACAAGCCGACGAAGGCCAGCAAGACAAGTCCCAGGACCCAGCCATGGCGACGAAAGAACTCCGCAAACGGCTTGACGTAGGCGTCAACAAAGCTCGGTCTGGCGGCCTTGTCGAAACCCTCGCCGGGCGGCGGCTCTGGTGAAAGCAGGGTCGCCAGTGCCGGGATCAAGGCGAATCCCGCCATGGCCAGATAGCCGATACGCCAACCGGCGAAATCCGCCAGATACAAAACCAGTGCGCCGCCACACAACTGCAATCCGATGCGATAGCCCAGCGTATAGGTCGCGGCCAGCGCACCTTGCATCTCGATCGGCGCAATCTCGACGCGATAGGCGTCGACCATGGTGTCCTGGGTCGCGCCGGCCAGGGCGGTGAAACCGGCCAGGGCGAGAAACAGCGGTACCGAGCTGACCGGGCCAGTCAGTGCCAGCGCGGCGAGTCCCGCCGCAATTGAAAGCTGCGCGGCCAACAACCAGCCGCGGCGGCGACCGAGACGACCGAAGCCGGGCAGGCTGCGGGAATCGAGCAGGGGCGCCCACATGAATTTGAACACGTAGAAAAACGTGAGGTAGCTGACCAGTCCGATCGGACCCAGCTCCCAACCCGCATCACGCAACCAGATTGCCAGGGTATTGCCGACCAGAAAGAACGGCAAGCCACAGCCAAAGCCGAAGAAGAACAAGGTGAGCGCCGAGCGTGTTCCGAACGCCTGCAGCGCGCCACGCCAACCCCGCACCACCTCACCACTCGCTTCGCTCATTGGCGATAGTCCACGATGAATGGTGCATGGTCCGAAAACCGCAGTTCTCGCTCGATGGCGCAAGCCTTGAGTCGTTTCCCGAGTGCTGGGGTGGTGAGCTGGTAATCGAGGCGCCAGCCGACATCGTTGGCCCGCGCAGCGCCGCGATTACTCCACCAGGTGTAATCCTCACCCTGTGGATGCAGAAGGCGGTAGGCATCAACCCAGCCACCCGACTCTTCATTGGCCGGGCCGCAAAGGCCATTGAGCCAGTCGCGCTCGGGCGGCAGACAACCGGAATTCTTCTGGTTGGATTTCCAGTTCTTGATGTCGAGTGCGCTGCGCACGATGTTCCAGTCACCGCAAAGGACGTAGTCCCTGCCGCTGCTCATCCATTCATCGAGAATGGGCTTGAGCCAGTCCATGACCTCGAACTTGAAGCCCTGACGCAATTCGCCCGAGGAACCAGACGGGATATAGAACGAAACAACACTGAGGTTGCCGAATCGCGCCTCGATATAGCGACCTTCGTCATCAAACGGCGCCCAGCCAAGTGCCGTCCGCACCTCGTCCGGCTCGCGTTTGGCATAGATCGCCACACCGCTATAGCCCTTTTTGGTTGACGCATCCTTGTAGAAGCAATGATGGCCATCCGGGCGGAATACGGGATCGCCCAACTGATCTTCCTGGGCCTTGGTTTCCTGAATGCAGGTGACATCAGCCTTTTGTTGCTTGAGCCAGTCGAAAAAGCCCTTGTTTGCGGCCGAGCGGATGCCGTTGGCATTGAAAGTGATGATTCTCATGAAATGCGGGAGTGGGGAGTGGGGAATAGGAAGAAGCGAAATGAATTTCGCCGCGAATCTGCAGGAGCGCCTTCAGACGCGAAATGTACTGTCACGGCAAAAGAAGCCTCGCCCATGAACGGGCTCCTTCAGAATACGCGTAGCGGTTTGCGGGAAAAGCGTCGCGACTTTCGGTTTGTTCTCGGCACGTTTGCCCATATTTCGCCAGCCGCTCATTGCGCTTCGCTTTCCAGCAACTGGCGAGTCTTGCACAATCCAGTCTCAAATCACTCCTCCTGACATCCGCATGCAAGCTTATCAACGTGACTTTCTCGATCTGGCCATCGCGCGGAACGTGCTCAAATTTGGCGAGTTCACGCTCAAGTCGGGACGCGTCAGTCCGTATTTTTTCAATGCAGGGCTGTTTGATTCAGGTGCTGCCTTGAGCGCGCTGGGAAAGTGCTATGCCGCTGCCGCTGCCAATGCAGGCCTGTCGTTCGATCTGGTTTTCGGGCCTGCCTACAAGGGTATCGCTCTCGCCGCCCTGACCGCCGCGGCGCTGGCGGAAAGGCATGGCATCGACTGCGGATACGCCTACAACCGCAAGGAGGCCAAGACCCATGGCGAGGGCGGCAATCTGGTCGGCGCACCGTTGGCCGGTCGCATCCTGATTGTCGACGACGTG
This sequence comes from Dokdonella sp., assembly GCF_035703485.1. Classification (GTDB taxonomy): domain Bacteria; phylum Pseudomonadota; class Gammaproteobacteria; order Xanthomonadales; family Rhodanobacteraceae; genus Dokdonella. Next base: position 538 of record NZ_DASSYD010000003.1, on the reverse strand, counting down.
ATCACGGCAGGAACTGCCATTCGGGAATCGCTCAAGCTCATCCAAAGCCAGGCGGCAACACCGGCGGGAGTATTGATTGCTTTGGACCGGGAAGAACGTGGCACAGGCGCTCGCTCCGCGGCCCAGGAAGTGACTGCCGAATTTGGCATTCCTGTAGTCTCCATTGTGGGCCTCGGCGAGCTGCTGGCCTATGCCGGGGAACATGAGGCTCTAGCCGGCGAGCGCACTCGTCTGGAGGAGTATCGCGCCCGTTTCGGTGTGTGATCTCAAGGCAACCAGCCTTCACTTCGCCACGCAGCACGACCGGCGAACCTTCTGAATGCCATGACGGTTGGGCCACTTGATCAGCGTGCCTTATGGCAACGCTGATCAAGTGGCGCATTCGTCACGACGCCTTTCTGCGTGCAGATCGCGGCGCGCTGGCGCAGATGCACTGGCCGTGCTTCAAGCCAGCGCAACAAAGAGCTGCGCGCAGACAGGTGTCGCCTAACCGATTGTTTTTGTTGAAACAGGTGGCATCCAGAAGGTCCGCCAGCCG
>NZ_DASSYD010000137.1:0-4851 GCF_035703485.1 Dokdonella sp. | reverse complement strand
GATAGCAGGAACGTCACCGGGATTGTCAGAATCACGGCGAATCCGAGTGCCATCCATTGCGGCAGGTGGATGACTTCCACGGCCAGCCGCAAGAGTACCAGGCTGACGAGAAACTGGGCCACGTAAACAATCGGAAAGCGTATCGCAGAGCGCTTGCGCATGGGTGTGCGGAAGACGAATACGGTGCTCAGCCCATAGGCCATGAGGATGCCGACGGCGTAGCCGATCGTGTAAGCAAACTCGTAACGCACCCAATTCAGCAGCAAGAGATAGATTGCGTAGGCAACTATCGTGTTCGTCCCGCCCATGATGAGGAAGCGGACGAATTCGCCCGCCATGACCCGAACATGTGCCGACCTCGTGGTGTCAGGAGGTTCTTGTTCGTGACTCATGCCCGAGGAGTGGCCTGACTTTCGTCGACAAAACCTGCCCGGGTTTCGACCAGATACATCGGCTTGCGATAGGCGGCACCCATCAGTCGTCCAACGTATTCGCCGAGAACGCCAAGAATCAGCAATTGAATTCCGCAGGCAAACAGGATGACCGACATTAGCGAGGTATAGCCAGGGTTGGTGATACTGCCGCTGAAATAGCCATAGACGACGAACATCATGTAGGCAAAACTGACCAGGGCAAGCGCTGCGCCACCGTAGCTGGCAATGCGCAGCGGCAATTGCGAAAAGCTGACAAAAATATTGAACGCATGCGATATCAGCTTGCGCCACGTATAGGCGCTCTCGCCATGATGGCGCTCGCCATGGGTCACTTCGACGGTTTTCGCCGACGATGTCATCCATGAAAGCATGCCGTCGATATACGGCCTGGCGAGTCGGAAGCCGGTCAGTTGGCGGGCGAGCGGGGCGTGGATCGCACGGAATGACGAGTAGTGTTCGTTGAGATCGGGGAATGCGCGTTTCAGGGTCCAGCGCATCAGTTCGGAGCTCAGATTGCGAAAGCCTGAATGAGTGCGTTTGGGAAACAGTCCATAGACCAGTGGCGTTTCCTCGCCGCCGACTTCGAGCATCGATGCGATTGCTTCCGGGGGATGCTCGAGGTCGTCATCCATGGTCACGATCCACTGGCCCCGTGCATGTTCGATGCCGCAGATGGTTGCCGCGTGCTGGCCGAAATTTCGACTCAGGCGAAGTCCGGTGACTTGCGCATGCGCGTTTGCCAGCGCCCGGATCGCGGGCCAGGATTCCGCGCTGCCGCGATCGTCGATCAGAATCAATTCCCAGGTCAATCCGGCTTGCGCCATGCTCGCCGACAGGCGCTGGTGCAGCTCGGCCAGTGCAGCGCTGCCGCCGAAGACCGGTACAACCACGGACACGTCAGGATTGAGAGGGGGCGATGCGGTCATGGTCAGAGAGAGCCCAATGATTGATGCCAGTCCCAGGTTCGCTTCAGTCCGCTGGCCAGATCGACGCGTGCTTTCCAGCCCAATTCATCGACAATCAATTGGGGGTCTGGCGAGACGCAGGCAACATCGACGTCTCGCGCGGGATGAAACTCGGTGATGATTCGGCGACCGCTGGCAATCTGACAGGCTTCGATCAGTTCAAGGATGGACGCCGTCTGACCACTTGCGATATTGTAGCAATTGAATGGCTTTTCCAGTGGTGCAAACAACGCGCAAGTCATGGCTTCAATCAGATCATCGATGTAGCAATAATCGCGAAGCGTCGATCCATCGCCCCAGATCTGGAAAGGCCTGGCATCGACCGCGCGGTCGAATATGGTCGGCACGATGGCGAACCCCTTGGTCACTTTCTGACCCGGGCCGTAAAGATTGCTCGGGCGCAATGTGACAGCGGACCAGCCTGCGGTTGCCACGCAGGCATGCAGGAAAGCTTCCGCTGCCGCCTTGCCTGCACCGTAGTAGGAGCGGGGTCGAAGTGTTCTGGATTCCGTTGCATTCTGCGCATCATCTCCGTAGATCGCGCCACCGGAAGACAAGTAGACGATTCGACGCCCGGGAAACTCGGCAGCACATTCGAGTAGCCGTGACAGTGGCAGCAGATTGCCGAGGACTTCGAGCGAGGGGTCGCGAGCTGAAACACCTGGCGTCGTTATCGATGCTGCATGGACGATGGTGCTGCAACGGGCCAGGGCGTCACGAAGCAGGTGGCGATCCTCGATCGAGCCGCGGATGCGGGTAACTTCACCAACGACGCCGTCCGTTTCCGAGCGCCCGAACGCGATGACGTGATGACCGAGCCGGGCCAGATGCGCACACAAGGCCGAGCCGATAAAGCCGGCCGAACCGAGTACAAGTGTTGATCCGGAAGGAGGTTGCATGGCCGGAGTCCCTGGCGGCTTCTGTCGAACGCCGATTGTATCGGGGCTGGTGCTTTCGTGTTTGAGAACCAGCGAGCTGATGTTGATCAAGGAATACAAACTCAACAGTTGACTCCGACGAAGCCATCGGCTGTTCTGTTGGAAGCGGCTTGACCAGTCATTCGGCTGTTGAAAGCAGCCGCCCCGAAAAGGGACTTCCTTTGGTCGCGATGCGTTTGCGTTGAGCGGGGCGAAGCATCGGGCCTGAAGGCTTTTCCTACAACAGCTTGGGCTTCGAGGCTAACCAGATTTGAGTTTGAAATGCTCGCAGGATAGGCAATCCGCTCATCTTTGGCAGAGTTCTTGCTTCACTCATTGGTCGGGGCTATCGTCCGCAAGGTTGCTTGCGGCAAAGTCCGCCAGACTGGTACCGGGAGAAATTGCGTGGGTTTGCTCGATGAGCTCGAAAGCGAAGCACAGCGGCGCAAGTCGAACGACGAAGATGCGTCGGTGCTGAAGGCGGCGCGTGAAACGGCGTATCGCACGGTGCTGGAACCGGCCATGGCAGATCTGCTTGCCTACCTCAAGGAGCTGGCCGCCAAACTCACGGAGCTGCAGCCGAAGATTGCCATCCGCCATAGCCTGGCCGGTTACGGCGATGTGGTTGCCTACGTCGAGCACGAATTCGACGTTCGCGAGGTGCGTCAGCCCTCGTCGAAGGAAATCACGGTTGCATTTCATGCCGCTGTTTCAAGTTCGGAGTGTCCGAGCGTCCAGATTGAAGGCGGAGCGCGGGTGCGCGCTGTTTCCGCGTCATTCCAGCGTCACCGTCTCGGCGCACCCCTGGCGGCGAGCAAGGATGCCTCGGGAGAAGTGGTCGCTGCGACTTTCAAGGCCAAGGGACGCATTCCTCTGACCGCAGTTTTTTCCGCCGATGCAGCCAGCGGCCAGCTGCGCCTGAGTTTCAGCAATTTCGATGATTTTGCGACGGCGGTAAAAACTGTTGCGCCCGATCAGGTCAATGAGGAGTTGTACGACAAGATTGGCCGCTACCTGATGCGTGAGCCGACCGATCTGATGCGCGAAGTGCTGCCGGAGAACTACCGTAGCCAGCTGCGTGCACGTGTCCACCACGAAGAGGTCAAGCGGCGCTGGGAGTCGCAGATCGTTTCGCGTCAGCAGGAAGATATTGCCCTGCTCAAGCGCGAATACGGGATCGGCGCACGCTTCAATCGGATCGGCGATGCAATGGGCAAGTTGCGCGGTCTGGTTTCGCGCAAGTAAGACGCCTGGCCGCCAGTTACACCAACAAAAAACCCCCGGGATCCGGGGGTTTTTGTGTTTACGCAATGCGCAAATCAATCGATCAAAGCAACGGCACCAGCAGCAGGGCGACGATGTTGATGATCTTGATCAGCGGGTTGACCGCCGGACCGGCGGTGTCCTTGTACGGATCGCCGACGGTATCGCCGGTGACTGCGGCCTTGTGCGCCTCGGAACCCTTGCCACCGTGGTTGCCATCTTCGATGTACTTCTTGGCGTTGTCCCAGGCACCGCCGCCGGTGGTCATCGAAATGGCCACAAACAATCCGGTGATGATGGTGCCGATCAGCACGCCGCCGAGCGCCTGGGCGCCGGCCATCGGCCCCCCGATCCAGCCGAAGCCAAAGCCGACCACGATCGGAACGAGCACCGGCAACAAGGACGGAACCATCATCTCCTTGATCGCGGATTTGGTCAGCAGATCAACTGCGCGCGAATAATCGGGCTTGGTCGTGCCTTCCATGATGCCCTTGATCTCGCGGAACTGGCGACGCACTTCCTCGACCACCGAAGCCGCCGCGCGACCGACCGCTTCCATCGCCATCGCACCGAACAAATACGGGATCAGACCGCCGATGAGCAGGCCGATAATCACGTAGTGGTTGGAGATGTCGAAGGTGTAGACGTTTTCCGGATGCTCTACCGCGAGCTTGTGCGTGTAGTCGGCGAACAGGACCAGCGCGGCCAGACCTGCCGAGCCGATTGCATAACCCTTGGTCACTGCCTTGGTCGTGTTGCCGACCGCATCGAGCGGATCGGTCACGGCGCGGACTTCGGAAGGCATGTCGGCCATTTCGGCAATACCACCGGCGTTGTCGGTGATCGGACCATAGGCATCAAGGGCGACAATCATTCCGGTCATCGAAAGCATCGCGGTGGCAGCGACGGCAATACCGTAGAGGCCGCCGAACTGATAGGCAGCCCAGATCGCCGCACACACCGAAAGCACCGGGTAGGCGGTCGACTTCATCGAGATGCCGATACCGGCGATGATGTTGGTCGCATGGCCCGTGGTTGATGCCTGGGCGATGTGGCGAACCGGGGCATACTCGGTGGCGGTGTAGTACTCGGTGATGACGACCATGGCACCGGTCAGGACGAGTCCTACCAGGGCGCAATAGAAGATGCTGCTCGACGAGATGCTGATGCCATTGCCGACATCAAGCCCGGTCGGGAACAACTCGCGGGTGACAAACCAGAACGCGATTGCCGAGAGCACGGCCGAGACGATGACGCCCTTGTACAGGGCAT
>NZ_DASSYD010000099.1:0-8187 GCF_035703485.1 Dokdonella sp. | reverse complement strand
GATTCCGGCAGTCTGGGCCTACAACCGTTTCGCCACCCGGGTTGAGCGTGTGGCCTTGCGCTATGAAACCTTTCTCGAAGAGTTCTCTTCGGTGCTGCAACGTCAGGCCCACACTGATGATTGAGGCGACGATTCCGCATCCCCTGAAGGTTGCGCCAGTTGCTTGGGGTTGTTCCAGGAACCCCGAGGGGTCCCGATCCGCGTTGCATGTCATGAAGCGTTTCAAGCCCGCCGAAAGTTTCGAGGTTGGAGTCGCCTGATGCAGTCCTATCGCAATCGCAAACGCCTCAAGCTCAATGCCGAGATCAACGTCGTTCCGTATATCGATGTGATGCTGGTTCTGTTGATCATCTTCATGGTTACCGCGCCGTTGATGAATCTCGGAGTCGACATCGAATTGCCGAAATCCAGCGCATCGGCGATCCAGAACGACAAGGAGCCGGTCATCGTCAGCGTCGACAAGGATGGCGCCTACTTCCTGACCATCGGCGCCACCGCGCGCGAGCCGGTTGATGAAGAAACCCTGGTCAACAAGGTTTCAGCTTTCGTACGCCAGAATCCGCAGGTGCCGGTAATGATTGGCGGCGATGAGCGCGTCGAATATGGACGCATCTATGCAGCCATGGTGCTGCTTCAGCAAGCCGGTGCGCCGAAAGTCGGGCTCATGAGCCAGCCAACGCAACCCGAAGGAAAGCGCTGAACCGCATGAAGGAGAGTCTTGCCGACAAGGCGCGCGCAGTCCTCTACTCACTGCTCTTGCATGGGCTGCTGATCGGTCTGATAGCGCTGGGCCTGCTGTGGACGACGCAATCGCGCACGGTGGTCATGCCTGGGCCGGTGATCGAGGCGAGTCTGGTCGGACCGACCAGCGCGCCGAAGCCGGCATCCAGCAAACCGCGAGCGAAACCGAGTCGACCCAAGCCTGTGCCACCCCCAGCCAAAGCCGAACCGGAAAAGCCGAAGCCGGATACGGTGCCACCGCCGGAACCCCCGAAGCAGGATCTGATCGAACAGCAGCAGATCGCCGCGATCGCCGCGCAAAAGGCGGAAGAAGCGAAAAAGGAGCAGGAAGAAAAGCGACGTCGCGAGCAGATTCTGCTTGAACAGGAAAAACAGGAAGCCGCGCGAGCGAAGGAGTTGGCTGAGGTGCGCAAGCAGCTCGCCGATGCCCAGAAAAGGAAGAATCTGGAGAAAGAGCGACTCAAGCAACTTCAGGACAAGCGTCTGGCTGATCAACAACAGGCCGAAAGGCAGCGCATGGACGAGTTGCTGGATCAGGAATCGAAACAGGCGCAAACCGGTGCCGGCGGCCAGGACAACGATCTTGAGGCACGCTACGCCGCTGCGATTCAGGCAGCCGTGACCCAGAACTGGAATCGGCCGGAGTCGATTCCACCCGGGTTGCGTTGTACCTTGTTGATCGTGCAGATCCCGGGCGGCGACGTGATTTCGGCGCGTGTCACCTCGCCATGCAATGCCGATGCCGCGGCGCGCATGTCGATCGAACAAGCGGTGATGCGGGCGGCACCCTTGCCTTATCGCGGCTATGAAAAAGTTTTCAGTCGCGAAATCACATTCAATTTCAAATACGATGGTCAAGGATAATTTTCAGATGAACAATCGAATCCTCATCCACCTCGGACTCCTCATGTTGTTGCTCGCTTGCAGCGGTGCAGCCATGGCGCAGGGTCTGAGCATTGACATCACCGATGGCAGTCGCACTGCCGATCCGGTGGCCGTGGTGCCATTTGCCTTCGAGGGCGCAGGACTTCCGCCGGAAACCGATGTATCGGAGATCGTGCGTGCCGATCTTGCCCGTTCCGGTAAATTCTTCACCCTGGCCAAGCGCGATATCGTCGAATTTCCGACCCGCGAGACCGAGGTCAATTACGCGACCTGGCGTTTGCTGAAGCAAAACTACCTTGTCGTCGGACGCATTGCCGATGCTGGCGACGGTGCCCTGCGCGTCGAGTTCGAGCTGTTCGATGTGGCTCGCCAGACACGCATGATCGGACTGGCCATCAGCGGCCAACGCACCGCCATGCGCGATGTCGCCCATCAAATCGCTGACCTGATCTATGAAAAAATTCTCGGTGTTCGTGGCGCGTTCTGGACGCGAATCGCCTATGTCACCTCCGTTGGACTCGGCCAGAACACCCAGTACGCGCTGATGGTTGCCGATTCAGACGGTTTCAATCCGCAAGTGGTCGTGCGCTCGCGCGAGCCACTGATGTCGCCGACATGGTCGCCGGATGGGCGAAAGCTTGCTTACGTCTCATTTGAGCGCGGCAATTCTTCGATCTACATCCAGGATCTGTCGACCGGCTCACGCGAACTGATTTCGGCTCTGAAAGGCATCAACGGCGGCCCGGCATTCTCCCCCGATGGCAGCAAGTTGGCCATGAATCTCTCCTTCGCCGGCAACCCGGACATCTACATCATGGATCTGGCGACCCGCAAAAAAGAGCGAATCACGAACCATTTTGCGATTGATGTGGAGGCCGCCTGGATGCCGGATGGCCGTAGCCTGATCTTTACATCGGACCGATCAGGTAAACCGCAGTTATACGAGGTGGCCGCGACAGGGGGCAATGCCACCCGCTTGACCTTCCAGGGCCAGTACAATGCACGTGCCACGATCTGTTGCGATGGCAAGAAAATCGCCATGGCACAGGGTACTGGAAACGTGTATCGTATTACGGTTTTTGACCGCGCTACAGCTAGTTACAGCGAAATATCGCCGGGCAACGTGGATGAGTCGCCCAGCTTCGCTCCAAACGGCAGCATGCTTATATACGCAGCGACAGAAGGACCTCGCGGCGTGTTGTACGCGGTCTCGGCCGACGGTCGGGTGAGGCAACGACTGGTTCTCGCTGATGGTGATGTGCGCGAGCCGGCATGGGGTCCATTCCGCCAACGTTAATCGTCGCCAGAAACAATACCTGATCAATGGCATGAAAATGTCAGCGCTACTTTCCACTGAACCCGCAGCAACCATAACAACCGATGTAGGGGAACACAGAATGAACAACGCAACCCGAATCCTTTTTTCCGTCATGCTCGTCGCCGGTGTTTCCGCCTGCGCCAAGAAGGCGGTCAAGCCGGCACCGGAGCCGGCGCCAGAACCGGTCACGCAGCCACAACCGGTTGTTGACACCGGACGCTACAAGGTTGGTGATCTCGATACCGATTCCTGCCTGCGCCAGCGCGTGGTCTATTTCGATCTGGATCGCACCGAAATCAAGCCGGAATTCAGCGCGCAGATCACCTGCCACGCCGAGTACCTGCGTCAGTTCCCGAATGCACGCGTGACCCTCGAAGGCCATGCCGACGAGCGCGGTACCCGTGAGTACAACCTCGGCCTGGGTGAGCGTCGTGGCAATGCCGTGCAGAGCGCCCTCAGCGCAGCCGGCGCTTCGATGGGTCAGCTCAACGTCGTCAGCTACGGCGAAGAGCGTCCGGTCGATCGCGGCCATGACGAATCAGCGTGGTCGAAGAACCGCCGCGTCGAAATCGTCTATACCAGCGCGAACTGATGTTTCTCAGCGACTCCCGCGTCAGCTTCAGCATCGCAGCAGCGGTCTTCATGACCGCTGCTGCTTTCGCGCAGCCGGCCCATGCCGATCGGCTCAGTCTTTCCGAGCGCGTCACGCGTCTCGAGCAACAGGCTTCGGGCGGGCAGGGAAGTGTCGAACTGGTCAATCAGATCCAGGCGCTGCAATCGCAGATCCAGGCTCTGCAGGGGCAGGTCGAAGAACTGCGCCATCAGCTTGGCCAGGCCCAGCAACGTGCCAAGGATCAATATATCGATCTGGATTCGCGAATTGGCCGTATTGAAGGGACCCGCGGCGGTGCGGTAGCCCCGTCGACGGCAACTGATCCCAATCAGGATGCAGGATTGCAGGATATCCAGCTTGGAAATCCGGCAACGACTGATTCCTCAGCAACTAGCTTGACCCCGGAAGACGAGAGTCTGGCTCCCGTTGATCCCTCGACTTCGAGTGGAAGCGCGGATAGCGCCATGACTGCGCTCGACGATCAGGCTGTGCCAGTCGATCCGGAAGCGGAAAAGCGCAGCTACGACGAAGCCTTTGCAGCACTCAAGGATGGCCGCTATTCGGAATCCGCACGCCGCTTTCAGGCCTTCATCGACCAATACCCAAACGCTGACCTGACCGGCAATGCCTACTACTGGCTTGGCGAGTCCTACTACGTCACCCAGAATTACCGCGTCGCACTGGATACCTTCAGCACCTTGCTCACGCGCTTTCCGCAAAATCAGAAGGCACCTGATGCCTTGCTCAAAACGGGCTATTGCCAGTACGAGCTCAAGCAATGGGATGCCGCCGAGCGCACCTTGAACAACGTGATTACGGTCTATCCGAACACCACGGTTGCGCGACTTGCCCAAGGTCGCTTGCGTGCGCTCCAGTTAGAAAATCGTCGCTGAGCGAGCTGCTGGATCGTTGTTGCCCGTGACCATTCCGAAAAACGATTCGACGCCGGCCTCAAGCCGGCGTCTTCGTCTGACCGAGATTTTCTTCTCGCTGCAGGGCGAATCCGACAGCGTAGGTTGGCCGACCGTGTTCGTCCGCCTCACTGGCTGTCCGTTGCGTTGCGTATGGTGTGATACCGAATATTCGTTTCATGGCGGTCAGTGGCACGAGATCGACGAGATCCTGGCGACGGTCGCCGGATTCGGCGCGCGACATGTTTGCGTCACTGGCGGCGAGCCGCTCGCGCAGAAGCGTTGTCTGACGTTGCTTGAGGCTCTGTGCGATGCAGGGCATGAGGTTTCGTTGGAAACGTCGGGCGCTCTCGATATCTCCGAGGTGGATCAACGCGTGCGCAAGGTCATGGACCTCAAAGCTCCCGGTTCCGGTGAGGTGGCGCGAAACCTGTGGAGCAACATCGATCATCTGCAAGCGCATGATCAAATCAAGATTGTCCTCGCCGATCGCGCTGATTACGACTGGTCCATCGCCAGAATCAACGAATATGATCTGACCTCGCGTTGCCCGGTCCTGTTGTCGCCGGTCCAGGGAAAACTTGCGCCGCGGGATCTGGCTGACTGGATAATCGAGGATCGATTGCCAGTGCGCTTCCAGATGCAGTTGCACAAGTTGCTCTGGGGTGATCAGCCAGGGCGCTAGGCCTTGCGGCTGTCAGCAGTGAGCGCCTAGCTGTTTGCGGGATAGGGGCTGTTGATTGGGCACAGCGACTACGGTTGAGGTTTGAGAGTCGGGCGGGGCAGATGCACCGCAAGACGTTTTTCAAGTGTCTTGGTAGCGTGAGCCGCGTTTGACATGGAAGCAATGTAGCTGCGGTTGCCGAAATTTTTCGTCGTCCCCGCGCAGGCAGGGACCCAGTGACTTTGCTTTGTTTGATCAGGCGCGGGGGTCGCGCAAACGGTCACCGCAGGTTTGGATCAAATCAACAAGCACGGTGTCATGGCGCCTCAAGCAAACCTCTGCTTCTGGATAGGCCCAAGCTTGGGTCCAGGACGCAAATGCAATGAATCATGAGAGGAAATCATGAGCAATAATTCAAACAAGCCAGCCGTCGTGCTGGTGTCAGGCGGCATGGATTCGGCGGTCACGCTGGCGATCGCACGTGAGCGAGGCTTCGCCTGCTACGCGCTCAGCGTCGCTTACGGCCAGCGCCACAGCTCGGAACTGCTGGCGGCCGCCAAGCTCGCCAGCAAGCAGCAGGCGATTGCCCACAAAACGGTCAGCGTCGACCTGCGCTCAATCGGAGGCTCGGCCCTGACCGCGGACATCGATGTCCCGGAGCAGGGCGGTGACGGCATTCCGGTAACCTATGTGCCGGCACGCAATACGATCATGTTGTCGATCGCGCTTGGCTGGGCCGAAGTGATCGGAGCCAATGACATCTTCTGCGGCGTCAATGCGGTCGATTATTCCGGCTATCCCGATTGTCGACCTGCATTCATCGAGGCGTTCGAGAAATTGGCGAATCTGGCGACCCGATCCGGCATTGAAGGCAGCGGAATTCAGGTCCACGCGCCACTCATGAGCATGAGCAAAGCTGATATTGCACGAGAAGGGCTCCGACTCGCGATCGATTTCTCGGAAACCGTTTCCTGCTACAGCGCAGACGACGAGGGCAGGGCTTGCGGACACTGTGATGCCTGCCGTCTCCGTGCGGAAGGGTTCGCCAGCGCAGGAATTTCTGACCCGACCCGCTATCGTTGAAGCGAATTTGTCGTTAAACTTGGCGGTTCGCGTGCATGACACTCGATCGGCCCGGACACGAACGCGATCGAGACACGTGTCGTCTCTCAGCGGAGATGGAGAGTGATTGGTTTGAGGCTTCGATGTGGTTTCGTCGCAGTCCGGCCCTCACCCCGTGCCCTCTCCCGGTGAGGGGGAGTGATCGTCGCGCTTTGCGCGACAGCGGTATTGAAAAGAGACGGGCCGTTAGCTCAGCGGTAGAGCAGTGGACTTTTAATCCATTGGTCGAAGGTTCAAATCCTTCACGGCCCACCATTCAATCCACCGAAGTGATTGATCATCCCTGTGTCTCAGAAATCAGCCGAGTTCTTGAGCTGGAATTTCACCCGGATCTGCTGAACGCCATCCTGGGTTTCGACCTCCCGCACCCAGCCGAATTTCCCCGCTTCTGTTGATCGTCGCCGTTGATCAGTCGTCACCAGTGGATCGTCTGCAAGGAAAACTTTCGGTGCCCACTGGCGGCCGAAATCGCTTGTTTCGAGCGTGAAGTGAATATGTGCTCCTTCACGACCCATGTGATCTGCAGCCGGTCGAATCGTCTGAAATTGAAATCGTCCGTCCGCCCCTGTTCGTGCCCAGCCCTGAAGCCTCCAGGTCGTCAGTGCGTCGTCATTGAGCCCGAAATCGAAGCCTTTGTTGTCCCTGTGGTAGGCGTGAACCACCACGCCTTCAGCCGGCTTTCCCTTTGCACCGAAAACCTGGCCGAGGATGACCATTGGCCTGCCAGGCTCGCTCTCTTTGGCAATTCTGCCGTTTGGCGTCATCGCCTGCGGCCGACTTTGCTGCGCCTCATTCCAACTTTTCAACCAGGACGGATCTGCTTGGGCCCAGCTTGCCAACGGGGCGCATGCCAACGTCAAAACGATAGCAGCACCAATAAAGGTCAATCGGTCACTTTTCATGATGGTTTGTCTCCAAAAGCAGATAGGAACCCGTGTGTTGCTCGTCAAACGCATACGCTGCGCACCGGCCCAAATGCATCAGGCAAGATGCTCCATTCCGCCTGGCAATTGCACCCATGAGTGTTGATGCTCCTCAAACACAGACACTTCAGGCTGTGGGAAGTGAGGATCCGCGAAAGCGCCGATCGGCACAGTAATAAATCCCGATAGCGCATCAAGTTGCCAAGCCACTGTAGAGCCACAGTCCGGGCAGAACTGGAATCGAACGGCATTGCCGCTCTCAGCGATACGGACATATTCCTTGCTCCGACCCGCTACTCTCACTGCGCCAATTTCGAACCTGGCCCGGGCACCGAATGGGCTGCCCGTGCGTTTCTGGCACGCGAAACAATGACAAATCGAATTGCGAACAGGATCGCCGTGCGTTCGGACGACCAGATTTCCGCAGCTGCATGTCGCTTGACGGTCTGACATCACGCCAGGCGACCAGTCAGGCGGCGCCATGCGATCCGCCGAATAGTCGGTCTGCTGCTTTTCGACCGCGCTCAAGTCCTTCTTCGGTGAGCCAGACAGATTTCGCTTTGCGATTCGGATCACCAATGAGGCCTTGCTCATGCAAGGCATCCATTACATCAAAGCTGAAACCCTTTTAGGCACGACCACCATCAAAGCTGAATGCAGCAAGCAGTGCGAGGACAGCTTCCTCAATCTTCGTTTGATCATAATTCACCGAGGGCACCTCACTTCGCGGGCATCGACTGTGACGGAAAGCGTAACTGTTGCTGCGTTCACGGCTGGCTTTCACGGTTTCTAAGGCTCGAGGTAACAGGCGCAAAGACCGCGTAGCGGATTTGTGTCCGGTTGACCGGATAGTTGGACGAAGCCGCTACGCGGCAAAAAAGGCGCAGCTCCGCGGGAATATAAAATGTAGCCTCACACCCCCGTTTCCGGGGGACATTCGACCAAGAATTGATGAGGCTACCTGATCATGAAAACAGCACACGCACCAGACTTCAAGCAGCAGTATGCAT
>NZ_DASSYD010000045.1:0-48503 GCF_035703485.1 Dokdonella sp. | reverse complement strand
CTCGACTTGAGCGCGCGCGAACGCTCCAGATAATCGGCCAGGCGACGCAAGGTATCCTCAAGCGATCCACCGGCCTCGCCGGCGCGCACCATGTTGACGTAGAGCCGCGAAAACGTGCCGCGCTCGGCCTCCAGCGCATCCGAAAGCGTGGCGCCACCACGCACCAGGTCACGCACACGTTCGAGGAGATTCCTGGCTTTTTCGCTTTCCGGCAGGTCGAGCAGGATCTGCAAGGCGCGATCGAGCGGTTGTCCGGCGCCAAGCAAGGTCGCCAATTGCTGGGTGAACTGCACGATCTGCGCTTCGCTCAGCGTCGGTCGCTTCATCAGCGCGGCGAGCAGGCCCCCGGATTCGACGCTGTCGGCATCGCGCACATCCAGCGGGATGTTGCCGGCATCTTGCAGCTTCATGATCACTTCGTCCGCCGAAGCCACATCCATCTGCCCCTCCAGCGTTTCCCCGGACGGCGTGACGGCCTTGTAGTGGAAGAGGGTCATGAGCTTGAAGGCCGGGATTCGAGATTCGGGATTCGGGATTGGCCCTGGAGCAGGGATGACCAACCATCTGGCTGTGGTGAGCCGGCATTCGGCATTCGAGATTTGTCGAGTAGCAGGAAACTTTCGGGCATGCGCATGCTCGCTTTCTCGAATCCCGAATCCCGAATCTCGAATCCCGGCTCCATCATCCCTCCTGCGTCACGCGCAGGATTTCCTCGATGGTGGTCTGCCCGGCGAGGGCCTTGACCAGACCGTCCTCGTACATGGTGCGCATGCCGTCGGCGCGGGCCTGGGCTTCGATTTCGCCCATGCCGGCGTGTTGCATGACCAGGCGGCGGATGGCGTCACTCATGACCAGGAACTCCATGATCGTGGTGCGACCGTAATAACCGCTCGGATAGGCCTGGCTCGGCACCGGCTTGTACAATTTGATCGGGCGCTCGCTGGTGAGCTTTTCCAGGCCGAACTCCTTGATCACTTCAGGCAAGGCCTCGTAGGGCTGCGCGGTGCCCAAGTCGAGCCGGCGCAGCAGGCGCTGGGCGAGGATGCCGTTGACGGTCGAGGTCAACAGGTAATCCTCGACGCCCATGTCGAGCAGGCGGGTGATGCCGCCAGCGGCGTTGTTGGTATGCAGGGTGGAGAGCACCAGATGGCCGGTCAGCGCCGACTGGATGGCGATCTTCGCCGTTTCCAGATCGCGCATTTCGCCAATCATGATGATGTCCGGATCCTGGCGCACGATCGAGCGCAAGGCGTGTGCGAAATCGAGACCGATGGCCGGCTTTGCCTGGATCTGGTTGATGCCTTCGATCTGGTACTCGACCGGATCCTCGACGGTGATGATCTTCACATCCGGCGTGTTGAGCTTGCTCAACGCGGTGTAAAGCGTGGTCGTCTTGCCCGAGCCGGTCGGGCCGGTGACCAGCAGGATGCCATGCGGGAGTTCCAGCACCTTGTTGAACTTGGGCAGGAACTCGTCGGTGAAGCCGAGCGTGTGGAAGTCGAAGACCACGGCTTCACGGTCGAGGATACGCATGACCACCGATTCGCCATGCGAGGTCGGCATCGTCGACACGCGCAAGTCGAGCTCCTTGCCCTGCACGCGGATCATGATGCGGCCATCCTGCGGCAACCGGCGTTCGGCGATATTGAGCTTGGCCATGATCTTGACGCGCGAAATCACCGCCGCCGTCGATGCCGCTGGCGGCGACTCGACTTCATGCAATACGCCGTCGATGCGGTAACGCACCTTGAGTCGGCTTTCGAATGGTTCGATGTGGATATCCGATGCGCGCTGTTCGACGGCACGCTGGATGACCAGATTGACCAGTCGAATGACCGGCGCTTCGGAGGCGAGGTCGCGCAGATGCTCGATGTCATCCTCACTGCGCGAATTGTCATCGCTCAGACTTTCGACGATCGATCCCATCGCCGAACGACCCTGGCCGTAGTAGCGCTCGATCAGATCGTCGATCTCGGGTCGCAGGCCCACACTGAGCGCGACCTTGCGACCGGTTGCCAACTCGATCGCTTCCAGCGGGTAGTGATCGGCCGGATCGGCAATCAGCAACTTGACCTCGGTTTCACTCTCGCCGATCGGGACGACATGATGGTGCTTGAGGAAACGCACCGAGAGTTGCACGTTCGGCGGGGGTGATTCCGGGAAATCCTTTGCGCCAAGCAAGGGCAATTGCATGATTTCCGCAACCGCATCGGCCATTTCACGCTCGGAAACCAGGCCGAGCCGGGTCAGCAGAGCGACCAGGCGACCGGAGGGATCCTCTTCATGCAGGCGTCGGCCACGTGCAAGATCGGCCTCCTTCAGACGCCCCTTGGCGACCAGGAATTGGCAGATACGCTCATCCAGCGCCGGACCGCTGAGCGGTGGCGCTGCATTTTCAATCACGGGCATTTCGGAAACAGCCGACATCAGGACTCCTGGTCATCGTCGCTTTGACCCGACGAATCGGTGGTCGGTTCCTCGCTTGGGTGCACGAGGGACTCAATGAAATGCCGATTCAGGATCGCCCAGAGGGCAATCGGCGTCACCGCCGGCAGAATCAGATAGCCAAACTGGTAGGCCAATGCGACCGGATCCGGCGAAATGCCGGCCGCGGTTACCGCATTGGCACCCGGAATACCGGAGTCGAATGCGAGCACCTTGAGCGTTTCGGCGACAACACCGAGCGCTTGCGCAATCCACATCACACTGAGCGCGATTGCAAATTGAAGCAAACGACGACGAATAGTCATCGGCGTGGCCATGACCAGGCCACTGAACAAGGGCAGCGAGTAGCCGAACAACAGCGGATTCTGGATCAACACGAGCTCACCAATCCCACTGCGACCATCGGGAGCGACCTGATTGACCAGAATTCGCGTGGTGACCTCCATGCTGTGCCCGTTCTGGACAATTTCTGATATCAGCGAAGGCCACAAAGTCGTCATCGACAGCTTGACCATCTGAATAACCGGCCAGGTCAGCGGAGACGCAAACGTAAACCAGATGAAAAAGCTCAGTGGCAGCCAGAGTACGGCGCGCAAGCCGATCGCGCGAATTTCAGATGCATCCATCAGCTCACCCATTCTCGTGCATTGCGGAACATGCGCAGCCAGGGCGAGGCTTCGGCCCATTCACGCGGATGCCAGCTCAGCTGCGAGGTACGGAACACCCGTTCCGGATGCGGCATCAGGATAGTGACTCGCCCATCTGCTGCACTGTAGCCTGCCGCGCCCCCCGGCGAACCATTTGGATTGAGTGGGTAGCGCTCCGTAGCACGACCTGCCGCATCGACATAGCGCAGACAGGGTTTCGCCTTTTTCGCTGACCCAGCCTCCGAAAATACCGCGCGTCCTTCGCCGTGTGCAACCACCACCGGGATGCGCGAACCGGTCATTGCGCGCAACAGGATCGAAGGCGAATCGACAATTTCGAGAGTCACCAGGCGCGCTTCGTACTGCTCGGATGCATTGCGCTGGAAACTCGGCCAGTGCTCCGCTCCGGGGATGATGGCCTTGAGTTCCGACATCATCTGGCAGCCATTGCAAACGCCGAGGGCAAAATGGGACGGGTCGGCGAGAAATTCCGAGAACTGATCACGCAAGGCATTGTTGAACAGGATCGATGCAGCCCAGCCGCGCCCTGCCCCGAGCACGTCGCCATAGCTGAAACCGCCACAAGCGGCCAAGCCCTTGAAATCGGAGAGATGATGGCGGCCGCTGGAGAGATCACTCATGTGGACATCGACGGCCTCGAATCCGGCGCGATCAAAAGCCGCAGCCATCTCGACTTGTCCATTGACACCTTGCTCACGCAGGATCGCAACGCGCGGCCGCGCCTTGCCGACAACATGTGCCGCACAAACGTCTTCATTCGGGTCGAAGGTCAGGCGTGGAGTGATACCGCCATCGTCTTCGTCGCATCGCCAGACCATTTCGTCGTCGGCACAGATCGGGTTGTCACGCAGCCGCTGCATGGCATGACTGGTTTCCGACCAGGTCTGCATGAGCTCGCGCCAATCCCAGCTGATGATCTTCTCGTTGTCGTGGCGGATCTTCACCTTCATTTTGGAGGTGGGCGTCGCGACCCGGGCAATCAGCTTGCCGAGACCGTGACGCTGCATCAGGGAGGTGAAGGACTCCCGATCACGCTGGCGGATCTGCACGATCGCGCCGAGCTCCTCGTTGAACAGGCCACGCAACATGTTGTCGGCCCATCCGGACAACTCGATTTCGAGACCACAATGACCAGCCAGAGCCATCTCGATCAGACTGACAATGGCTCCGCCATCGGAGCGATCGTGATAGGCCAGCAACAAGCGATCAGCATTCGCTTCCTGGATGGCGTGAAAGAATGATTTCAAGCGTCCCGGGTCATCAACATCCGGCGGCAGATCACCGGCCCGCAGGAACACCTGGGTCAACACCGATCCGCCAAGGCGTCCGCGACTGGCACCGAGGTCGATGATCCAGAGCTCGGAGTCTCCCTGATCCAGCTGCAATTGCGGGGTCAGCACACGGCGCGCATCACTGCTGCTGGCAAATGCGGTGGCGATCAGGGAAACCGGCGAGACCGTGCGTTGAGGCGTGCCATTGTGCTGCCAGGAAACCTGCATCGACATCGAATCCTTGCCAACCGGAATCGAGATGCCAAGGGCCGGGCACAACTCCATGCCAACCGCACACACGGCATCGTAAAGCGCGGCATCCTCGCCTGGATGATCGATCGCGGCCATCCAGTTGGCCGACATGCGCACCTCATCGAGACGCACCGGCGCCGCCGCCAGGTTGGTCAGCGCCTCGCCTACGGCCATGCGTGCCGAGGCGGCCGCATCGAGCAGGGCCAGCGGCGTGCGCTCGCCGATTGCCATCGCTTCTCCGGCATGACCCGAAAAATCGTTCAAGGTCACTGCGCAATCGGCGACTGGAACCTGCCACGGCCCGACCATCGGATCACGCGAGCACAAACCACCGACACTGCGATCGCCGATCGTGATCAGGAAGGATTTGCTGCCAACCGCAGGAAAGCGCAGGACACGATCGATCGCTTCACCGATCTCCAGATTTTCGGTATCGGCGATTACCGACAGCGACTCCTTGATGCGCATGGTCTTGCGGTGCATGCGCGGCGGCTTGCCAAACAATACGTCGAGCGGCAAATCGATGGGGTGATGCCGGGAATCGGATACCGGGAATCGTGCGTCGGCAAGCACGAGCCGGCGCTCGGCGGTGGCATGACCTACGACAGCAAACGGGCAGCGCTCGCGCTCGCAGATTGCAGCGAACGTTTCGAGATCATCCGGGCGCACGCCGAGCACGTAACGCTCCTGTGATTCGTTGCACCAGATCTGCATCGGCGACATGTGCGGGTCGTCGCAGGGAATCTTTGCCAGCTCCAGTGCGCCACCGACTTCGGAATCGTTGAGCAACTCGGGCAAGGCGTTGGAAAGGCCACCTGCACCCACGTCATGGATCGAAACCAGCGGGTTGTCCGCGCCGCGTGCCCAGCAATCATCAATGACCTGCTGACAACGGCGCTGCATCTCGGGATTTTCGCGCTGCACCGAGGCGAAATCGAGTTCTGCCGAGCTGCTGCCGGCGGCGACCGACGAGGCCGCTCCGCCACCCAGACCAATCAGCATGGCCGGGCCACCGAGCACGATCACCGCATCGCCAGGCTGCAGGTTTCTCTTTTGCACATCGGAAGGACGCAGATTGGCCAATCCGCCAGCAATCATGATCGGCTTGTCATAACCGCGCAGCAGGCCGGTTACATCCGAGGAATGCTCAAAGGTGCGGAAATAGCCAGCGAGACAGGGGCGCCCGAATTCGTTGTTGTAAGCGGCGGCACCGATTGGGCCGTCACGCATGATTTCGTAGGGGCTGGCAAATCTTGGTGGCTGTGGTCGCTCGGGCTCCCAGGGCCGCGGCAGACCCGGAATACGCAAGTGCGACACACTGAAGCCGCTCAAGCCGGCCTTGGGCTTGCCACCGCGTCCGGTCGCGCCTTCGTCGCGGATCTCGCCACCGGAACCAGTCGCGGCACCGGCGTAGGGCGAAATCGCGGTCGGATGATTGTGTGTCTCGACCTTGATTGCAAACGGCACGGCCTCGCGGGTCGCCGCGTAGGTTCCGCTTGCCGGATCGGCGAAAAATCGCAGGGCTTCCGTGCCGGCGATCACCGCAGCGTTGTCGCTGTAGGCCGACAAGGTGTGCGCAGGTGATTGTTTGTGCGTGTTGCGGATCATGGCAAACAAGGAGAGCGACTGCGCCTTGCCATCAATCGTGTAGTCGGCATTGAACACTTTGTGCCGGCAATGCTCGGAATTGGCCTGGGCGAACATCATCAATTCGGCATCGCTTGGATCACGCGCCAGACGCGCATAGTTCTCGGCCAGGTAATCCATTTCGTCGCCAGCCAGGGCCAGCCCCAAGCGTACATTCGCGGCTTCGAGTGCGGCGCGCGGATCACTTCCCAACACGATACGATCGAGCGGCAGCGGATCGCCGACATCGAACAGGCGTTCGAGCTCGGCGGCCGTGGTCAGCACTGAATCAGTCATCGGATCGTGCAGGATATCGATGACCGCCTGCCATTGCGTCGAATCCGGGGCGCTATCGAGCTTGAATGCCAAAGCTCGTTCTACGCGGCTTACCGCCAGTCCGCAGCGGCGCAGGATATCGGTCGCCTTGCTCGACCACGGCGAAATGGTGCCGACGCGTGGCGCGACCCAGAGTGTAGGGGTAGGCGCTGGCTGTTCGCTCGCTTGCAGGATGCGGTGCAGTTTTTCGGCGTCGACCGAGGCATCTTCCTCACCGGCAACCAGATAGACATGGTGCGCGGCGCGCAGCAGGCAGCCGGACTCGATACGATCGAGCTCGCTGTTGATGCGATCGATACGGAATGCTGACAGGGCCGGCTGGCCGTCGAGAACGATCATGGCAGTCGGTGTCCGGGGTGCGCTGAACAGATCCACACGGTGTCACCGTGCGCGGGTTGCGCATGATAGCCGAAGCCATGGCCGGGCGAGAACCACCCGGCCATTCTCTGCAGCCGCGCGGACTCAGGCTTCGGGCTTTTCAGCAGCAACGCGCTCGAGCTGGGCCTGCAACTGGTCCGGGGTCAGATAACCGCCGATCCTGCTGCCATCCGGCGCGAAAACCGCAGGTGTCCCGTCAACGCCGACGCTGATTCCAAGCTGGTATTCCTCGGCGATCGGGTTGTCGCACTGCAGTGGCGCGGGGGTGGCGCCGGCCTTGGCCTCGGTCAGCGCCTTTCTCTTGTCCTTGGCGCACCAGACCGATACGGCCTTGGCGAACGAAGGCGTGCCCGGGCCACTGCGCGGAAAGAACAGGTAGTCGACCTCAATCCCGCGCGCGTTGTATTCATCGATATGCGAATGCATCTTGCGGCAGTAACCGCAATCGATATCGGTAAACACGGTGACCTTGTACTTGGGCTTGGTTTTCGGCGCAAAAATGATGCGCTTGGAATCCGGATAGCTGTCGAGTTTGGCGACATTGACCTTGGCCAGGCGCTTGGCGGTCAGGTCGACCTTGGCGCTGGCGTCATACAGGGTGCCTTGCAGAATATAGCGTCCGTCATCGCTGACATAGAGCAATTGGCTACCCACCACGGCCTGGTGGTAACCGGGAATCGGCGACTTCTCGAACGCCTCGATCTTGTTGTCCTTGATCAGCTTCTGCACAGAGGCACGGGCAGTTGCCTCGCTGTTGTCTGCGGCCTGGGCGACTGGAACGAAAACGCTCAATGCGAGAGTGGCAATCACTGCGAATTTCATGGGCATACCTTGCTCTGTGGATGGGCGGCCGCGCTCAGCGCGAAGCAACCGGATTGTTGGCGATGTGCTCGAGTTCGACGGCGAGCTTTTCCGGAGACAAGGAAATCTGCGGGGCGATGCGACTGCCATCCGAGGCCAGCATGGTCGGCGTTCCGCTGATGCCAATGGCATGAGCGATCCGCGTCGATTCGGCGACCGGATTCACACAGGTCGCCGTGCCCGGATCGGCTCCGTTCATCGCTGCCGTAAACGCCAACTTGCGGTCAATCGCGCACCACACGGCCTCGGCCTTCTTGTCTGCTCCGGGGTGGATATCAAGCGGCAGGAAGATGTACTCGACTGCAATCCCGGCCTTGTTGTAGGCATCGATCTGCTGATGGAAACGACGGCAGAACGGGCAATCGATATCGGTAAACACGGTCACCGAATACTTCGGATTTTCCGGGGCAAAGATGATCCGCTTGTCCGGGCCAATCTGTTTCAGTGAAGCGAGCCGGTTCTTCGCTCGCGCGGCTTCGGTGATGTCGCGCTGGCTGTTGGCATCAATCGCGCTTCCATCGAGCACGAAGCGGCCATCCTTGCTGACGTAGATAAGCTGGCTGCCGATGAGCGCCTCATAGAAGCCCGGCACGACCGACTCCTGAACCGCATCCACCTTGACTTGCGGAGCGAGTTTCGAGAATGCCGTCTGAACGGTTTCCTCGGGCGTTGCGGCCACGACATTGAAAGCAATGAGCAGCAGGATGAAGCCAAGCAAATAACGCATGGGAACGGGACCTCGAGTCAAGTCATCGACCAGCCGCTGCAGCGGCCAGTGCGGAGGGATCGGAAGCTGCGGAAATTTTCTGCAACTCGGCGAGCAGACGATGCGGAGACAACAAAACCTTTGAATCAATCATGCTGCCGTCTACAGCGATTGCGGTGGGGGTCATGGATACACCGATATCGTTTCCAGCACGGCGCATTTGCAGCAACGGGTTCGGGCAATCGGCGGCAATCGGTGCCTGACCCTTCACGGCCATCGTGTAGGCACGCTTGCGGTCATCCGAACACCAGACGGAAACCGATTTCCGATCAGCACCGGGGTGGATGCTGAGCGGAAAGAACACGTAATCGAACGCGATGCCGAGCGCATTGAACTCATCGATGCGCGAATGCAGTCGCCGACAGTAGGGGCAATCGACATCGGTAAACACGGTCAAACGATACTTCGGATTTTCCGGGGCGAAGCTCAGACGCATCTCGGGGCCGATGGTGGCGAGCAACTGGCGACGCTTGGCGGCCATGCTCGCCTCGCTGAGATTGACCCCTTCCCGCGTGTCTTCGACCGTTCCGCGCAGCAGATAGCGACCATCCGCGCTGGCATAGACGAGCTGCCCGCCGATCACACCTTCGTAGTAACCGGGCAGTTTCGACTGACGGAATGCAGTGACCTGTTGCAACGGCGCGATTTTCTGAATCGCGGCATGCGCAGCATCACCCTCGTCGGCAAACGCCGGAACCAGGATGAAACTCAAAGCCAGCAGGCAAAGCGCACGCAAAACCATCATCAACGAGGCAACCTTTTCGGGGTGTGGTCTGGCTCAGACCCGTGGCAGCGGCATTGGTTCCGCCCAAGCCTTTGATTTTGGCATGGAAGCGCCGGGGGTGAAACCCTGGCAACGCGGCATTCAGCCGCGCGGATGATGCTCGGCATGCAAGCGTTTCAGCCCTTCCTTGGCGACCAGGGTATAGATCTGGGTGGTCGACAATGAGCTGTGTCCAAGCAGCATTTGCAAGGCACGCAGATCAGCGCCGTGATTGAGCAGATGAGTGGCGAACGAATGGCGCAGCACATGCGGGGAAATGCGCTGGCTGGCGATACCGGCATTGAGCGCATGCTTCTTGACCAGAACCCAGAACATCTGCCGGGTCATGCCTGAGCGACGCGCAGTCACAAACAAGGCATCAACGCGAGCACCCTTGAGCAATACCGCACGGGATTCACCGACATAGCGCTCCAGCCAATGCTGGGCTTCACCGCCAATGGGCACCAGGCGCTCCTTGCCACCCTTGCCGGTCACGCGCAAAACGCCTTGACGCAGATTGACCTGGTCGGCGCGCAGGCCGACCAGCTCGGTGACGCGCAAGCCGGTCGCGTACATCAGTTCCAGCATGGCCCGGTCACGCAGACCGAGTGGAGTTTCCGCAGGCGCACGCAGCAAGCTTTCAACTTCGGCCTCGGCCAGTGCCTTGGGCAGGCCGCGTGGCATTTTTGGTGCGTCGACGAGCAGGGTGGGATCCTCATTGATGCGGCCATCGCGTTGGAGCAGCCGATAGAAATGTCGCAATGCCGAAAGCAGGCGCGCATTCGAGCGCGGACTGTAGCCACGCCCGCTCTTGCCACCCTTGTCGGCGCGTGAAGCAAGATACGCATAAAGCAGGTCACGTCGACACTCGAGCAGATTCGATGCTTGTCCAGGCGCCGCCAGCCAGCGTGCGAACGCATCCAGATCGCGGCGATAGCCGGACAAGGTGTTGTCGGCCAGGCCCAGCTCGGACCACGCGCGCTCGAGAAACGCATCGATCAGGATGCGGTCGTCTGCACCGGCCTCAGTTCGTTTCGCCTTGATAGTTGTCACCTGACCTGCCCGCCCATCTTGCGTGATCCCGCGCAAACCGGGAGGCTAGCGCGAAACCCAACTCGATACACGCCCATGTCCGCTCACACCGGCGCTCCATTCTGGCGACGTCTTGCCGCCTTGTTCTACGATCTTCTCGTGCTGGTTGCGATCTGGATGGTCGCTTCGGCGCTGGTCTTGCTCGCGTTCCAGGGCAAGGTCGATGTCGCCCACCAACCGCCGCTGTATCACTTCGTACTGCAAAGCGTATTGCTGACCCTGAGCGCGCTTTATTTCGTCATTTCATGGTCGCGCGGTGGCCAGACCATCGGCATGCGCGCATGGCGCGTACGTATTGTCGATGCCGAAGGTCGATCACCAAATCCACGCCGATCCCTGCTGCGCTTCGCCCTGGCCCTGGTCTCGCTGATCGCCGGCTTCGGCTTCATCTGGTGCCTGTTCGATGCCGACCGCCGCGCCTGGCACGATGTGATGGCGGAAACGCGGATGGTTTGAAAGCGGGAGTGGGGAGTGGGAAATGGGGAGTGGGTTAGGGCAACGCTGATAAAGTGGCGCAATCGTCACGACGCCTGTCTGCGTGCAGATCGCGGCGCGCTGGCGCAGATGCACTGGCCGTGCTTCATGCCAGCGCAACAAAGAGCTGCGCGCAGACAGGTGTCGCCTAACCGATTATTTTTGTTGAAACAGGTGGCATCCAGAAGGTCCGCCAGCCGCACCGCGCGGCTGGTCAAGGCAACCAGCCTTCACTTCGCCACGCAGCACGACCGGCGAACCTTCTGAATGCCATGACGGTTGTGCCACTTGGTCAGCGTTGCCTTAGAACAAGAGCGACATGCTCCTGCCTTCCTTCTCCCGACTCCCCACTCCCAACTCCCCGCTTTTCAGGCATTCCTGCGAAACCAGGCGGTCGCCATGGCGATCAGCAGCAGCGGCGGGATCGCGTTGGCGGCAGCCGGTGGCAGCCCGTAGACCGTGCCCATGCTGACCACGGCGCGTTGCAGGAAATAGAAGCCGATCGACATCACGATGCCGACAAACAGCCACTTCGACAGCCCACCACTACGCAAGCTACCGAAGGCGAATGGCAATGCGCAGAATGCCAGGACGAGCACGTTGATCGGGTAGAACAGGCGCGACCAGTAGGCTTCACGGAAACTGCTTGCGTTCTGACCATTGCGCTCCAGATAGGCGATATTGCGCGACAACTCGTGCAGGTTCAGATAATCGAGCTTGACGATGCTCAGGGCCAGCAAATCCGGGTCGAGTCCTGATGGCCATTGCATTTCAGCCGCCTTGGTACTCGTTGCCGAGGCCTCACCGAAGACCGTGCGACTCACGTCGAAAAGAGTCCAGTGATCTTGCAGATGTTCGGCACGCGCGGCCACGGACAGGATGGCGAGGCGGCCCTCCTTGTCGAATTCGAAAACGCGGACCCGATTGAGATCAATGACAGACCCCTGATCCGTTTGTCGCGTCCGGCCGTTGCCGGCATTGATCACGGTGTCGCCGTCACGCGCCCAGATGCTTCCGCCCTTGGCCAGGGTGACGTCGCTGGATTTCGCCGCCAGCGACAGGGCTTTGGCACTTTGATCACCCCAGGGTGCGAGGGTCTCACCCATGACTGCCACTGCCCCGGTGAGCACGATCAGGGTCAGCACCACCGAGGCACAAATTCGCAGCTTCGACAGCCCGGCAGCGCGCAATGCAGTCAGTTCGCCAGTCCCGGCGAGACCACCAAGGCCAAGCAACCCGCCAATCAGCGCGGCATAGCCAAACATTTCGTAGAGGCGCCGCGGCACGGTCAACAAGGTGTAACTTGCCGCCTTGGCCAGGGTGTAGCCACCATGACCACCAGCATTGAGCTCACCGACGAAAATCGTGAATGCGTCGAAACCGACAAGCACAAACCAGGTCAGGCCCACCGCCGCAAGCACCGAAACCGCGACAAGCCGATCGACCCGCTTGAAGCCCAGCCAGCTCATGCCGTTGCCCGCTTGCGCTGACGCAACCGTTGATTGCGCTGGATCAACCACAACGCAATCAGGATGGCTGGCACATAGACCCACCAAAGCCCAATCGAAATCGGCACCTTGCCGTGAACCATCCAGACCCGGCCCAGAGCGAGAAAGTTGGCGTAGATGATGTAGCCGAGCACGGCGATGATCAGGCTTGCATAGCGTGGCTGGCGTGGATTCGAGCGTGACAACGGCAAAGCCATCAAGGCCAGCACAAATACCGAAACTACCGGCGCCAGTCGCCAATGCAATTCGGCGCGCTGAAGCGGCTCCTCACTACGCCACAACTCGCTGCTTGGCGCCGCACGCTTGACCGCTTCGGAGTTGTCGACGGCATCGTTGTCGGCCAGCTTGATGTCGTTGCGCTCGAAACGCAGCAGGCGGAAATTGTCCTGCCCGGGCTGACCTTCGACACGAAAACCATCGGTCAGAACGAGAAAGCGGTCGCCACCCGACGTATCCCGGTACAGCTCTCCACTGCTGGCGGTAATGATATTGATCTGCGAAGTGCCGTCGGTCTGGAGTTGCTCACTTTCCACGAACATGCGCGTGAACTTTGATCCCTCCGGGGACATGCCGCCAACATAGATGATGCCATCGCGGCCGGGCAGCGGCACGAATCTGCCGGGTTCCAGCCCGGCAATCAGCAGCGAACGGTTGGCTTCATCGACCAGATGCTGGGAAAAACGAACCGCCGCAGGCGCTACCCAGAATGCGATCAGACCAAGGACAATGGCGATCGGCACGACCAGCAGCGCCAGCGGACGCATCAATCCACTCACATCAAGGCCGGATGCGCTGAGCACGGACATTTCGCTGTCCCGATACAGACGACCATAGGCCAGCAGCACGCCGAGAAACACGGCCAATGGCAACAGTACGTTGAGGCTGTCGATCGCGCGCAAGCCAATCATGGCGACCAGCAGATCGGCCGGAACACGCCCGCGCGCGATCTGGTTGAGCACGGCTATCAGGGTTTCGCCGATGCTGATCAGAAGCAGCACCGCGGTCACCCCGAGAAAGCTGAAGCCGAGTTCGCGTAGCAGGTAGCGGTCAATGATGCGCAGCAAAGTGGGTCTATGCCTTAGAATGTCGGGTTCCGCGTCGAGAAATTCGACTGCGCGAGAATGCAAGTCTACCGACCTGCACGCTGCAGCGCGTGGTCCGCGGCATTCTTTATACCGAATACGGAACCTTCAATGACCCTGAACTTCAGCCAGACACTTGACCCATCCGACTCCTCGAACAGCCCGTGCGTGATCGTCGGCGTGTTCACCGATGGCGGCCTGAGCCCCGCCGCCGCGCGCATCGACAGCGCGAGTTCGGGGGCGATCAAGCGTCTGCTCGACAGCAGCGACATTACGGCCAAGGCCGGCAGCAGCGCATTGCTGTTCGCTCTGCCCGGCATCAAGTCCGAGCGAGTTCTGATCGTCGGCCTCGGCGACAAGGCCAAGTTCAACGCCGCCGCCTTCAACAAGGCATCGCTGGAAGCGGGCCGCGCATTGAAGTCGCTACCGGTAGCGAGCGCAGCCTCATGGCTGACCGAACTCGATGTGCCCGGGCATGACAGCGCCTGGAAATTGCGCACCGCCGCACTTGCCGCCGACATGCATGCCTATCGCTACACGGCCACGCTCAAACCCAAGGACAAGGCCAAGGCGCCTCAACTCGAGTCCATCGCCTTCTTCGGCGAAAAGGATGATCGTGCCCTGGCTGAAGCAGCGGCCATGGCCAAGGGTGTGCGTTTTGCCCGCGAGCTCGGCAATCTGCCGCCGAATATCTGCACACCGGAATACATCGCCAAGCAAGCCTCGGAATTTGCCGATGCGAAAAAAGGCGTGAGCTGCGAAGTTCTCGAACGCGAGGAGATGGAAAAGCTCGGCATGGGCTCGTTGCTCGGCGTCGCCAAAGGCTCGGTCAACACACCGCGTCTGGTCGTGTTGCGCTGGAACGGTGGCGGCGAAGCCAAGCCCTATGCCCTCGTCGGCAAGGGTGTCACCTTCGACAGCGGCGGCATTTCGCTCAAGCCGGGCCCGGCCATGGAGGAAATGAAATTCGACATGTGTGGCGCCGCCGGCATGCTCGGCACCTTCGTCTCGGCGGTCGAGCTTGACCTGCCCCTCAATCTGGTTTGTGTGGTCGCAGCAGTCGAGAACATGCCCGATGGCAACTCGTATCGCCCGAGCGACGTGCTTACCAGCATGTCCGGGCAGACCATCGAAGTGCTCAACACCGATGCCGAAGGCCGCCTGATCCTGTGTGATGCGTTGACCTATGTGCAGAAGTTCGAGCCACAGGTGATCATCGATGCGGCGACCCTGACCGGCGCTTGCGTGGTTGCCCTCGGCAAACATGCCAGCGGCCTGATGACCGAAGATGAAGAGCTGGCCAGTGAACTGCTCGCTGCCGGCAATCACACCCTCGATCGCGCCTGGCGCCTGCCGCTTTGGGATGATTACCAGAGCGCGCTCGATTCCGCATTTGCCGATTTCACCAATCTCGGCGGCAAGTACGGCGGCGCGATCACTGCGGGCTGCTTCCTTTCGCGCTTCACCACCGGCTATCGCTGGGCACATCTGGATATCGCCGGCACGGCGTGGAACGAGGGCCGCAAGGGTCTCGCCACGGGTCGACCGGTACCGCTGCTGACCCAATATCTGATTGATCGTTGCGCATGAGCGAGACTGACGACCGCTGGCAGCGGCAAAAGGCAACCGCGATTGCCGGCATGTTTGGTGTCTCGCTGGTGACCGGTATTGTCGTTACTGCGCTTGCACCGAACGCCGCTGAAACCGGCATGCCACTCGGCATCCAGCTGGTTGCCAATATCGTGCTGTTTGTCCTTGGCTTCCGCTGGCTGCACGCCGACAGCGCTGCACTTGATATCCGGCGTCCGACCTGGCTGAACATCGGCATCATCCTGATGGCTGCCGTGTTCGTTCCGTACTACTTCTTCAAGACGCGTCCCGAAGGAGCGCGCCTTGCGCCCATCCTGCGTTTCTTCGGACTGATTTTTGCCTGTGCCTTCACATCGGTCATCGGCTCGACCCTGATGGCCATGCTGCTGCCCGGAAGCGCACCAACGGCGACGCTCTGAATCCATGCCACGCGCCGACTTCTACCTGATCGACAAGCCGAGGTTCCGCGAGGAACCGCTGCTGCTGGTCTGCGAACTGGCGAGAAAGGCCTTCGCCAGCGAACAGCCGACGGTCATCCTCGCGCGCTCGCAGGATCAAGCCGAGGAAATCGATGAGCGTTTGTGGAATTTTTCTGATGACGCCTTCATCCCGCATCAGATCGCCGGCGACGACGATGACGCGATCACGGCAATATTGATCGTGCCGCCGGGTATCGATGCCGATGATCGGCCGCTGGCAATCAACCTGCGCGACGGCTGCACATACGGCAATCACGAGCGAATTCTCGAAGTGGTCGCCGCCGATCCGGCCGAACGTGATGGCTCACGCCGACGCTGGAAGGAATACAAGAAACGCGGCTTTGAATTGAACAAGCACGACATGTAAGGGGCGAGGAATCGGGAATGGAGAATGGGGAATGGAAAAAGCCCCCGCACTCGAAGAATTCTGCCGTTTCCACTCCCTACTCCCCACTCCCTACTCCCCATTCTAAAATCCCGAATCCCGACCATGGACAAGAGTTTCGAACCCGGCCAGATTGAACCAAAGTGGTACGCCAAGTGGGAAGCTGCTGGCGCGTTCAAGCCACATGGCGATGGCGACCCGTATTGCATCCTGCTGCCGCCGCCGAATGTAACCGGCACCCTGCACATGGGTCATGCCTTCCAGCAGACGGTCATGGACGCGCTGTGCCGCTACCAGCGCATGCGCGGTTCGCGCACGCTGTGGCAGGGCGGCAGCGATCACGCCGGCATCGCCACGCAAAAGATAGTCGAAAACCAGCTCGCCGCCGAAGGCAAGACACGCCACGATCTTGGCCGTGAAAAGTTCATCGAACGGGTCTGGGAGTGGAAACACGAATCCGGCTCGACCATCAGCAACCAGATGCGTCGTATCGGCACCTCGGTCGACTGGTCACGCGAACGCTTCACCATGGACGCAGGCCTGTCCGCCGCCGTGCGCCGCGTGTTCGTGCAGTGGTATCGCGATGGCTTGCTTTACCGCGGTCGTCGTCTGGTCAACTGGGACCCGGTGCTGATGACGGCAGTCTCCGACCTTGAGGTCAACAGCGAGGAAAAGGACGGCTCGCTATGGTCGATCCGCTACCCGGCCAGCGATGGCGGCGAAGGTCTGGTCGTTGCGACGACGCGCCCGGAAACCATGCTCGGCGACGTCGCCGTGGCCGTGCATCCGGAAGACGAACGCTACCAGGCGCTGATCGGCAAGACGCTGAAGCTGCCGCTGACCGATCGCGAAATTCCGGTCATTGCCGATACGTACGTCGAGCGCGAATTCGGCACCGGCTGCGTCAAGATCACCCCGGCGCATGATTTCAACGATGCGCAGATTGGCGCGCGCCACAAGCTCGCGCCGATTGTCATCCTGACTCTGGATGCGAAGATCGTCGATGAGGCGCCCGAGGCCTATCGCGGTCTCGATCGCTTTGTCGCGCGCAAGAAAATCCTCGCCGATCTCGACGCACTCGGCCTGCTCGTCGAAACCAAGAAGCACAAGCTGCAGGTGCCGATCAGCCAGCGCACCGATGCCGTCATCGAACCGATGCTGACCGACCAGTGGTTTCTCGATCTGACCAGCGACACACGCGTCGATGGCCAACCCGGCCCCGGCGGGCGCAAGGCCATCACCGAACCGGCGCTGGCTGCCGTGCGCGATGGCGAGATCCGCTTCGTCCCGGAGAACTGGACGACCACCTACAACCAGTGGCTGGAAAACATCCAGGACTGGTGCGTCAGTCGCCAGCTCTGGTGGGGCCACCAGATTCCGGCCTGGTACGACGAAGCCGGCAACATCTTCGTCGGCGAGGACGAAGCCGATGCTCTCGCTCACTCCTCAATCAAACCCGTCGGCGCATTGCGTCAGGACGAGGACGTCCTCGATACCTGGTTCTCCTCGGCATTGTGGCCATTCTCGACCATGGGTTGGCCGGGGCCCGGCCCGGTGACCGAGAACGGCGAGAACATCGCCGACTGGTCGAAGGATCAGGTCTTTATTCCGAGTGCCGTGCTCGTCACCGGCTTCGACATCATCTTTTTCTGGGTCGCGCGCATGATCATGGCGACCCAGTATTTCACCGGCAAGGTGCCGTTCCGCGAGGTCTACATCAATGCCATCGTGCGTGATGCCGAAGGCCAGAAGATGTCGAAGTCGAAAGGCAACACGATCGACCCGCTCGATCTGATCGACGGCATCGATCTCGAATCACTGGTGAAAAAGTCGACCGCCTCGCTGCTGATTCCGCAGGTTCGTGAAAAAGTCGAGAAGCGCATCCGCAAGGACTATCCGGACGGCATCACCGCGGTCGGCACCGACGCGATGCGCTTCACCTTTGCCGCGCTGGCCACCTATGGGCGAACGATCAACTTCGATCTCAAGCGTGCCGAGGGTTACAAGAATTTCTGCAACAAGCTGTGGAATGCGGCCCGATTCGTCCTCATGAATGTTGATGAGGAGGCAGTGGGGAGTGGGGAATGGGGAGTGGGCAAAGCGCCGGCCACTGCCGCCGAGCACTGGATTCTTTCGCGACTCGATAAAACGCTGATAGAAGTTGAAACGCAGTTTGCGACTTATCGATTCGATCTGGTTGCGCAGGCGCTTTACGAGTTTGTCTGGAATGACTACTGCGACTGGTTTCTCGAACTGAGCAAGCCCGCACTGCACGGTGACGATGCCGAAGCCATTGCCTCGACCCGGCACACCCTGCTGCGCGTGCTCGAAGCGATCCTGCGTGCCCTGCATCCAATCACCCCGTTCATCACCGAGGAGATCTGGCAGAACGTGGCGCCAAGGCTCGGCATTTCCGGTGACTCGATTTCAGCACGGCCGTATCCGCGCAGTGACGAATTCAGCGTCGGCATCGACGCAAGTTCGGTTGCCGATATCGAATGGCTGAAGTCGGTGCTCGGCGAGATCCGCCGTATCCGCAGCGAGATGAACATTTCACCGGCAAAACAGATCCCGTTGCTGTTCGCCAGGGGCGGCGCTGCCGATCATGGCCGTATCGAGCGCTTCGCCAGCCAGATCGCCTTCCTCGCCCGCACCGAATCCCAACGCTGGTTGAGCGATGGCGACGATGAACCCGCGTCAGCCTCGGCCATCGTCGGCGATCTGCGCGTACTGATTCCGCTGGCCGGACTGATCGACGTGGATGCCGAGAAGGCGCGCCTGAGCAAGGAGATCAAGCGCATCGACGGCGAGATCGCCAAGTGCAACGGCAAGCTCGGCAACGCGACCTTTGTCGCCAATGCACCCGCCGCCGTGGTCGACCAGGAGCGTCAACGCCTTGCCGATTTCAGCGCGACCCAGGCCGGGCTGCGCGAACAACTCGATCGCCTTTGATCGGACGGTCTTCGACGATCCCGTAGGAGTTCCCTTCAGGGGCGATGCTTCTATCGTTCCTGGAACAATCGCATCGCCCCTGAAGGGAGCTCCTACAAAAAGCTCAGCTCGCATCGAGAGCAAAAATCGGCTTCCTTGTTTTCCAGTCGCCGGCAGTGAAATCGGGAAATTCGACGGTGCGATTGCCGAGGCCGATCGATTGCTCCGACAGTGGCGTGATCGCGCTCCAGGTGACGGCATCGTAAATGTTGATCGGCATCGGTGCCGAAGCCTTCAACGCCTCGACGAATGCACGGACAACAAAGAAATCCATGCCGCCGTGACCTCCACCGGCAGCCGCGGCGCCAAATTTTTTCCACAGCGGATGATCGTATCGATCGAGCCAGGGCTGGGCTGGCTCCCACTTGTGCGGTGTCTCGCTTTTGCCTTCGATATAGATCGATTGATTGACGTCCATCCACAAACCCCTGGTGCCCTGCACGCGAAAGCCGAGTGAATACGGTCGCGGCAACGAGGTGTCATGGGTGAGCAGGACGGTTTCGCCGTTCTCGCAGGCAAGTTGTGTGGTGACGACATCGCCGAGGCGGAACTTCACCCTGGCGTTCGGGTGATCGGCACCACCGCCGGCAACGATATGGTTGTGCAGTCCACGTGACTTGCTCGCATAGCTGGTCAGGCGCAGAAAGCGATTGCCGCGATTGATGTTGGCCCACATCGCACAAGGACCGGCACCGTGACTCGGATACAGCTCGCCGTTGCGAGCCACCGAATGCGGTGTGCGCCAGCGCGCTTCCGACCAGCCCTTGTCGCCAAACTCGACACCGCCGCCATAGGGTTTGCCGGGCACGCCCGAGTTGAGCTTGACCTCGCGCAGATCGTGCTCGTAGCCGCCTTCAAGATGCATGAGTTCGCCGAAGACGCCCTGCCTGACCATGTTCAGCGTGGCCAGCACATCACGTCGAAAACATACGTTTTCGAGCAACATGTACGGGGTCCCGGTACGCTGCTGGGTACGCAACACCTGCCAGTGGTCTTCCAGCGTAACGCCGGCAACCACTTCACAACCCACGGCAACCCGCGCCTGCATCGCGGCAATCGCCATTGGCGCATGCCACTCCCAGGGCGTTGCGATGATCACCGCGTCGAGGCGGGCCTTTTCCAGCATTTCGCGCCAGGCATCATTGTTGTCGCTGAAGATTCTCGCTTTGGGTCTGCCGGCGGCGGAGAGAATGTCGGTAGCACCCTTGAGAGCGAATCCATCAACGTCGCAAAGCGCGGCGATCTCCACACCTTCCTGCTTGAGCAGTTCCCCGAGCAGCACCTTGCCGCGCATGCCTGTGCCGATGATACCGACGCGCAGACCGCCAGCTGACTTTCCGAAGACGAAATCCGGGCTCAGCGACAACGCGCTGACGGCCAGTGAAGCTTTGAGAAAATCACGACGTTGCATGCTTGCTCTCCGATGCGGCCAGGCGGTTTCGGATCGAGGATACTTCATGAGCAGCAGCACATGCGCGCAACGACGCGGCCACGACATTGGGCCGTTCTGCAGGCGCAAGTGAGCGAATCTTGCGGCCACGCCGAATGGCGCATCCTGAACCAACCGACGCCAGTCGCCCCACAACTGCGTCAAAGACATGACGCCCCGGTCCCGGATCGGCGATAATCCACAACCCACTTTGCCCTGACCGACTGCCTTGGCCTGATTGGCCGAGTCGGCATGCCTCTATACGGAGTTGGAATGCAATACATCTACACGATGAATGGCG
Source organism: Dokdonella sp. (assembly GCF_035703485.1). Classification (GTDB taxonomy): domain Bacteria; phylum Pseudomonadota; class Gammaproteobacteria; order Xanthomonadales; family Rhodanobacteraceae; genus Dokdonella. Next base: position 27,806 of record NZ_DASSYD010000045.1, on the reverse strand, counting down.
TCAGCAAGATCGTTCCGCCAAAACGCCAGATCATCAAGGATATCTCGCTGTCGTTCTTTCCCGGCGCCAAGATTGGCCTGCTCGGCCTCAATGGTGCCGGCAAGTCGACCGTGCTGCGCATCATGGCCGGCGTCGATACTGATTTTCAGGGTGAGGCGCGCGCCCAGCCGGATACCAAGATCGGCTTTCTGGAACAGGAGCCGAATCTCGACCCCGACAAGACCGTACGTGAAGTCGTCGAAGAAGGCGTCGCCGAGATCATCAACGCGCAACAGCGCCTTGATGAAGTGTATGCGGCCTATGCCGAGGAAGGCGCCGATTTCGACAAGCTCGCCGCCGAACAGCAGCGTCTCGAAAGCCTGCTGGCGGTAACCGATGCGCACGCGCTCGAGCGCCAGCTTGAAGTCGCCGCCGATGCGCTGCGCCTGCCACCGTGGGATGCCAATGTCGGCAAGCTCTCTGGTGGCGAGAAGCGCCGCGTCGCACTGTGCCGGCTGCTGCTGTCAAAGCCGGACATGCTCCTGCTCGATGAGCCGACCAACCATCTCGACGCCGAGTCGGTGGCCTGGCTGGAGAACTTCCTCGCCGATTTCCCCGGCACGGTCGTCGCCGTCACCCATGATCGCTACTTTCTAGACAACGTCGCGGAATGGATTCTTGAGCTCGATCGCGGCCGTGGAATTCCGTGGAAAGGCAATTACTCTTCGTGGCTTGAACAGAAGGGTGAACGCCTCAAGCAGGAGGAAAACCAGGAGAAGGCCCGGCAGAAGGCGATCCAGCGCGAACTCGAATGGGCGCGCAGCAATGCCAAGGGTGGCCGCAGCAAGGGCAAGGCGCGTCTGTCGCGCATTGAAGAGCTGCAGGCTGTCGATTACCAGCGCCGCAACGAGACCAACGAGATCTTCATTCCACCCGGCGAGCGTCTCGGCTCGTCGATCATGGAATTCAAGAATGTCAGCAAGTCATTTGGCGATCGCCTGCTGATTGATGATCTGAACTTTGTCGTGCCGCATGGCGCGATCATCGGCATCATCGGCCCGAATGGCGCCGGCAAGTCGACCCTGTTCAAGATGATCATGGGCATGGAAACGCCGGACAAGGGCGAGATCACGCGTGGGCAAACGGTCAAGCTCGCCTATGTCGACCAGAGCCGCGACAAGCTCGAAGGTGATCACAACGTATTCCAGGAGATTTCCGGCGGCGCCGACATCCTCAATATCAACGGCATCGAGATCCAGTCGCGCGCCTACCTCGGCCGCTTCAACTTCAAGGGCCAGGACCAGCAGAAGATGGTCGGCACGCTCTCCGGCGGTGAACGCGGCCGCCTGCATCTGGCCAAGACCCTGCTCCAGGGTGGCAACGTGCTGCTGCTCGATGAACCCTCGAACGATCTTGATATCGAAACCTTGCGTGCGCTCGAGGATGCCTTGCTCGAATTCCCCGGCAACGTCTTCGTGATCTCGCATGATCGCTGGTTCCTCGATCGCATCGCCACGCATATCCTCGCCTTCGAAGGCGACTCGCATGTCGAGTTCTTCGCCGGCAACTACCGCGAATACGAGGAAGACAAGAAGCGCCGTCTCGGCGATGAAGCCGCGACGCCGCATCGTCTGCGTTACAAGAAATTGGTTTGAGAGAAAAGCGAGGGGGGAATGGGGAGTAGGAAATGGGCAGAGCAAAGCAACAAGCAGACGTGCGGCGGTCGTTGAGAATGCACCGCGCTCTTCTGCTTTCCCACTCCCTACTCCCCACTCCCCACTCCCGCTCCACAGCGACGGAGTCGCGCCAATGACCTTCATCGATTCACTGCGCCACGCCTGGCAGCACAACAATTCGCTGGTCTGCGTTGGTCTTGATCCCGAGCCCTCGCGGTTTCCGCCGCGGTTTGCCGAAGATGAGGATGCGGTCTTTCATTTCTGTCGCGACATCGTCGATGCGACGGCCGATCTGGTTTGCTGCTTCAAACCGCAGATCGCGCATTTCGCCGCGATTGGGGCCGAAGATGCACTGCAGCGCCTGATCGCGCATATCCATACACATCAACCGGGCGTACCGGTGATTCTTGATGCCAAGCGTGGCGATATCGGCTCGACCGCACAGCACTATGTCAGCGAAGCGTTTGATCGCCACGGGGCCGATGCGGTGACCGTCAATCCGTATCTGGGCCGTGATTCGGTACAACCGTTTCTTGATCGCGCCGACAAGGGTGTCGTCATTCTGTGTCGAACCTCGAACGCCGGATCCGGCGACCTGCAGGATCTCGATGTCGCTGGCCGACCGCTCTACCAGCACGTCGCCGCAATGGTTGCCGACGAATGGAACACGAACGGCAACTGCCTGCTGGTGACCGGCGCGACCTATCCGCAGCAACTGGCCGAGGTGCGCGCGATCGTCGGCGACCTGCCCTTGCTGGTTCCGGGCATCGGTGCCCAGGGCGGCGACGTGGAAGCGGTGGTGCGCAGCGGCCAAACCAGTGATGGTACGGGTCTGCTGGTCAGCTCCTCACGAGCCATCCTCTACGCCGGCAACGATGACGATTTCGCCAACGCGGCTCGCGCGGCCACGCTGGTCCTGCGCGATGAGATCAATCGACACCGCCAGTCGTTGCCCGGCTGAGCGCCTGACATGTACGTCGTCGCACTGACCGGCGGGATCGCTTCGGGAAAATCGGCCGTCGAGCGCCGCTTTGCTGCGCGCGGCATCGACATCGTCGATGCCGATCAGGTCGCAAGGGAAGTCATCGCTGCAGGTACGCCGGGCCTTGCAGACATTGTTGATACGTTTGGCATGGGCGTGATTGGTGTCGACGGCGAACTCGATCGCAAAGCCATGCGCGAGCGCGTGTTTGCTGATGCGGATGCAAGACGTCGGCTGGAGGCGATCATCCATCCGCGAGTGCGCCAGACCCTGCGCGAACGTGCCCTGCTGGCTCGCAGCGCATACGTCATCCTGGCCATTCCCTTGCTTGTCGAATCCGGTGACTATGACTGGGTCAATCGGGTACTCGTGATCGATGTGCCGCGCGACATGCAGGTCACTCGACTTGTCGCGCGAGACGGGATCACCCGCGAGCTGGCCGAATCGATGCTCGCCGCGCAGGCCACTCGAGAGCAACGCCTCGCCATCGCCGACGATGTGCTCGACAACAGTGGTCCACTCGATGCAATTGACGCACTCGTCGAACCGCTGCATCAGCAGTATCTCGGGCTTGCCAAAGCAGCCTAGCGGTTGCTCTGATGCTCCGGCCACAGCGCGCGGATTGCAGCGATGCCCTGCGCACCACCCCGTTGCGCGGTTCCGATGTCAATCGGGCCCATGCCACCGAGCACATAGACTGGCAAGGGTGCGTCGGCAATCAGCGCCGCTGCCCGCTGCCAGCCAATCGCCGCGGAACCTGCGTGACTCGGAGTCGGCTCGATCGGCGACACGGTGATGAAGTCCGCACCAATCGCCGCGGCGTGCGCAATCTCCTCGGCGTTGTGGCAGGAAACCGCCAACCAGCGCTCTGACCTGATCGGGCGGTCCCTCAAACCAAGTGCGATGCGCGCGGGAAGATGCACACCGTCAAGGCCGAGCAACTCCGCCAGTTGCCAATCCGCATGCAACAACAATTGGGCGTCATGGGCGCGGCAACAATCGCGAACCGCCCGCGCCAGCGGCGCCACGGCATCCCGGGACCAGCCCGGCAAACGTAGCTGGACCAGGCGTACGCCAGAGCGCAACGCGTTCTCGAGCGCGGCCAGGAATTGCGGATCATCCTTGCTGGCTGGAATGGGCGTGATCAGGTAGCGATCGGGCAAGCGAAGTGCGTTGAGCACGGGTCGATCGGCCGGAGGAAGCAGTTGCACATCGATGTTCGCCGGACGCACCCAAGCCAGCGACTGACCCTCACGCGCCTGCATGCGTCCGCGCCAGGAAGCGATCTCATGCACATCCAGCACGATGTCAGCGTATGGGACGCTGATCAAACCGCGGCCAACCTGGGCGATGATCCCAAGTTCTTCGTGGAGCTCCCGTACCAATGCATGGGCAGCGCCTTCAGTTGAATCAACCTTGCCGCCCGGAAATTCCCAGTAGCCGGCCCACTCCTTCCCGGTGGGCCGTTGTGCGAGAAGCACCTGACCAGACGAGTCACGCAGCACGCCAGCAACAACATGCGTGCGCGCCTGCCTATTGGAGTTGGTATCAGTCATTCGAGACAAGAGCTTCAGTGCGAACGCGAAATTTCAAACGTCGACCGGCGTTGCAGCTTCGTCGCCTGCAACAACTGCTCAGCTCAAACTGCCGTGGCAATGCTTGTATTTCTTGCCTGATCCACAAGGACACGGGTCATTGCGACCAACCTTAGGTGCATCGCGCATGATCGGCGCGGAAGACGAAGGCGCCTGATTCGCAACCGGAGCCAATGCCTCGTCGTCCGCGTAGCCGGGCGGCCTGGCATGCTGAAACTGCATGGTCTTTGCCTGTGCCTCGGACTGCGCGCGCTGCTGAGCTTCCAGCGCCTGAACCTCTTCTTCGCTGCGGATACGTACGCGCGCGAGCAACTGGATCAGTTCGTGCTTGATACGCTCGAGCATCTGCTCGAACAGAAGGAAGGATTCACGCTTGAACTCCTGCTTCGGCTGCTGTTGCGCATAACCACGCAGATAGATTCCCTGACGCAGGTAATCCATGCTGGTCAGGTGTTCTTTCCAGCAGTTGTCGACGACGGACAGCATGACGTGCTTCTCCAGCGAGCGCATGGTTTCTTCGCCGAGCAATGCCTCCTTTTCGCGGAACAGCCTGGCCGAAGCATCTTCAACCCGAGCCAGCACATCATCTGCGCTGGCTTCATCCACTTCGTCCAGCCATCCAGCAAGATCAAGCTTCAGTCCGAACTCGGACTCGAGCTCTTTTTCCAGTCCCGGGATATTCCATTGGTCATCGATTGAATTGGCCGGCACATAGCGACGCACCAGTTCAGCGAATACATCTTCGCGGATATCCGCTACGGTCTCGCCAACGCCTTCGCTTTCGAGCAGTTCGTTGCGCTGCTCATAGATAACCTTGCGCTGATCGTTGGCAACGTCATCGAACTCGAGCACGTTCTTGCGAAAGTCGAAGTTTTGCGATTCGACCTTGCGTTGCGCATTCATGATCTGCTTGGTGACCATGCGATCCTGGATCGCATCCTCTTCTTTCATGCCAAACATGCGCATGAGGCCAGCCACCCGCTCGCCCATGAAGATTCGCAGCAGGTTGTCTTCCAGTGACAGGTAGAACGTGCTGGAACCCGGATCGCCCTGACGTCCGGAACGGCCGCGCAACTGATTGTCGATACGGCGGGACTCGTGGCGCTCCGTACCGATGATGCGCAAGCCACCTGCCTCCATGACTTTGGCCTGGCGCTTCTTCCACTCGATCTTGACCTGCTCGCGTTCCGCTTCACTGGTATCTTCGGGCAGGGCCTCGAGTTCGGCCTCGAGGTTGCCGCCAAGCACGATGTCGGTTCCGCGTCCGGCCATGTTGGTGGCGATGGTTACCGAACCGGGGCGACCGGCCTGGGCAACAATGATCGCTTCTCGCTCGTGCTGTTTGGCGTTGAGAACCTCATGCGGCACGCCTTCCTTCTTGAGCAGACTACCCAGATATTCCGAGGTTTCGATCGAGGTCGTACCAACCAGCACCGGTTGGCCACGTTCGTAGCAATCCTTGATGTCATCGACGATCGCAGCGTGCTTGTTCTTGGCTTTCAGGTAGACCATATCCGGCTCGTCACGACGGATCATCGGACGATGGGTGGGAATGATGACCACTTCGAGGCCGTAGATCGACTGGAACTCGAACGCCTCGGTGTCAGCGGTTCCGGTCATGCCGGCGAGCTTGTCGTAGAGGCGGAAATAATTCTGAAAAGTGATTGAACCGAGGGTCTGGTTTTCGCGCTGAATTGGCACGCCTTCCTTGGCCTCGACAGCCTGGTGCAGGCCATCGGACCAGCGCCGACCGGCCAGGGTGCGGCCGGTGAATTCATCGACGATGGTGACTTCGCCATCGCGGACAATGTAGTCGACATCACGCTGATACAGCGCATGCGCGCGCAAGCCTGCGTTCAAATGATGGACAACCGCGAGATGCTTGGTGTCGTAAAGACTTTCACCCTCGCCAATGATGTCGTCAGCGCGCAGCAGATCCTCGGCATGCTCCATGCCGGCTTCCGACAGATGCACCTGCTTCTGCTTTTCATCGACCCAATAGTCGCCCTCGCCTTCCTCGGTTTCCTGGCGAATGAGCTTGGGTACGAGGCGGTTGATCTTGACGTAGAGTTGCGGTGACTCGTCGGTCGGACCGGATATGATCAGCGGTGTACGCGCTTCATCGATCAGGATCGAGTCGACCTCATCAACGATGGCGTAGTTCAGTTTGCGCTGATAGCGCTGCTCCTTCGCCTGCGCCATGTTGTCGCGCAGATAGTCGAAGCCGAATTCGTTGTTGGTGCCGTAGGTGATGTCTGCCTCGTAGGCGCTGCGCTTGTCCGCATGATCCATGCCCGGATAGACAACACCGACCGTCATGCCGAGGAAGTTGTAAATGCGACCCATCCACGCCGAGTCACGCCGGGCCAGGTAGTCATTGACGGTGACCACATGCACACCTTTCCCGGACAGAGCATTGAGATAGACCGGCAGGGTGCCAACCAGGGTCTTGCCCTCACCGGTGCGCATTTCGGCGATCCGGCCCATGTGCAGGACCATGCCACCAATCATCTGCTCGTCGTAATGGCGCAGGCCGATCACGCGACGCGCCGCTTCTCGAACGACGGCGAATGCTTCAATCAACACCGAATCGAGTGATTCACCTTCACTGACGCGTTTGCGCAATTCATCGGTCATGCCGCGCAGGGCAGCATCATCGAGCGCCTTAAAGCGCGGCTCCAGCGCGTTGATCTTCACCACCGTCTTGTTCAGCGTGCGCAGGATGCGCTCGTTTCGACTGCCAAAAATGCTCGTCAGGACACGTTCAAACATCGGTCTCGGATATCCGGATAGGGCCGCAATTTCCGCAAAATACGGGTACGGCAGAAAAGCGAAGGCCGCCGATGATACGGCGGCCTCGACGCAACAACAAATTAGGGGTCAGATTGGCCGATTCAAGGGCTGTCCGATCACAAAAATGATTTGGGCCAACGTCGATCAGGTGACGCAATCCTCACGACACCTGTCTGCGTGCAGATTTAACTGCGTGTTGCCCGGGTTGAACGGACGTAAGCCATCGGATTGACCGAGCGTCCATTCAACCAGACTTCAAAGTGACAGTGGGGTCCGGTCGAACGCCCGGTCGATCCGACCTTGGCGATTACCTGACCGACATGTACTCGCGTGCCGACCTCGACCACGTTGCGTGAATTGTGTGCGTAGCGGGTCATGTAGCCATTGCCGTGATCGATCTCGACGACGTTTCCGTACCCATTTCGCACGGCAGAATAAGTCACCACGCCTTCCGCGACGGCGAGCACGTCGCTGCCCAGCGGGACATCGAAATCCACACCACGATGAACCGCCTGGCGGCCCGTAATCGGATCAGTTCGTACACCATAGCCGGAGGCGATATAGCCGTGCGCAACAGGCATGCCGGCTGGCAGCATCGCATTGTCGATCTTGCGGTCAAAAAGCAGATTCTCGAGGACACCCAACTGCGCTTCCTGGCGCCCAAACTCGGCACGCAAGCTTTCAATATCATTACCCAGGGGCAGTGGAGAATCGGTTTCAGCGAGCATATCCTCCGGTCCACCCAAAGCCGGTTCGGAAGCAAAATCAAACTCACCATCTTCAAGCTTGCCCGCTTGGGTCAGCCGATCGCCGAGTGCGTTGAGTCGGGTCGCCTGGGCACGCAACTGGCCGATTTGCATGGCCAGCGCATCAAGATTGCGCCGAGAGTCGGTTTCAACGTTGCCAAGTTCAGCCCGTTGCGACTGGATCTGGGTACGCAGCGAGAGCAATTCACGCATTGCGGCATCACGCGGATTGACGGTCAGCAATGCGACGACAAAGCCGATTCCTGCGAACAACAGCAAGGCGGCACTGATCACGCCTCCTGCCAACAATCGACCTTTGCCACTGCCAAGTTCGATACAGCGCGGGGTTGTGTGGGATTTTGCGACTAAGATTATATTCATTCACGATTCGCCGAAAGGGTTCCGCCATGCAACGAAGCTCGCCTCCCCGCAAACCACGACCGAGCACCTTGGTGCCTATCGCGAAATGCTTGACCGTTGACACGATTGCTGCGCGCGCTCGTGCCCTGGATCGACTGGATGGAAAACTCCGTCACCTATTGCCCGATACACTGGCTCGCGAGTGTCATCTCGCAGACCTGCGCAACGGACGGCTTGTTTTCATCGCAACAAGTTCAACCTGGGCAACCCGCCTGCGCCTGCATCAAGACAAGCTGCTGACCGAAGCCCGCACTGCAACTGGCAGCGCTGTTGAACTTTTTGCTGTGAAAGTGGCGCCTTTGCCGCCCGTTCTCCCCGAGCCAACCAGGGCAAAACCACTCTCGGCCACCGCCGCAAACCATCTGCGCTCAGCAGCAAAAACCATCTCGGACCCTGAACTTCAGGCCCTTTACCTGCAACTGGCGTCCCTCGCCTCTTCTGATTATTTTCCGGAGACCTGAAGGCCTCCACTCCCCTGAAACCAGAGACCCCTGGACGGAGCCTCTGTGCAACTGATCTTGCTACAACGCCTGCGCCGGGTGGGCGTAGGAAATGGGTGCACTGGTTTCGTCCTCGAAGCTGACTTCTTCCCAAGCTGTCTTGTCGGCAAGCAGGGCACGAAGCAAGGTGTTGTTGAGCTCATGCCCCGACTTGTAGCCGTAGAATGCACCAATCAGACTGTGACCAAGGAGATACAGGTCACCAATTGCGTCAAGAATCTTGTGTTTGACGAATTCATCTTCATAGCGAAGGCCATCCTCGTTGAGGACGCGGTAGTCATCGAGCACGATGGCATTGTCCATCGAACCGCCCAGCGCAAGGTTGCGCTCACGCAGCATCTCGATATCGCGCATGAAACCAAAGGTTCGTGCGCGGCTGACTTCCTTGACGAACGACGTCGTCGAGAAGTCAATTTCGCTGGTCGACGTGCGCTTGGCGAACATCGGATGTTCGAAATCGATTGAAAAACCAACCTTGAAGCCATCGAACGGCTCGAATCGCGCCCATTTGTCTCCATCGCGAACGGTGATCGACTTCTTGATGCGGACGAATCGCTTGGCCTTGGGCTGCTCCTCGATTCCCGCTGACTGCAGCAGAAAGACGAACGGGCCGGCGCTGCCATCCATGATCGGCACTTCGGGCGCGGACAGGTCGACATAAGCATTGTCGATACCCAGCCCGGCGATGGCCGAAAGCAGATGTTCGATGGTGGCAATGCGTACATCGCCTTTGACAAGGGTGGTCGAGAGTCGGGTATCTCCGACATTCTCGCAACAAGAGAGAATTTCCACTGGCTCGGCAAGATCCACGCGCCGAAAGACAATTCCTGTATCAACCGCAGCCGGGCGCAAGGTCATGTAAACCTTGTCACCTGTGTGGAGACCTACGCCTGTCGCCCTTATTACATTTTTGAGCGTGCGTTGTTTGATCATTTTTTTGGTCTGAGCCCTGGGGCAGGAGCACGAAAACGCCGGGGAGCGTAGCACAGCATGTGCTTCAGCGATAGTTAATCCGACGTTAAAATCAGACGGCTGTTGCGAATAAGCGACAGATTCTGGCCGTTTGAAATGTCGGACAAGCAAGAATACCAGCTGCCTGCATTGCACAGACAGTGCCAGATCGGGTGAGACCGGGACAGACGGTTGTGCCGCTGCGGCGCCACGCAGCGGCATCGGGTCCGAACCCTTCGGCGCATTTCAGCACCCCGCCAATCAGACCGACACGACTCGGACTGATTGATGGTGAAACGGGAGTTTGAGTGTTTTCCCGTTATTTTCAGTCCGCCTGGCGGCGCAAGAACGCCGGAATATCCAGATAGTCGACCTGGCTGTCCGCTGATGGCCCCGGTTGCGCAGCAGGAGCCTGGGCATGTGCGGCAATGCGCTCCGGGACGTCGGTGTAGTCGACCTCTCCGGTGCTCGCATTGCGCACCACCCGCATCGGCGGACGCGGCGCGATGATTGCTTCGCGTTCGCTTTCCGTGCGCAACGGTTGACGTACCGCGTTGCGGTTCAAGCCGGTGGCAACCACGGTGACGCGGATATCGTCCTTGAGTTCCGGATCGAGTGCGGTACCGATGACCACGGTGGCATCTTCGCTGGCGAACTCGTGGATGACCTGGCCGATTTCGTCGAATTCGCGCATGGTCAGGTTGTTGCCGGCGGTTACGTTGACGAGAATGCCGCAGGCGCCGGCAAGGTTGATGTCTTCCAGCAACGGATTGTTGATCGCTGCCTCGGCGGCAGCCACGGCACGATCATCGCCGCGGGCGATGCCACTGCCCATCATCGCCATACCCATCTCGGACATGACGGTGCGGACGTCGGCAAAGTCGACATTGATCAATCCCGGGCGGGTGATCAGGTCAGCGATGCCCTGCACCGCACCGAGCAGCACATCATTGGCTTGCTTGAATGCGCTGAGCAGGGTCACGTCACGACCCAGTTCGGTCAACAGCTTTTCGTTCGGAACGGTAATCAGCGAATCGACATGCTGGGATAGGTCTTCAATACCTTTCAATGCCACCTGCATGCGCCGACGGCCTTCAAACGGAAATGGCTTGGTGACGACGGCAACCGTAAGAATGCCCATCTCCTTTGCCAACTGTGCGACCACGGGCGCGGCACCGGTGCCGGTTCCACCGCCCATGCCGCAGGTAATGAAGGCCATGTCCGCGCCTTGCAGCAATTCGCAGATGCGTTCGCGATCTTCGAGCGCAGCTTGTCGGCCGACTTCGGGATTGGCTCCGGCGCCGAGTCCCTTGGTGACATTCGAGCCCAATTGCAGGGTGTGTTTCGCCCCGCTGTTCTTGAGCGCCTGTGCATCGGTATTTGCGCAGACGAAATCGACGCCTTCGATTTGCGCATCGACCATGTGACTGACGGCATTGCCGCCACCACCACCAACGCCAATGACCTTGATCACCGCGTTTGGCTCCATCCTTTCAATGAACTCAAACATTTTCCCGTCCTCCGTCGGCTTAAGCCGTATTGATTTGATGACACCGTTCGACTTGCCATCCGGGCAATTGAACGTCTTGCGGATCACTGGCGCGTGTTCCGCCGCACAACCGTTTCGGTTGCCCCACCGCGCATCCTGCGCAGCGGGTGTTGCCTGATGAGCGCTGGCGTGTGGCCATGCTCAGAAATTTCCCTTGATCCAGCTGGTTATCCGGTTCCAGGCACCGCCGACCGCCTCGACCCGTCGACCCGGTCCAGGAGCGGTCTGGCGGCTGCCATACAGCAGCAAGCCGACGCCGGTTGAGTGGATCTGATTGGAGACGACGTCTGCGAGTCCGGTTACATGCTGCGGCGCGCCGAGACGCACTGGCATATGGAAAACCTCTTCGGCCAGATCGACGACGCCTTCCATCTTGGCCGCGCCTCCGGTCAGCACGATGCCCGCGGCGACCAGGCTTTCGTATCCGGAACGACGCAGTTCGGCCTGGGCCAGCGAGAACAATTCCTCGTAGCGTGGCTGCACGACTTCGGCGAGGGTCTGCCGGGCCAGACGACGCGGCGGACGATCTCCGACGCTGGGCACCTGGATGGTTTCTTCGGCATGCGCGAGCTGGGCCAGTGCACAGGCGTACTTGACCTTGATTTCCTCGGCATGTGCGGTCGGCGTGCGCAGGGCGACGGCAATGTCGTTGGTGACCTGATCGCCGGCGATTGGCAGCGAGGCGGTATGACGGATCGCCCCCTGGGTGAAGATGGCGATGTCGGTGGTGCCAGCGCCGATATCGACCAGGCAGACGCCGAGATCACGTTCATCCTGGGTCAGTACGGCAAAGCTCGATGCAATCTGCTGGGGGACCAGACCATCGACATGAAGCCCGCAGCGCGAAACGCACTTGCGGATATTGGCCGCTGCACTCATGGCGCCGGTAACCAGGTGCACGCGCGATTCCAGGCGCACACCGGCCATGCCAATCGGGTGACGGATACCTTCCTGACCATCGATGACGTAGTCCTGGGGTTCGAGGTACAGGCGCTCCTGATCGGCCGGAATCGCCACCGCGCGAGCAGCTTCAATCACATGCTCTCGATCGGCCTCGGTCACTTCCTTGTCACGAATCGGCACGATGCCGTGCGAATTGAGACAACGAATGTGGCTGCCGGCAATGCCGGCGTAGACCGAACGAATTTCGCAACCGGCCATCAACTCGGCTTCCTCGATCGCGCGCTGGATCGACTGCACCGTCGATTCAATGTCGACGACGACCCCGCGCTTGAGTCCGTGCGATGGATGCGAGCCGATCCCCATAATCTCGACCGGTTGCCCGGGTTCGTGCTCACCGACGATGGCGACGATCTTCGATGTACCGATATCGAGGCCGACAATGAGGTTCTTTTCAGACTTGCGATTCATCTCTACTCAAACCTGGCCGGCCGGCGCTGGGCCGGGCTGTGGTGTCGTGGTGGGTGCTTCGGGCAGCGCCCAGCGCATGGCGAAGCCGTTTTCATAGCGCAGGTCGACGTAGACCGGCGGACCGGCATTGGCTGCAGCGAGGCTTGGCCATACCTCAATGAATCGATGCAGGCGCGCCATCGCATCAACACGTCCGATCTCGATCAGGGCGCCGCTGGAAAGGGTCAATCGCCAACTGCCGCGGGCACTCAATGCGACGGCTTGCAACGTGAGTCCGCTGCCGGAGAATTGACGCAAGCACTCGGCATGAAAGGCGATCACATCGGCCAGACGCGAATCCGGTCCGGACAATTGCGGCAGGCCCTGCATCGAATCAGCTCCCGGCACCTCGAACAAATCGCCGCTGCGACTGACCAGGCGGGAATCGCCCCAACGGGCGAACGGTTGCCGCTCGTAGACAACGAGGCTCAACGTATCCGGCCATTGCTTGCGTGCCTCGACCCGCTCCACCCAAGGCAGGCGCGATACGGCATCCTGGACCTCGTCCAGTTGCACGGCGAAAAACCCCTTGGCCAGATGACTTTCGACCACCGCTCGAATTTGCTCGGCACTGACATGCGCATACTCGGCGCGCAGTTCGATCTTGCGTACCGGCCAGCGCTCGGAGGCGAACCAGCCATTGAGCACGCCGACGATGGGCAGGGCGACCAGGGTCAGGGCAATGCTCCAGGCCAGAAGACGAGTCAGCAAGGTGCCGCTCATCGCGCACCTCCGTCAGCCTGGGTGGCCGGCTCGCGATCGAGACTGCTCTCGAGAATCTGCCAGCACAGCGACTCGAAATCGATGCCTTCTTGCTGTGCGGCTTTTGGTACCAGCGAATGGCTGGTCATGCCTGGCGCGGTGTTGACCTCAAGCAGACGATTGTTGCCGGAGCGGTCACGCATGACATCGACCCGCCCCCAGCCGAAACAACCGGCGGCCAGGAAGGCGCGCAGCGAGAGCGCGCGCAATTCCGATTCGGCGTCGGCTTCGAGGCCCGGACAAAGGTATTCGGTATCCTCGGCGACATACTTGGCGTGATAGTCGTAGTAAGCGCCCTTCGGCACGATGCGGATTGACGGCAGTGCTTCGCGGCCAAGGATCGCAACGGTCAGTTCGTCACCTTCGATCAGCTCCTCGATCAGCAATTCGCCATCGTGATGGCATGCCAGCTCGATGGCTGCTGGAAGGTCGGCAGCACTGAAAACGCGGGTGATGCCGACGCTGGAACCTTCGTGCGAGGGCTTGACGATGGCCGGATAGCCGATCGCCGCAATGGCCGCTTCAAGATCCTGACCGGGCTGCCAGGCGGCGTAGCGCGGAGTCGGCAAGCCCAGCGCCTGCCAGACCTGCTTGGTCCGCACCTTGTCCATGGACAAAGCCGAACCGAGAATCCCACTGCCGGTGTAGGGCACGCGCAGCGCATCCAGCGCGCCTTGCAGCATTCCATCTTCGCCACCACGACCATGCAGAATATTGAATACGCGCGCGTAGTGACCGGCACGCAAGGCATCGAGCAGGGCCGGAATGCCATCAACCGCATGTGCATCGATGCCACGCGCACGCAGTGCGGCGAGCACGTTGCGTCCGGAGTCGAGCGAGACCTCGCGCTCGGCAGAGGTTCCGCCAAATACGACGGCAACGCGACCGAATCGACGCGGATCGGTGATTCGCGCGGTCATGACGGTGTGCTCCTCAGATCCGGCTTGCCGGCAAGCTCGATGGCGGCCGCGCCGATATCTCCGGCTCCCAGCATCAGCAACAGATCACCATCTTCGAGCAGGGCCGGCAGGATTTCGCGCAGGTTCCGCGGATGTTCAATCAGTACCGGATCGACTTTTCCGCGCGCCCGGATTGCACGTGCCAGTGCACGCGCATCGGCATTGGCGATCGGCTGCTCGCCAGCCGGATAAACTTCGGTCAGGATCAGCACATCGACCTCGGCGAGCACGCGTGAGAAGTCATCGAGCAAATCTCTCGTTCGGGTATAGCGGTGTGGCTGAAAAGCGGCCACCAGACGCCGTTTCGGCCAACCACCGCGAGCGGCGGAAAATACGGCGGCGAGTTCACTGGGATGATGACCGTAGTCATCGACAAGCAATGCCGCGCCCTGATCAATGAGCAGTTCGCCACGCATCGAGAAGCGTCGACCAACACCTTCAAACCCGCTCAATGCCGCTTGCATTGCGCTGGGGGCAACGCCGAGTTGCCAGCCAACCGCGCAGGCTGCGAGAGCATTCAGAACATTGTGTCGACCTGGCAGGTTGAGCGTCACCGGCAGCACTTCATCCTGATCGGGAAGATGCAGATCGAAATGCATGCGTGCTCCGTCCTGGCGGACATCACTGGCGCGAATATCCGCGTCATTGTCGATCGCATAGGTCAGCGCACGGCGTGGCGTTCTAATGACCAGAGCGGCGACCTCAGGGTCGTCAACGCACATCACCGCGAGACCATAAAACGGCAAGTGATGGAGAAATTCGTCAAACGCCGATTTCACCTGCTCGAAATCTCCCCCATAGTTTTCGAGGTGGTCGACATCGATGTTGGTGATGATCGCGATAACCGGCGAAAGCAGCAGGAACGAGCCGTCTGACTCGTCAGCTTCGGCGACCAGAAATTCGCCTGTACCGAGACGCGCATTGGCACCGGCCGCGGTCAGTTGGCCGCCGATGACGAACGTGGGGTCGAGACCGGCTTCGGCGAGAACACTGGCGGTAAGGCTGGTTGTGGTGGTCTTGCCGTGGGTTCCGGCGACCGCGATGCCACGGCGGAAACGCATCAGCTCGCCGAGCATTTGCGCACGCGGCACCACCGGGATCCGGCGCTCGGCTGCGGCCAGCAATTCCGGGTTGTCGGCGCGGATCGCACTGGAGGTGACCAGCACATCGGCCTGCTCGACGTTGCTCGCCGCATGCTCGTGCTGGACGACGATTCCGAGGGATTCGAGTCGGCGCGTGGTTGGCGAATCGGCACGATCGGAACCCGACACGGTATAGCCGAGGTTGTGCAGCACTTCGGCGATTCCGCTCATGCCGACGCCGCCGATGCCAACGAAGTGAACGCGACGGAAGTCCTGCATGATGTCGCCGTGACGGCGTAGTGCCTGCGGAGTCATGCGGCCACCTTGATGCAGATATCGGCAATGCGGGCGACCGAATCTGGCTGCGCCAGTCCGCGTGCTACCGAAGCCATTTTCAACAGTCGCGGGCGGTCTCGATCAAGCTCATCCAGACAGCCACCGAGGCGCTTGACGAAGCCATCGCCTTCAGCCACGAGGCGCGCTGCACCGGCGTTGAGAAGGACTTCGGCGTTGCGCGTTTGATGATCGTCCACCGCTTGCGGAAACGGCACAAGAATGGAGCCGACGCCGACGGCACAGAGTTCGGCAATGGTCAGCGCGCCGGCTCGACAGATGACAAGGTCGGCCCAGGCATAAGCCGCTGCCATGTCTTCGACAAAGGCTTCCACGTTGACCTCAAGTTGCACGTTCGCATAGGCGGCACGTGTCTTTTCCAGATGCCGCGCACCGCATTGATGGCGGATTTGCAGTGGCACGCGATCGCCACGACGCTGAATCACATCGGGCAGCATCGTGTTCAGGCTTTGTGCGCCCTGACTGCCGCCAAGAACGAGGATGCGCACCGCGCCCTCACGTCCGCCAAAACGTTGCTGTGGTGCTGGCAGCGCCGAAATTTCCTTGCGCACCGGATTACCGACCCATTCGGCGTCGGCAAAGCTGTCGGCGAAGCCGCTCAGAGTGCGTTTGGCCAATCGCGACAACAGCCGATTGGTCATGCCGGGCACGCGATTTTGCTCATGCACGACCATCGGAACGCGCGCCAGCCAGGCGGCAATGCCGCCCGGTGCGGCCGCATAGCCACCCATCGACAAGACGCTGACCGGATGCAGCCGACGCAGAATTCGGTAAGCGGCAAGGATCGCGCGCAGCAATCGAAGCGGTGCCAGGGCGAGGGTCAGGACGCCTTTTCCGCGCACACCGCTGAAATCCAGTGTTTCCAGTTCGAAGCCGGCTTCCGGCACCAGTCGACCTTCAAGGCCGACCTTGCCACCAAGCCAGACCACGGCGATGCCGCGCGCACGCAATTCCCTGCCGACCGCAATCCCTGGAAAAATATGGCCACCGGTTCCTCCGGCCATGATCAGGATCGGACCGTTCATGCCGATGGTCCTTCGACCACAGCGTGGTCTTCGTTCGTCGCAGCCACTGCCTGAGCGGCGGCGTTTTCGGCACGCGAAAGTTCATAGCTGACTCGCGCCAGCAAACCAATGGCAACGCAGGTCATCATCACGCTGGAGCCACCGGAACTGATCAGCGGCAAGGTCAGGCCCTTGGTCGGCAGAACGCCAAGATTCACACCAATTGATACCAACGCCTGGAAGGCGATCATCAGCGAGACGCCGAAGGCGCAATAGCCACCGAATCGCTGGCCGCGCTCCATTGCGCGAAGTCCGATGCGCATGCCACTGCCCACCAGCCAGGCGAACAAGCCGAGGACGAGGAGAATGCCGAAGAAGCCGAGCTCTTCGGCGATCACGGCGAGGATGAAGTCCGTATGTGCTTCGGGCAGGTAGAAGAGCTTCTGCACACTGGCACCAAGTCCCACACCGAACCATTCTCCGCGGCCCACCGCGATCAAGGCCTGGGTCAACTGGAAGCCCTCGTTGAAGGGGTCAGCCCAGGGATCAAGGAACGACTTGAGACGCTTCAGACGGTAGTCCTCGAACATCGCCGCCCAGGCCAGGGCCGGCGTCGCCACGGCGGCAAGCAATCCGAGATTTCGCAGGCGTGCGCCGCCCAGCCAGACCATGCCGAGACTGACTGCAATCAGCAAGGTAGCGCTGCCGAAGTCCGGCTGAGCCAGCAGGAGCAGGACAAGCAGCCCGGAGATGCCGATGGGCTTGAGCACGCCGGCCATGCTCGCGTGAACACTATCGCGATGGCGCACGAGATAGCTGGCCAGATAGACGATCAGGATCAACTTGACCATCTCGACCGATTGAAATCCGGAGATGCCAAGGTTGATCCAGCGCCGTGCGCCGTTGACGCGCATGCCGATTCCCGGAACAAACACGAGCAACAACAATATGAATGCAAGCAGCAGGAGCAGGACCGCATGCTTCTCGATCGTGGCCAATTCGATACGCGCGACGCCGCAGGCCAGACTGATGCCCAACACCAGAAAGGCCAGATGGCGATACAGGTAGTGAAACGGTCCGATATTCTGGCTGTCGGCAATCGAAATCGAGCTCGAGGCAACCATGATCAGGCCGAGACTGACCAGACCCAGCGCTGACAGAATGACGCCACGATCGTAGCGGCCTTGCGGCGCCCCGCGTCGTTTAGCCTGGGAGTTGGCGGCCGATTCGAACATCAACGCACCTTCAGGGTCGCGAGACCGACCAGAACAAGAACCACACTGATGATCCAGAAGCGCACGATCACGCGCGGCTCCGGCCAGCCCTTGAGTTCAAAGTGATGGTGGATCGGTGCCATGCGGAAAATGCGCTTGCCGGTGAGCTTGAAACTGGCTACCTGGAGAATCACTGAAGCAGTCTCCATGACGAAGACGCCGCCCATGATCAGCAAGACGATTTCCTGTCGCACGATCACTGCAATGGTTCCGATCGCGGCACCTACAGCCAGTGCGCCGATATCACCCATGAAGACCTGGGCCGGATAGGTGTTGAACCAGAGGAAGCCCAAACCGGCTCCGGCCAGCGCACCACAAAAGATCACCAGTTCGCCGGCACCCGGTATCGAGGGAATTTGCAGATAGCTGGAGAACACCGCGTTGCCAGCCAGATAGGCAAAGGCACCGAGTGCAGTGACCACCAGCACGCTCGGCATGATTGCCAGTCCATCGAGACCATCGGTCAGATTCACCGCATTGGAGAATCCAACGATCATCAGATAGGCCAGCGGCACGAAAAGGATTCCAAGCGGAATTGCGATCGTCTTGAACACCGGCACATACAACGCGGTATGTGCGGGCAGATCGGCTTGCGTGTAGAGGATCACCGCGATGGCCAGACCGAAAACCGATTGCCAGAAGTACTTCCAGCGCGAGGCCAATCCACGGCTGTCACGCAACACGAGCTTCTTGTAGTCGTCGTAGAAGCCAATGCCACCAAACGCCACGGTCACGCCGAGCACCATCCACACGTAGCGATTGTGCAAATCCATCCACAACAAGGTGGCAATTGCGACCGCGAGGATGATCAACAAGCCGCCCATGGTCGGCGTACCAGCCTTGACCAGATGTGTCTGCGGCCCATCGGACCGAACTACTTGCCCGGCCTTCAGATCACCGAGCTTGCGGATTACCGCCGGGCCGATCAGCAATGACACGGCAAGCGCGGTCAGGGTGCTCATGATGGCGCGGAAGGTCAGGTACTGAAACAGATGAAAGCCGCTGTACCAGTTGCGTAGAAGATCGGCGAGTTCAAGCAACATGACGATCCCCCTGGACAATTTCGTCGCCGAACAAAGCACGGACGACCCGATCCATGGCCGAGCCGCGCGAGCCCTTGACCAGCAAGGTAGCGTCGGGCTTCAGTTCTTCTTCGAGAGCGCGGATCAGTGATTCCTGATTTTCGAAATACCTGGCTTCATTGCCGAATGCTTGCGCGGCGGCACGACTCAGGTCACCGACGGCGTAAAGACGATCGATACCCTTGTTCAATGCCAGCGCCCCCGTCTCGGCATGCAGGCGTTCGCCATCGGGCCCAAGTTCGCGCATGTCACCGACCACGAGGATGCGAGTTCCAGTGCAGGCCGCCAGGGTATTGATCGCTGCGGAAAACGAAGCCGGATTGGCGTTGTAGGTATCATCGATGATGGTCGCGCCACTGCTGTGCAGACGTCGCGCGCTGCGCCCGGAAACGGCGCTCGCGCCTTCCAGGCCTGCCTTGATGGTCGCCAGTGGAACATCCACGGCGAGTGCGAGGCTGCTCGCCGCCAGCGCATTGAGCACATTGTGCAAACCGAGTAGCGGGGTCGAAATTTCGATCTCACCGATCGGCGTGACCAGGGTGAATTCAGAATCGGGGCCGGTCGGGGTGAAGCGCGCAGTGACTTCAGCACCCTCACCCAATCCGAAGCGAATCAGAGTCCGGCCAGATGCGAGTTCTATGAAGAAGGGCGCGAAGGTGTCATCTGCGTTGATCACTGCGATGCCATGTGCTGGCAAACCTGAATAGAGCGCGCCCTTGGTGCTGGCGACTCCTTCGAGGGAACCCATTCGCTCAAGATGGGCCGGTGCGATGTTGTTGACGAGTCCGATCTGCGGTAGCGCGATTTGCACCAGATAGGCGATGTCGCCGGGCTTGCCGGCACCCATTTCAAGGACGACGAATTGCGCATCCTCGGGCGTTGCCAGCAAGGTCAATGGAAGTCCGATTTCGTTATTGAAGCTGCCCACGCTGAAATGTGTCGGCGCATGCAAACCGAGAATGCCAGCGAGCAGGG
The DNA here is from genome assembly GCF_035703485.1 of Dokdonella sp. Classification (GTDB taxonomy): domain Bacteria; phylum Pseudomonadota; class Gammaproteobacteria; order Xanthomonadales; family Rhodanobacteraceae; genus Dokdonella. The sequence continues at coordinate 7,713 of NZ_DASSYD010000045.1, read as the reverse complement.
TCTTGACTGTGGTCTTGCCGTTTGACCCGGTGATGCCGATGACGCAAAGCTCTCGCTCCCGGCGCACGTGGCCGGCCAATTGACCAAGGGCGATCTGGCTATCGGCAACGATGACCTGAGGCAGCTCGATATCGAGTTGGCGCTCGACCAGGGCCGCACAGGCCCCTTGCGATTTTGCCGCTTCGACAAAGTCGTGCGCATCATGATTTTCGCCGCGCAGGGCGACAAACAGGGCATCGCGACTCGACTGCCGACTATCGGTCGAAACTTCCGTGATGCGAACATCACGGCCGTGCAAACGACCTGTCGTGATTTGTGCAATAGTGGTCAGATCAAGATTCAGCATGGCCGCGCTCCAAGTGCGCGCCGAGCCACTTCGATATCGTCGAACGGGTGGCGAACTCCATTCACTTCCTGGTAGGGCTCGTGGCCCTTGCCAGCGATCAGAACGATGTCGTTGTCACGCGCATCAGTGATTGCACGCTGGATGGCCTTGCCGCGATCGCGCTCGATTTGCACGACATCCGGCTTGGCAAAACCGGACAGGATCGCGGCAACGATTGCGTCCCCATCCTCACCGCGCGGATTGTCGTCAGTGACGATCACCTCGTCGGCGAGACGTTCGGCAATGGCCGCCATCTGCGCACGCTTGCCGATATCGCGCTCGCCTCCGCAACCGAACACGCAGACAAGAGCCCCGTTGCAATGCGCTCGCAAATTGGTCAGCGCCTGCTCCAGGGCATCCGGCGTATGCGCGTAGTCGACGACGACGAGGGGTTGCAGCGTGTCGCCACCGAGACGGCTCATGCGTCCGCGGACCGGTTCCAGTTGCGACAGCGCCACACGGATATCGTCGAACTTGTGGCCAAGCGCGGTGAGACTCGCAGCCACGGCCAGCAAGTTGGATACGTTGAAGCGACCAAGCAGATTCGATTCGATCCGGCCTTCGCCCTCGGGCGTACGCAGCGTGAATTGCAGCCCGCTTGCTCGAGTCTCGACATCGATCGCCCTGATTTCGGCATGAGCGTTCTCGATTGCATAGCCCAACCTGGTGATGCCGCCAGGCAAGCTGACCATCAATTGACGTCCAAACGGATCATCAATATTGACGACGGCTGCAGACAGGCCGGGCATGGCGAACAAGCGTTGCTTGGCCGCCGCATAAGTAGCCATATCGCCGTGATAATCGAGATGATCGCGGCTCAGATTGGTGAATACGGCGACATTGAACTGGATTCCGTTTACCCGATCCTGGTCCAGCGCGTGAGATGAAACTTCCATGGCAACGTCGGTCGCAGCCGCTGCAAGAAAGGTCGCCAGCAAGCGCTGCTGGTTGATTGCATCTGGTGTCGTACGTTCGCCGGCATCGACGCGTCCGTGCATTCCCGCACCCAGCGTTCCGATTGTTGCCGCGCTCCGGCCCATGCGGTTCAACGCCTGTGCCAGCAACTGCACCACTGAAGTCTTGCCGTTGGTGCCGGTCACGCCGGTGATGCGCATGCTGCGCGAAGGATCACCGTGGAATCGCGCAGCGATCAGACCCAATTTTTTTCGCAAGCCTTCGATCCACAACACATCGCCATCGAGGCGCTCCGCAGTGATTGCGGGCGCAACCTCTGCGAGCACGATGCTCGCCCCTCGCGCGAGCGCCTTGGCGGCGAAATCGATGCCGTGCTGGCGAGTTCCCTGCAAGGCGACGAATGCATCCCCGGCATCAATGTTCCGCGAATCCAGACTCAAGCCCCGCACGACGACGTCGGCAAAGGCCCCGACATCGGCATGTCCGGCCAGCAGCTCACCAAGGCGCGTGGCCGACCTCATGGTACGGCCTCCTCGTAGTTCGGCTGGTCGGCGGGATACTCGGGACGCTCGCTGGTCGGGTCGATTGGATGCCCGACATCGGGAGAGCCGGCATACCAGTGCTGGACATTGTCTGGCGCGACATCGAGCAGGCGCAGCGCGTTGGCCATGACCTTGCTGAATACCGGTGCCGAGATCAGGCCACCGAAGTACGCGCCGTTACCCTGGCCTGGATCGTTGATGACAACCACGCCAACGAGACGCGGATTGCTGGCCGGCACCATGCCCGAGAACAGCGACACATAACGTTTCTCATAGCCGCCGGCGACTGCACGTCGTGAGGTACCGGTCTTGCCCGCAACTCGATAGTTCGGAACGGCTGCGGCAAGCCCCGATCCCTCGGGTGAAATGACGGTTTCCAGCATGTCGCGTACGCTCGCCGCGATCTGCGGATCAATCACCGCGCTATCCGGATTGACGGCACCTTTGACAAAGCCCGGCTGGCGCAATCGACCACCATTGGCCAGCGCCGCATAGGCCTGGGCAATTTGCATGGTGGTCACGCTGAGTCCATAGCCGTAGGCGATGGTGGCCTTCTCCACCGGACCCCAGCTTTTCGAGATCGGCAGGTAACCCGGCGACTCACCGGGGAAACCGCAACCGCTGACTTCACCAAAGCCGAAGCGGTGGAGCACGTCGTACATGTGCTCGCTGCTCAGCGTCGCCGCAATCTTGGCTGCGCCGACGTTGCTCGACTTGGTGATGACACGGGTGACATTGATCATTCCGTAGTTGCGGTGATCACTGATCGTGTAGCCGCCCTGCAGCTTCAAGGTGCCTGGGGTCGTGTCGATCTTCGATTCGGGCGTCCATTGCCCGCTTTCCAGCGCTGCGGCAATCGTGAATGGCTTCATCGTCGAACCGGGCTCGACGACATCGGTCACGGCGCGATTGCGACGATAAGCCGGGTTGATTGCGGAGCGGGAGTTTGGATTGAATGAAGGCTGATTGACCATCGCCAGCACTTCACCGTTGCTGACATCGAGAATGACCATCGAGCCGGATGACGCACGGTGTTCGAGGATTGCCGATTTCAGCTCTCGATAGGCCAGATACTGGATGCGCCGATCAATCGACAAGGTGAGATCGCGCCCTGGCTGCGCGGCCTGCAACAGTTCGACGTTCTCCACAACATGACCGAGGCGATCGCGAATGACCCGCTTGAGCCCTGGCTTGCCGGCCAGCCAGTCATCAAACGCCAGCTCCAGACCTTCCTGGCCGCGATCATCAATATTCGTCACGCCGAGCGCGTGGGCGAGAATTTCGCCGCTGGGATAGTAGCGACGAAATGCCCGCTCGCTGGCCACGCCCGGAATCTTGAGATCGAGAATCTCCGCGGCCGCATCCGGATCGACCTGTCGTTTCAGATAGAGAAATTCCTTGTCCTTGCGCTGCACCAGTCGCTCGGTCAGGTCGGCAGTGGTCACGCCAAGCGCCTTGGCCAGGATCGGCAACTGTTCGGGATTGGCCAGCAGCTCCTGCGGATTTCCCCAGATCGACTCGACCGGAGTCGATACCGCCAGCGGTTCGCCATTGCGATCGAAAATCGTGCCGCGAGAGACCGGGATCGGAATATCACGCAGATAACGCGCATCCCCTTCGCCTTGATAGAAATCCTTGCGCACAACCTGGAGGTCGACAGCGCGCACGACCAGGGCGGTCGAGGCAAGAGCGAGCACCATCAGCACCATGTACAGGCGCGCACGCAAATTCGCCGGCTTGGCTCGCGGCGTCATCGGCATGCTCCTGAAATCGGCAGGCAGCCGAGCACCTGCACGAATGTGCGGGTGCTCGAAATGCCGACCGAAGTCGGAATGTGGTTCGCAATCCTTGCGATGGCGCTTTCATTCATGACTGTGAGTTCCCCCTCACTGTCGGATCAATGTGTCGTGACGATCATCTCCGCGGGTCCCGGCGAAACCATGCCGAGACGACCGCGTGCAATCTGTTCTATTCGATTATTTTCCGCCCAGGTCGCCTGCTCTATTTCCAGACGGCCGAACTCGAAATTCAGGTTGTCGCGCTCATTGGTCAGCCGATTCAACTCGACAAAATGGCGACGACTTTCGTGCCGCGCATAAACCACACCGATGGCGCTGACGATGACTGCAGCGACCAGCACCAGCATGGCGATTACACGCAGGCTCATGTACGTTTCTCCGCCACTCGCAGCACCGCACTGCGCGATCGCGGATTTGCCGCCAGTTCAGCGGCCCCGGCAAACTGTTTTCCAAGCGCATGGAGTGGCGAGGGCGGCACTTCAATCGGCGGCAGATTGCGCCGGTTGATCGGCCGCGATGCCTGTCCTCGCATGAAATGCTTGACCACACGATCCTCCAGCGAGTGGAAGCTGATCACGACCAGGCGGCCGCCCGGCTTGAGCCGCTCCAGCGCCGCTTGAAGCCCCGTCTCCAACGCACCCAGCTCGTCGTTGAGATGGATACGCAGCGCCTGGAACGTACGCGTCGCCGGATGCTTGTTGCGTTCGCGATGACCGATCGTCCTTGCCACCAGCTCGGCCAATTGCGTCGTCGTCTGCAGCGCCTGCTCGGCGCGCTTCTCGACAATGACCTTGGCAATCCTTCGGCTCAGACGTTCTTCTCCATAGCGCCACAACACCTCGGCAATTTCCGTTTCGGTTGCTGCTGCCAGCCATTCGGCGGCGCTGCGACCGGATCCTGGATCCATGCGCATGTCGAGAGGACCATCCGCCTGGAAGCTGAAACCCCGGCTTGCATCATCGATTTGCGGCGAAGACACGCCGAGATCGAGAAACACGCCGTCGAGTGCCTGATCCGCTTCAGCCCAAAGCCCCATGTCGGCGAAATTCGACTGATGTATCCGCACTCGATCGTCCTTGCCAAACTCCTTGATCGCTTGCTCGATCGCCGTCGGATCACGATCCATCAATAGCAAGCGACCCCTTTCATCCAACCGCTTCAACACCTCACGCGCATGGCCGCCGCGGCCAAACGTGCCATCGAGATAGATTCCCTGTGGCTGGATCTGCAGCGCCTCGATCACCTCTTCCAGCATGACCGGCGCGTGCGTGAATTCCGCTTCCGCCATGGTTTCTTCCCGACTAGAACTTGAGATCGAGCATGTCCTCCGTGATCTGCTCCTCACCGATCGTTTCGCGAATCTTGGCCAGGTGCGCCTGCTCGCTCCACAACTCCAGCTTGTTGCCCATACCCAGCAATACCGCTTTCTTTTCTATGCCCGCCGCGCCACGCTGACTCGCCGGCAGCAGCACCCGTCCATTGCCATCCGGCTCGACATGCGCAGCAGCACCGACCAGCTTCATCTGCAGGTTGCGATGGACAGTCTTGGCCTTGGACAGGGCATTGACCTCATCGCGCACCTGTTCCCACTCCTTTTCGGGAAACAACCACAAACAGCCATGTTCAAACGGGTTATAGGTGACCACGAGGCGATTTCCGCTGTGCTTGGCCACCGCTTCGCGATGGGTTGCGGGAATGGAAACCCGACCCTTTTCGTCCAGCGTGACTGCGGCTTCGCCCTGAAACATATCCACTCAACACCACAAAAACCCACCAAAACCCACCTTATGCGCCAAGTCACGGACTGTCAAGGAAATTTGAGCGTCTTTGCGGGGCATTCGGGGTTGAGTCGACCGCTATCGATTGGCAGTCTCGAGCAACGACCATTGGGCCGATTCAGGAACCGCTTCGGGAAATCCACAGCGGTGGTCGGTATTCCCGTCAGAGGCCAGATTTGTCAGCGGCGCAACTGGCTTCATTGGTGTAGCTGGCGGTCGGGTGAGGATTCAACTGGGTGAAGCCGCTTGCAGGTCTTGCGGATAGCCTCAAGAAGGAACGACCCCGACGAGAATCAACGAGGCCGGTTGCCGAGTTTCCGGATTGGCGGGCTCCAGAATCTGGTCGATGCAAAATCCCGCTTTTGAAAACAATTGCGACCAGTTCTGCAGTGTTCTGAAGTACCAGGGCGCTGGCTCGCCAAATTCGCCTTCGATACCGAGCCAGGATCCCGACCGCCAACCATCTTGATAGGGGTTGTCGATAGAGGCCACCCAGGGATGCAAGGTTTGCACAATCAACGCGCCGCCGGGCTTGAGCAATGAAGGCACCGCTGCAACCAGGTCATCTGCAGCCATCTCACCGAGCAACGAGAAGTTGCACACGCAGATATCGAACGACTCTTCCAGACCGTGTGCGGCCAGGTCTTCATAGGACAGAAGGTCGTAGCGGCCACCTTCTTCCGTGCGAGCCTTCTCGATCAGTTCAGGCACAACATCAACACCAAGAACGTCGATCCCGTGTCGGCCAAGCCTGCGCACCAACCAGCCTTCGCCGCAACCGATATCGAGCACCGATCGAGGCGATCGCGCCAGTACCGCGTTGACGATCGCATCATCGGTAGCAACAACGCGACTGCGGATGCGGCCTTCTCGAACCGCCGCTATCCATGGCACGCTGTTGTCTTTCCAGCGCTCGATGATCTCCTCATCGTTCATGCATGGATCCGCTCAGACCGCCTTGGCAATGGGTGGAAAGCAACAATACCGACTTGCTCGTCATTTGCAGAGTATCCAGCAAGGTGCGTCAGCAGCAAAAGTCGTGCAAGATCGCATCCTTTGTCCACTGTCGACCGCTTGATGATTTTTCGCAAAGCACTCGGCACCACCAAGCTATCAAAAGGGTTCAATCGATGTCGGCACTGATCTGCGGTTCTCTCGCCTATGACACCATCATGGTCTTTCCGGACCAGTTCAAGAATCACATCCTGCCGGACAAGGTTCACATCCTCAACGTGTCGTTTCTGGTCCCGCGAATGCGCCGCGAATTCGGCGGCTGTGCCGGCAACATCGCTTACAACCTCAAGCTGCTCGGCGGAGAACCGATCCCCATGGCAACCGTGGGACAGGATTTCGGTCCCTATCGCGAACACTTCGAGGAATACGACATCCGACTCGATCAGGTCAAGGAACTGACCGATCTGTTCACGCCCCAGGCATTCATCACAACCGATCTCGACAACAACCAGATCACCGCGTTTCATCCGGGCGCGATGATGCGTTCGTACGAAAATCATGTGAAGGATGTCAAAGACGTCGAGTTCGGCATCGTCAGTCCGGATGGTCGCGAGGGCATGCTGCAGAACGCGCGTGAATTCCTCGAAGGCGGCATTCCGTTTATCTTCGATCCGGGACAAGCCATGCCGCTGTTCAATGGTGAGGAACTGCGCCACTTCGTCGATCAAGCGGACTATGTCACCGTCAATGACTACGAATCGAACCTGCTGCAGGAGAAAACCGGCTGGACCGAGGCAGAGATCGCCAGTCGGGTAAAAGCCTACATCACCACTTGCGGCCCGAGAGGCGCAAAAATTCATACCGATGGCAAAACCCTGGACGTTCCTCCTGCGCACGAGCGCCGGATTACCGATCCAACCGGATGTGGTGATGCATTTCGCGCCGGCTTGATCCACGGCATCATGAAGGGCTATGACTGGATGACCATCGGCCGCATCGGCAACCTGATGGGCGCGCTCAAAGTCGAGCACCCCGGAACGCAAAACCAGCGCTTTGACTACCGCCAGTTCTCCGACCAGTTCCGCCAGCAGTTTGGTTATGCGCTTGAGTGAGGGTGTGCTCGACAGCCGCGATGCCTTGACCAGCCGTTCGGCTGTTGAAAGCGGTCACATGACGAACAGCATTGTGCCGACGGGGCTTCGAATGAAGCGCTCAGCGATGACCTGTTGCAGTTCGCGCGGCTGCGCCGCTTGATGCAAGAGGTCATAAAAAACCCCACCCGATTTCTCGGATGGGGTTTTGGATAAAGCGCTCAGCGATGACCTACTCTTGCATGGCTT
>NZ_DASSYD010000183.1:0-17268 GCF_035703485.1 Dokdonella sp. | reverse complement strand
TTTCTTGCATTCCATCATGCCTGCGCCGGAACGCTCACGCAGTTCCTTGACCATCTGGGCAGTGATATCCATCGCTTAAACCTCACAAGCTTGGCGCGACTCGTCATGTCACGCGAAAAAAAAGACGGGATGTCCGGGTCACGAATTGCATCGAAATCCTGTGCCGGTGTTCGTCGGCTTCAAGTTCGGGCAATCATGGCCTTGCAGCATCTTGTGTCCCTCCGCCCGACGACGCGCGTGGGCGAAGGAACCACGGGCTGCCTTCAAATCCAGAAGGCAGCGGTGTGACTTACTCGGCGGCCGGTGCTTCGGTTGCTGGTTCCGGCTTGGCCGCAGCTTCAGGAGCTTTTTCGGCCGGCTTTTCAGCTTTCTCGGCAGCGGCGGCTGGCTTGGCGTCCGCCTGCGGCTTGGCCGATCCACCGCGACGCGCGCCTGATGGCGGCGCGCCACGCTTGGCCGCCGGCTTGCCACGCGGGGCCTGCTTGCGACGGTCATCCTTGGTGATCGGGTTGCCGTCGGCATCCATTTCGACAAATTCGTCGTTGTTCACGGCGACGGTCGGTGCGGCGGCCTTGCCCTCGAGCACGGCGTCGGCGACGGCGCTGGTGTAGAGCTGAACGGCGCGGATTGCGTCATCGTTGCCCGGAATCGCGTAATCGACCAGGCTCGGATCGTAGTTGGTATCGACCACGGCAACGACCGGAATGCCGAGTTTCTTGGCTTCCTGGATGGCGATGTTCTCGTGACCGATATCGATGACGAACAGTGCGTCGGGCAGGCGGCCCATGTCCTTGATGCCGCCAAGCGAGCGTTCGAGCTTCTCGCGCTCACGGCTGAGCTGCAGGACTTCATGCTTGACCAGCTTCTCGAAGCGGCCATCGGTGGCCATGGCTTCGATTTCCTTGAGTCGGGCGATCGACTGCTTGACCATGCGGAAGTTGGTCAGCATGCCGCCGAGCCAGCGTGCCGCAACGTAAGGCTGGCCGCAGCGTGCGGCATCTTCCTTGATCGCATCGCGCGCCGAGCGCTTGGTGCCGACGAACAGCAGGGTGCCGCGCTTTTGCGCCAGTCCGGACACGAAATTCATCGCGTCGTTGAACAGCGGCATGGTCTTTTCAAGGTTGATGATGTGGATGCGTCCGCGTGCGCCGAAGATGTACGGCGCCATGCGGGGATTCCAGTAACGTGTTTGATGGCCGAAATGGACGCCCGCTTCGAGCATCTGGCGCATGGTGACTTGTGGCATGGTAAAGCTCCAATCGTGGGCAGCCGCACAGGTTTATTGTGTGGTGTACGGTAATGCCCGGGGTTAAACCTCCACGTATCCGCCGTTTGCGACCTCCGGAGAGGCACCCCGAAAACGGTGACGATACGTGTGCGGATTTGGTCAAACGTGGGCAGGTGTTTACCCTAGTTCGCCAGTGATGGCCTCGCGCCTGTACTGCGAGGCCTGATGACCCTGCCAGTCTGCAGGCAAGCAGGCCAGCCGAGTTATCCGTAGAATTGTAGCCTGTCCACGGCGCCTGCGACAAGCGCCCCGAATCAAGCGCCCCGAATAAAGAGATCCCATGTCAGTCACCATAAAGACCCCCGAAGATATCGAGAAGATGCGCATTGCCGGCCGTCTCGCTGCCGAAGTGCTGGAAATGATTGCGCCGCACGTCAAGGCCGGCGTGACCACCGAGGCACTCGACAAGATTTGTCATGACCACATCGTCAATGTGCAGGGAGGCATCCCCGCCAATGTCGGTTACAAGGGCTTTACCAAGACCTTGTGTACCTCGGTCAATCACGTTATCTGCCACGGCATTCCTTCCGAAACCAAGGTGCTCAAGGACGGCGACATCGTCAATATCGATGTCACCGTGATCAAGGATGGCTGGCACGGCGATACCAGTCGCATGTATTTCGTCGGCGAACCTTCGGTGCTGGCCCGGCGCCTGGTCGAAACGACACGTGATGCGATGCTTGCCGCCATCGCCATCGTCAGGCCCGGTACGACCCTCGGGGATATCGGCGAGACCATCCAGAAATATGCCGAAGCACGGAATTTCTCGGTCGTGCGCGAATATTGCGGACACGGCATCGGGCGCATCTATCATGAGGATCCGCAGGTGCTGCATTACGGCCAGGCCGGTACCGGCCTGACCTTGAAGAAAGGCATGACTTTCACCATCGAGCCGATGATCAACGCGGGCAAGCGACATACGCGCCTGTTGCCGGATGGCTGGACCGTGGTCACCCGCGATCATTCGCTGTCGGCGCAATGGGAGCACACGATCGCGGTGACCGACGATGGCCATGAAATCCTGACGCCGTGGCCGAACGGGGCTTGAGTTGATTGCGGGCTATTGACGGGTTCGCGATGAACAGGACTTGCCTGGTGCGGATCCCCGCCCGTCGTCCTCCCTACAGGGGGCAGTGATGTTGCTTTTCGGCAATGTGGGGCGTTGTGGTGGTACTGAGTTGTTACTTTTCACAGGACCGATGCGAGACCCATGGGTACGCCCCTCCAGTCAGTGACGCGTGTGCCGCCCCTGCCGCGATTGGCCAAACCGGTGCCGCGTGTCGGTGTCGTCGGCCCGGCCCGACTGGCTTTGCGTCAGTATCTGGTCGACTACGATCGTGATCTTGCCGGCGCCTTCCGTGATCATGCCGATGCCGGGGAAATCGTCGTGGCGCGAACCGCTGCGGTCGAGCGCATGCTCGAATACGCTTGGCACTCCTGGCTCGGTGAGACCGACAATGCGGCGCTGATTGCGGTCGGTGGATTCGGTCGCGGTGAGTTGTTTCCGCATTCCGATGTCGATTTGCTGATCCTGACCATCGAATCACCCGAACCACGCGTGATTCGTGCCATCGAAGCCTTCTGCGCCTGCTTGTGGGATCTCGGCATCAAGCCGGGCCTGGCGGTGCGCGATCTGGCCGGGTGTCGTGCCCTGGCCGCGCAGGACGTGAGTGTCTACACCAACCTGATCGAGGCGCGTTTCCTGGTTGGCTCGCGCGAACTGGCCGAAAGCCTGCTTGCGCCGCTACCCGATGAAACGCTGTGGACGCCGGCCGGGTTCCTCATCGAGAAGAAGGCCGAGCAGGCCGCCCGTCATCTGCGTTTCGGTGATACCGCCTACAACCTCGAACCGCAGCTCAAGGAAGGTACCGGCGGCTTGCGTGATCTGCAGTTGATTGGCTGGTTGGGTCGCACCATTGCCGGTTCCAGTGATCTGTCAATGATGGTCGAGGCCGGTCTGCTTGATGCGACCGAAGCCGAAGCACTGGCTTCGGCCAAGGTGACCTTGTTCCGCATCCGTTACGCGCTGCATCTGCTTGCCCGTCGTGCCGAGGAGCGTTTGCTGTTCGATTACCAGCGCGAGCTGGCGAAAAGCCTTGGCTATCGCGACGAGCACGCCGACAACCTCGGTGTCGAACAATGCATGCAGGATTACTACCGTGCCGTGCGCCGTATCGCTGGTACCAATGAGGAGTTGCTGGCGCGCTGCAGCGAGATGCTGGCCAAACCGGCGGAGAGTGCGCAGAAGCTCGGTGGTGGCTATCTGCGAATCGTCGATCGTCTCGATGTCGATGAAACCCACCGCCTCGGCGAGGACCCCTGTGCGCTGATCGAGTTGTATGCGCTGATGGCGACCGAACCGGGAATCCGCGGGCTACGCGCAAACGCCTTGCGCCAGGTGCGTCTGGCCCTGACCAATCCGGCGCTCGATTTCGATCAGGCCGATGTGTTTGCGTCGATGCGCGAATTGTTCGAGCACGGTGCTGCGGCCGTCGAGGCGCTGGCGGCGATGGCACGACACGGTGTGCTGGCGCGGCTGATCCCCGGCTTCGCCAAGGTCACCGGGCGCATGCAATACGATCTGTTCCATGTCTACACCGTCGATGAGCACACGATGCGCGTATTGCGCTTCATCGCGCGCTTTGCGAGCGAGGAGGGTGCGCGCGAATTCAAGCTCGCCCATTCGCTATACCAGCGCATTCCGCAACCTGCGCTGCTCTTGCTGGCCGGGCTTTTCCACGACATCGCCAAGGGTCGCGGTGGCGATCACTCGGTGCTCGGTGAAGAGGATGCGCGCGATTTCTGCACGCGTCTGGGCCTGCGTCCGGCGGCGATCAAGCGGGTCACCTGGCTGGTCCGCAACCACCTGCTCATGAGCGTCACTGCGCAGCGTCAGGACATTACCGACCCCGCCGTGGTCAATCGCTTCGCCGAACAGGTCGATGATTGGGAGCGGCTCGATTATCTCTATCTGCTGACCGTCGCCGACATCAACGGCACCAGTCCCAAATTGTGGAACACCTGGCGTGATCGCCTGTTGTCGGATCTCTATTCGGCGACACGTTATGTATTGCGCGAGGAATCCGGCGAATTGCCCAAGGCCGAGGAGCGCGTCGCCGAGACGCGCACGCGCGCCGAAGTGATGCTGGAACCGAAAGGCATCGACAGCGATACCGTGGCGCGGATCTGGGCGGATTTTCCCGAGGAAAGTTTCCTGCGCTACCGGCCCGAACAAATCGCCTGGCAGACGGCGGCGATTGCCACACATGGCGATAGCGATGATGCGCTGGTGCGAGTCAATCCGATGGGCGTGCGCGGAACCAGCGAAGTGTTCGTCTATTCGAGCGATCGTGATGGCTTGTTTGCGACGATCACGGCGGTACTCGATCGTGCGCATCTCAATGTTGTCGAGGCACGCGCCATCTCGGCGCATTCGGACAAAGTGCTGGATACCTTCTTTGTCCTCGATGCCGCCGGCAAGCCCTTGCTCGATAGCGATCAGGTGAGCGCACTGGAGTTCGCACTGCGTCTGGCCCTCGGTCAGGAAAACCTGAGCGAACAACCGGTGCGCCGGGCCCTGCCGCGGACCCTGCGCCATTTTCATATCGTTCCGCGTATTGTCTTCAGCATCGTCGCCGAACGCACCCGGCTCGGCCTCGTTTGCACGGATCGGCCGGGACTGCTGGCCTCGGTTGCGCAGACGTTTCGTGAGCTTGGCGTGCGCGTTCACGATGCGCGCATCGCCACCTTCGGCGAACGCGTCGAAGACTTTTTCCGCATCAGCGACGACAATGACCAGTTGCTCGATGAGACCGCCCAGCAACGTCTGCGCGCGGCCCTGCTTGAACAACTTGATTTGGCGCAAGGATAACCATGTCAGCTATTGAAACGATCATTGATGCGGCGTGGCAACGCCGCAGCGAATTGACCAGCGGCGAGATCGAACAGGACATCCGTCCCGCCGTCGAGGCCGCACTGGATTTGCTGGAAAGTGGCAAGGCGCGTGTCGCCGAGCAACAGGCCGATGGCAGCTGGATCGTCCATCAGTGGCTGAAGAAGGCCGTGTTGCTGTATTTCCGCATCAACGACAACCGGGTCATGGATGGCGGCCCGATGCAGGCCTGGGACAAGGTCCCACTGCGTTTCGTCGATGCCGATGCCGCTGCCTTTTCCGCGGCTGGCGCGCGCGTGGTTCCCGGGGCGCTGGTACGCCGTGGCGCGCATGTCGCCGCCGACGCCGTGTTGATGCCGAGCTACGTGAATATCGGTGCGCATGTCGGTGCCGGCAGCATGGTCGATACCTGGGCCACGGTGGGTTCCTGCGCGCAGATCGGTGCGCGCGTGCATCTGTCCGGCGGTGTCGGGATCGGCGGCGTGCTTGAACCGCTGCAAGCCGGGCCGACCATCATCGAGGATGACTGCTTTATTGGCGCACGCTCGGAAGTCGTCGAAGGTGTCGTCGTCGAGCATGGCAGTGTCATCGGCATGGGCGTGTTTCTCGGTCAGTCGACGAAAATCTACGATCGCGCCAGCGGCGAAGTCAGCTACGGGCGCGTTCCGGCGGGCAGTGTTGTCGTCGCCGGCTCGTTGCCAGCCGCTGATGGCAGTCACAGTTTGTATGCGGCGATCATCGTCAAGCGCGTCGACGAAAAGACGCGCGCGAAAACCGCGATCAACGAGTTGCTGCGCGCATGAGTATCGACATCTACGGATTGAACAATTGCGATACCTGCCGCAAGGCGCGCAAGTGGCTGGATCGACATGCCATCGAGCATCGCTTCATCGACTATCGCGATGAGCCGGCCACGCCGGCCATGCTCAAAGCCTGGGCCGAGGCAGTCGGTGGTTTCGATGCCTTGATCAATCGCAGCAGCACGACCTGGCGCAAGCTCGCGCCGACGCGCAAATCACCGGGCTCGGCGGCCGAATGGAATTTGTTGATCCGCGAATATCCGGCCCTGGTCAAGCGCCCCGTGCTGGTCTTCGCCGATGGCAGGGTGCAGTTGGGTTTCAATGACAAGGTTTATGTCGGATTGTTTTCTCCGACAAGCTGAAAAACCTTTGTAGGAAACCGCCACAGGAATTCTGCCGGTATTACGAATCATGTCCGACATCCTCAATCTCACCACTGAACTGATCCGCCGCGCTTCGGTAACTCCCGAGGATGGCGGCTGCCAGGCATTGCTGGCGGCGCGGCTTGCCGATGCCGGATTCACCATCGAAAACCTGCGCTACGGCGAGGTCGACAATCTGTGGGCGACACACGGTTCCGCTGCACCGGTATTGGTCTTCCTCGGTCATACCGATGTCGTGCCGAGCGGCCCGGAAGAGCAGTGGACGAGTCCGCCATTCGAACCGACGATCCGTGATCGACACCTGTATGGTCGTGGTGCGGCCGACATGAAATCCGGTGTCGCCGCGATGTGCCTTGCGCTTGAGGAATTCGTCCAGCGCCATCCTGATCATGTCGGCACGATCGCTCTCCTGTTGACCAGCGATGAGGAAGGACCGTCGATTGATGGCGTGCGCCGCGTTGCCGAAGAGTTTCGGCGCCGAGGCCAGGGCATCGACTGGTGCCTGGTGGGTGAGCCTTCTTCGCAGCAGCGGCTGGGCGATCTGATTCGGGTCGGTCGACGTGGCTCGCTGCACGGCCAGCTGCGCGTCCGCGGCGTTCAAGGGCATGTCGCCTATCCCGAAAAAGCCCTGAACCCGATCCATGCGGCAGCAGCGGCGCTGGCCGAGCTGGTGGCGACGCGCTGGGATGAAGGCAATGCGGAATTCCCGCCAACCTCGTTGCAGATCTCGAATATCCATGCCGGCACCGGTGCCAACAACGTCATTCCCGGAACACTCGATGTCACTTTCAATTTCCGCTTCAGCACGGCCAGCACGGCTGCTACGTTGCGCGAGCAAGTCGAGGCCTGCCTGAAGCGCCATGACCTCGATTTCAGTATCGACTGGAACCTGTCCGGCGAAGCCTTCCTGACCGGCGAAGGGCGCTTGCGCAATGCGACCATCGCAGCCATTGAATCAATCTGTGCGATCACTCCGGTGGCGAGCACCGGCGGTGGCACCTCGGATGGCCGCTTCATCGCGCCGCTCGGTGCCGAAGTGGTCGAGCTCGGCCCGATCAATGAAACCATTCACAAGATCGACGAGTGCGTGTCGATCGAGGATCTTGAGCGTCTTCCGGGTTTGTATCTGGATATCGCCGAGCGTCTGCTTGCTTGAGCCCGGCGCTGCTGAACAACGCTCGGCAATGCGTGGATCCGATAGCAAACTTGCGCAAAGCGGACACGCAAGTCGGCATTTCAGGGTGTGATGTGCCCCGATTCGTGATAGAAATCAGTGGCTTTGCCTTGATCTCGTGATGGATCGGCGGGATTGCACCGCTTGATCGCAGAGGCCGCGGGCGAAAGGGTCGGTATCCGCGTGGCATAGCGATGCAGCGAGTCAAGGGATTGCAAACGAGTTCGCGCGATCGAGCGCGCCTTCAACATGGGTGAGGTTTGTGTTGCGATTTGAATACCGGGGGCGGCGAGTGCGATTGAATGGGCTATGGCGTTTGCCATTGATGGTCGTGTTGTTGCTCGTCTCATCGGGCGCATCGGCGCTCGACCTCACCCCGCACGGTACCCAGCCGGGACTGATCTACTCGATGCTGCCCTCGGATGGCTGTGGCGGTTGCCATGGTGGTTCTTCCGGCACCGATCCGGAATTCCGCCCGCACAGCACCTGGGGCGGCTCGATGATGGCGAATGCGACGCGCGACCCGCTGTTCTGGGCCGCGGTTGATGTCGCCAACAAGGATTTCCCCGGCGCCGGCGATTTCTGCCTGCGCTGTCATACCTCGCAAGGCTGGTATGGCGGACGCGTGGTCAAAGCCGGATTCGGCGCAGTGAATGATCCGGTCAAGGGGGCCAACGGCTGCCTGCTTGAAGGCACCCCCGACGCACTGGATTTCTCGAACGACTACAGCGGCGTCGCCTGCCATTTCTGCCATCGGCTGATGCCGACCGGGCCGCTGGGCGAGCCCGGCATGATCGGCAATGCCAATGTCTGGCTCGATGACGCCGCCTGCAGCGGAAGCGGCGAGCCTTGCCGGCGTGGACCCTACACCTATTCGGGCGGATTCTCGCCACCGCATGCGTGGGCGCAATCGACGTTCCATGAAGACAGTAAACTTTGTGGCTCCTGTCACGACGTGACCACGCCGGATACCGATGCGGGCCCGCTGAAAACCCTCAAGCTTGCCGATGGCACGGATACCTCCATCCCGTTTCCGATCGAGCGCACCTACAGCGAGTGGAAGCAGAGCGACTTCTCCGGCGCCGGCGGGCAGACCTGCCAGGGCTGCCACATGCCCGACAGCGAGGACCCAACCGCGACCGCCTGTTCGGGTGGGCCCAGCCGTACCGGCAATCTGCCCGTGCATACCTTTGTCGGTGGCAATACCTGGGTGCCCGGCATCATCAAGGGCGAATACAGCGATACCTCGGCGATTCCGGGGTCTGGTGGTGGCCTCGGTCGCCAGGATGACTTCGATCGCACGATCCAGGCCGCTCGCGACCTGTTGCAAACCGCGGCCGACGTTGAGGTTTCCCTGCTCGCCTACAGCGCCGCAAGCGGAGGATCGCCAGGCTCGATCGATGCGCGGGTCAAGGTCACCAACCACAGCGGGCACAAGCTGCCGAGTGGGTATTCCGAAGGTCGGCGCATGTGGCTCAACGTCCAGCTACGCGATTTCAATGGTGTCCTGATCTTCGAGAGCGGCAACTATGACGATGCCAGCGCGGTGCTTGCAAGCGATCCGCAACTGCGCGTCTACGAGGTGTTGCAAGGTATCTGGAATCGTAATGGAACAGGCAGCTGCGATGCCGTTGACGGCCTTGGTCGCGAGGCCTTCCATTTCGTTCTGAATGATTGCGTGGCCAAGGACAATCGCATTCCGCCGCTCGGCTTCGAGCCAGCAACTGTTGCCGATCCGAATGGCTACGAATTGCGCCCGGTTGGCATCAACTACCCGGAAACTTCGCCGGGAAGCGGTATTCTGGTCAATTACGATGAAGTCGACTATGCCGCAACGATCCCGCCAGGAACGCCTGGGCCACTGACCGTGACTGCGCGGCTTTACTATCAGACATCGAGTCGTGAATACATGGAATTTCTGCGCAACCAGGCGATCGAGCGCACAATCCCGGGTGAAAACCTGATGTGCGCGGGTGGACCGAACCGGCCTGCCGTGGTCGGCCCGAAAGATCGCTCGCGCGGCGAGTACATGTGGCAATTGTGGAATGGCCCGCAAGCCGGGGACCGCATTTTCGCCAACAGTTTTGATGACACCGTTTTTCAGCAGGGCTATGGCAAGTCGCCGCCTGAAACCATTGCTTCAGGCAGCGTTTTTACGCCGTGAATGAAACCACGCAGTGACGGCCAGGGACAGGCCAGCATTGCGTGCCGATCAAGCCAATCAAATCTTGGGAACGACATGATGAATCTGAAATATTTGCCACTCGCGCTGGCCCTGGCCTTGGCCAGCGTGCCGATGCATTCGATGGCCCAGCCGACGACGCCGAGCCCGGCAACAGAAACAACCACCGATTGGGCGGCTTGGGGCGGCACGGTTGGCGTGCGCCTGAATGAAAACCTCTTGCAGAGCATTGGCATCCGAGTCGCCAACCCAACAAACAGATTGAGCGCATCCAGCGCCCGCCTGACCGACGGCCTCAATGTGCGCCAGGCGCTCGGATCCGAATTGTTCGCCCTTCGGCAGAGCGGCAGCATCCAGTTCCGTGCCGATCGCGGTTCGTTCGCCGGATTCCTCGCAGGTTCCTTGCAATCGCGCGGCGGTTACACGCTAAAGCTTGATGGCGGCGACACGATTCCACTGGTCGATTTCCGCCTGCGACCGAATGCGGAAAATCCGATGTGGCTCGATGTTGTCAGTGGCGACGGCGAAGTCTGGTTCTATGTTGACAAGTTGATGTACGAACTGGTCAACGACAATCACGTGCTGGCGATCTACACGGCGGACATGCGCGTGACGCGTGCACTTGCTGAGCGCGTTGGCCATCCGGAAATGGCTGATGCGCCGGTCGGCGACCTGGAAATCCTGACCGAGATCACCCAGCAGGGCGGGGGTGGCATCAAGGATCTGCTCGGTACGCCATCGCCAAGCCACTGGCACGGCGAGCAGGTTGTCGGCCAGCCGTCTGGTGTGGTCTACCAGACGGATCTTTTCATGCAGAACATCTCGGTTGCCAGAAACAGATCGAGTGGCGTGACGGGCCCGGAGGGAAACGGAAGAGTCGTTTTCGCCCCCAGCTCGACCCTCAGGAACAACGTCAACGTAGGAACCGCGGTAACCACGATTTCAGGCCAGGGTGCAGCGGGCATCAGCAGTGCGCTGTGGACCGCCTGGGTTCCGTGGTACAGCAAGTTCAGCGTCGATCCGGACATCATCGGGGCGGTGGGCTTTCGTCCGTATAACAATGACCAGCATCCCTTCCTGATCTGGAACATGTACCGTATCAATGCCGATGGCAGCATTGAGCAGATTGCACGCTCCGGGGTCAAGCATGCCTGGCTGACAACCAACTTCAATTGTGCATCGGGCGAAAACTTCGATAATCATGTACTCGGCCGTTCGTGCTCTGATACTTACAGTAATAGCAACAACGATGCCAACCAGGATCTCTCGTTCCGTTCCGAGATCATTCCGGCGACCGGTCAATGGGGTCGCTGTCGTTCGTTGTTCGACCCTGGTTGTGTCAGCAGCAACACCAATTCTTCCCCATCCGATGATGGCTATGTGCGTCGCATGGTCGTCAATGAATCGCAGATCAGCAGCACCAAGAATCCTGGTGCGACCTATCTGTTCGATTCCTGGTATCTGGCGAGACAGGACATCAATATCTACAACTCGATGGCGACAGTCACCGGTACGCCGGTCTATTCCGGTGATGACTGGAATTTCGCCGGAGTCGCCAACTTCAAGCTCGGTTCGGTGACCGATCGCTGGATCGAAAATCCTCCCGCCAACACGCTTGCTGTGCAGAACGCCGAGTTGTCGGTTGGTGAAGGCCATGCCAAGGTCGCCGTCCGCGTAATGGATGCTGGCAACGGCAAGCAGGTCTATCACTACGCCGTGCACAATCTCGATTATTCGCGCGCGGTCACGGCCGGCGCGGAGCCGAATCTTGAGGTGATCAGCAACAAGGGTTTCGATCGCTTCCGCGTGCCGATTCCTGCGGGGGTCAGCGTGATTGATAGTCGCTTCAGCGATGGTGATCTGGACAGCGGCAACGACTGGAGCTTCAGTTCGGCCGGTGGCTACCTGACTTGGACCGCACCCTCAGGCCAGTCGCTCGATTGGGGAACACTCTATTCGTTCTCGGTGACCACCTATTCGGATCCGGTCTCGGTCACCAGTCAGCTTCGGCCGGCGACATCGGGTATCCAGATGACTTACGGCGTCCCGACCCTGGCACCTTCGGCCAGCGACATCATCTTCCAGCATGGTTTCGATTCGCCCTGATCCAGAACCGTTGCGCGCGCCCTTCTTTGCCGAGGGCGCTTCTGGGAGGGAAGCGTGAAGCGTGAGCTTCCGCTTGTTTCAATGCGCAATGGGTTCAAAGCGCAATCGATGGATCGCCGGGCCGGGCAGGAAGGGCGTTGGTTTGCCTTCTACCCAGTCACGATGGCCAGCGCCGTAGAACGGTGACAGCGGGTGGCCGCTCTGGCCGCTTGGCAACTCGAAGTAGCCATGTTCCTCATCGCCCGGTGCAACGGCGAAGCGTTCCGAGGCACCAAACGCCGGGCCTTGCACGCGCGGCATATTGCTGTCGCCGGGTAGCTGATCCGCCGGCATGTCGAGCAAGCGGGCGAGAAAGCCCGGCAGGGCGCGCGAAAGCGGATGGGCAATGCGCGCCGTGTTGCGCTCGCCCCAGGTTTGCGCGGCGATACCGCCGGGCTGTTTTTGCAGACTGTCGGCCACGCGATCGAGCGCATCCAGTTGCAGCGCGTCCCAGCTTTGATAGCCCGGTGGCAGGAGGTTCGGTGGACGCCGTTGCAGCAGCATCCATACGGCATGTTCGGATTGAGCCAGTTTCGGCATCCTGAAATCGGCGAAGTGGATGCGCACGGCGCCGGCGAAGGCATCCAGCACGGTGTCCTTCACCTCGTTGCGCCAGCCGCGGACGATGCGGTAGCTGACCGAATCGATCGAAGCATGACCATCCCAGTCCGCGAGCGCATCGCGTATGGCGCTGCGCTGAGGCGTACTCGGGCTGTGTTCAAGCAGACTGAGCAGCTGCTTGCGCCACGGATCAAGAAACAGGGCGCGATCATCGAGCTGGATGTCGAGCATGTCGGCCACGCTGAAATGTTCTTTCGCGCGCAGATCATCACGAATCTGGCGTTGACGCGCGCCGAGGTCGTAGCCGCCGTCGCCGAGCAGATCGAGGTGTTTGCCTTCATCGACGATGCGCGCGTTCGCCGTCCACAATCGCTGCCATGGCGGATTCGAGATCAAGGGATAGTCGGACGGATCAAGCCAGCCGTTCCAGCCGGTGCCGGGTTGACTCCAGTCCGCGGGCAATTGTGGATCGAAGCCACCGACGCGCTGCGGAATGCGTCCGGCAATCGTCCAGGCGATGCTGCCGAACCGATCGACAACCAGGAAGTTTTGCGCGGGCATGCCGGCACGCTGGACGATGGCGACGGCTTCGTCCGCGGTCTCCGCCGTTTCCAGCTTTATCGGCTCGATGTTGAGCGCACCTTCGCGTTCTGCCGTCCAGGCCAGGGCCAGCGGTGTGCCGTCAACGTCTTCCGCCAGGATCGGACCCCAGCGTGTTTCACGGACAAGCAGGGATTCCGCGGCACCACCATGGACAGCGATGGACTCCTCGTGCGTTTCGATCGCGGCACTGCCTTCGGCGGTTAGGTAGTGATCCGCAGCGGACGGATCGGCAATCACGCGCACCCAGTCGGCGAAATCGCCATAGCTGTTGGTGAAGCCCCAGGCGATCGAGCGGTTGCTGCCGGCGACGATGGCCGGCGTGCCGGGCAAGCTGGCGCCGCTGACATCGATGGTTTCGCCGGGATGGCGCGGGTTCGGAAAGATCAGGCGCGCACGGAACCAGATGCCGGGTACACGCAGCTCAAGATGCATGTCATTGGCGATCAGGCCGGGTCCGCCGGTCAACGCGCCGCTGACCGCAAAACTGTTGCTGCCCGGTACGACATCGCTGGCCGATGGCTCATGCTTGAGCAGGGATCGATCGAGCGCGCGCAGATCAATATCCACAGCAGGCGGTGGTTCCGGCCAGCGCATTTCCGGGCCGCTCAGCGGCGCATCCCACCAGCCGCCGGTGGCGGTCAGGAAGTTGAACGCGGATTCGGGCAGGGCGGCCTTCATGCGCGAAAACGCCAGCTCGCGTCGATTTTGAGCATCGTTGAGGGTGAAGTACATGGCATCGATAACGAGCAGACTGTCCGCGCTGCTCCACGGTCGCGGGGTGTTGCGCGTGAGCAGATAGGCGAACGGACGCACGTCGAGCGCGGCAAGCCCGGCATTGACGCCATCGCGATAGGAATCGATGAGATTGCGGTCGGCCTCGGATGAAAGAGCGAGAGTGGCTTCGGCGCGGGCACGCATGCGGTGAACGCGGGCGCGGCGATCAATCGGCAAGGCCGCCGGACCAAACAGTTCGGCCAGTTCACCGGCCGCGCTGCGGCGCATCAGGTCCATTTCGAAGAAGCGCTCCTGGGCATGCACGTAGCCAAGCGCCCAGGTCACGTCCGCCCGATTTTCGCCAATGATCGTCACCGTGCCGAGCGCGTCGCGTTCGATCCGCGTGGCCGCGTTGAGCATCGAGGTCTGCACGCTGCCATCCAGTTGCGGCAGGCTGCCGCGCAAGGCCAGCCAGGCAGCAACGACCAGCGCGATGATCAACAGCAGGATCAGGCCTGTCAGACGAAGCAACCAGCGCGCGGGTTTTTTCATGGTCAGCCTGTGGTCTCGATGCGGTCGACGCGCTGGAAGCCGCGCGGCAGCAGCGAGCCTCGGGTCGCACGATTGCCGCCATACTCGACCAGATCGGCCCACTTCAGGATCAGCTTGCGCTGGCCGGCAAACAGGGTCGCCTCACCCTTGCCTTCGGCGACCACGGCGATACCGACTACACGTTCACCCGAGCTCAGCTTGGCTTTCGGAATCTCGATCATCTTGTTGCCCTTGCCGCCATTGTCGAGCTCGGGCAGTTCGGCCACCGAGAACATCAGCAAATGGCCGCTGTTGGTGGCAACGACAATGCGGTCGCGGGCGGTGTCATCGACCAGGGCCGGATGCAGCACATGCGCCTTGGCATCGAGATTGATCAGTTGCTTGCCGGCCTTCTTGTTGCCGAGCAGGGCTTCGAAGCGGGTCACGAAGCCGTAGCCGAAATCCGAAGCCATGATCAGGCGCGTCGCCGGATCGGCAATTGCCAGGGTATCGATTTGCGCACCCGATGGCAGGCTGAAGCGTCCGCTGACCGGTTCGCCATTGCCACGCGCCGAAGGCAGCGAGTGTGCCGCAGTCGAATAACTGCGACCGGTGGAATCAATGAAGGCAACCTGCTGGGTCGTACGGCCCTTGCCCGAAGCAAGGTAGCTGTCGCCTTCGCGATAGTTGAGGCCGGCGGCATCGATATCGTGGCCCTTGGCCGCGCGGATCCAGCCCTTGGTTGAAAGCACGATGGTGGTCGGTTCGCTGGCGACCAGCGCGGCTTCGTCGAGTGCGTGCGCGGCGGCGCGTGCGACCAGCGGCGAGCGACGATCATCGCCGAACTTCTTCGCATCCTCGCGCAGTTCGTCCTTGATCAGGGTCTTCAGGCGTGCTTTCGAATTGAGCAGCACATTGATCTTTGCGCGCTCCTGTTCGAGTGCGTCGCTCTCGGCATTGATCTTCATCTCCTCAAGCCGTGCGAGCTGGCGCAGCTTCGTCTCAAGGATGTAATCAGCCTGTTCCTCGCTGAGCTTGAAGCGCGCCATCAGCACCGGCTTCGGCTCATCCTCGGTACGCACGATGCGGATCACTTCATCGAGGTTGAGATAGGCGATGCGCAAACCTTCAAGCAGGTGCAGACGGCGTTCGACCTTTTCCAGGCGATGCTGCAGGCGGCGGGTCACCGTATCGGTGCGGAAGCGCAGCCATTCGCTGAGGATCTGGCGGAGATTCTTGACCTGCGGGCGACCATCGAGGCCGATCATGTTGAGATTGACCCGGTAGCTCTTTTCCAGATCGGTGGTCGCGAACAAATGCGGCATGATTTCGTCGACATCGACCCGGTTCGAGCGCGGAAACAGAACCAGGCGAATCGGATTGACGTGATCGGATTCGTCACGCACATCCTCGATCATCGGCAGCTTCTTGGCGCGCATCTGCGTGGCGAGTTGCTCGATGATCTTCGACGGCGAAACCTGATGCGGCAGCGCGGTTATGACGATATTGCCGTCCTCGCGCGTGTACACGGCGCGTGCGCGCAAGCTGCCGTTGCCGGTCGTGTACATGTTGAGCAGGTCGCTCTTCGGCGTGATGATCTCGGCTTCGGTCGGAAAATCCGGGCCTGGAACAAATTCGCAAAGCTCGGCGATGCTCGCATCCGGATTGTCGAGCAGGTGAATACAGGCGTCGACGATTTCACGCAGATTGTGCGGCGGAATATCAGTGGCCATGCCGACCGCGATGCCGGTGGTGCCATTGATCAGCACATGCGGGATGCGCGAGGGCATCCATGCCGGTTCCTTCAGCGTGCCATCGAAGTTCGGCGTCCAGTCGACCGTGCCGTGGCCGAGTTCTTCGAGCAGGGCCTCGGCGATCGGGGTCAGCTTGGATTCGGTGTAGCGCATCGCGGCGAAGGATTTCGGATCATCCTGCGAGCCAAAGTTGCCCTGGCCACCAACCAGCGGATAGCGATACGAGAACGGCTGCGCCATCAGCACCATCGCCTCGTAGCAGGCGCTATCTCCATGCGGATGGAACTTGCCGATCACGTCACCGATCGTGCGCGCCGATTTCTTCGGTTTGGCCCCGGCATTCAGGCCAAGCTCGCTCATCGAATAGATGATGCGGCGTTGCACCGGCTTGAGGCCGTCACCGATAAACGGCAGCGCGCGATCGAGCACGACGTACATGGAGTAATCGAGGTAGGCGCGCTCGGCATAATCCTTGAGCGCGATCTGTTCGTAATTGCCTTGCAGGGTCATCTTTTTCCGGAATTTTCAGGCATCGGCAGCAGGCCGACGCGAACCGTGAATTGTGCCGGATCGGAGGAGGTTGCGCACAGGGCGCTTGTTTTGGTTGGGCTTGTCGTGATCTCGCTGGTACTGACAATGGTGCAATAGGCCCTGCCTATGGCAACAGCCGTTCGCCCTGAGCCTGTCGAAGGGTTGCCCCAGGTTATCGAATTGTTGAGTCAAGTCTTGATCATGGCTTTCTTTGATGGTCTGAGGACCGACGCGGCGATAATTGGGGATGTGACCAGTGGATAGAGCACGCCGCTTCGCGGCGCGGCATCCCTGCCGGGTTTTCACCCGCCTCCCAACCCCCGTCGCCCCTGCGAAGGCAGGGGCCCAGTGACGTTGCTTGGTTTGATTATTACGCCGCTTCGCGACGCGGCATCCTTGCCTTTTTTCAATCTCCTCCCAACCCTCCGTCGCCCCTGCGAAGGCAGGGGCCCAGTGACTCTGTTCTTCAAAAGCACGCCGCTTCGCGGCGCGGCATCCTTGCCCTTTTTCACTCTCCTCCCAACCCTCCGTCGCCCCTGCGCAGGCACTGTCTCTTGATCACATCTTTGTTGCGCTTTAGTCTGTAACTCCATGATTTACATGCCAACAGAGGGCGTAGTCATGGTGAGCAACGAATGGAAGTGGTCAGAAGAGATCTTTGGGTCGTGCGCTTTGGGCGATGTTCGACGTACTCGACGGCTGGTTGATGT
>NZ_DASSYD010000095.1:0-7647 GCF_035703485.1 Dokdonella sp. | reverse complement strand
AGCTCGGCCAGCGCGTCAACGTAATGATTCTGGAGAAGGCGCTGACGCTGGAGCTGGCGCACTTCGAGGATTCGGAGTTCTACGACAAGCTCACCCGCGCACGGCGAGAGGCATCGAGCCGGCCGCTGTCGCTGGTCACGCGTACGTTCGGGCTGGGCCAGAACGCGATCTCGCTGCTCAGCTACGGCAGTCTGCTGTTCCAGTTCTCGCCGTGGGCGGTGGCCGTGCTGCTGCTGGCCGGCTTGCCGTCGTTCTTTGCCGAAACGAAATTTTCCGGCGACGCGTTCCGCCTGTTCCGCTGGCGTTCGCCCGAAACGCGCATGCAGCTGTATTTGGAAACGGTGCTGGCGCGCGAGGACCACGCCAAGGAAGTGAAGCTGTTCGGCCTGGGCCCGCTATTGCTGCAGCGCTATCGCGACATCTTCCACAGCCTTTACCGCGCCGACCGCGACCTCGCCGTGCGTCGCGACAGCTGGGGTTTCGTGCTGGGCCTGCTGGGCACGCTGGCGCTGTACGGCGCCTATGCGTGGATCGCCGCCAGCACGGTGATGGCGCGTATCACCCTGGGCCAGATGACGATGTACCTCGCCCTGTTCCGCCAGGGCCAGTCGGCGGTGTCGGCGATGCTGTCGGCCATCGGCGGCATGTACGAGGACAACCTCTACCTCTCCACGCTGTACGAATACCTGGAAACCCCGGTGCCGACGGCAACTGGCATGGCGCAGCGCGGCGCCAGGCCCGAGGACGGCATCCGCTTCGAGCAGGTCAGCTTCACCTACCCTGGTGCCGGCGAGCCGGCGCTGCGCGACATCGACCTGCACATCCGCCCCGGCGAATCGCTGGCCCTGGTCGGCCAGAATGGTTCCGGCAAGACCACCCTGATCAAGCTGCTCACGCGTCTGTACACGCCCGACAGCGGCCGCATCCTGCTCGACGGCACCGACCTGCGCGAGTGGGACGAGGCCGTGCTGCTGCAGCGCATCGGCGTGATCTTCCAGGACTTCGCCCGCTACCAGATGCGCGTGGGCGAAAACGTCGGCGCCGGCGACGTCACCCATTTCGACGACGAGGCGCGCTGGCGCGAGGCCAGCGACAAGGGCATGGCCACCGATTTCATCGACAGCCTGCCGGCCGGTTTCGATACGCAGCTGGGCAAGTGGTTCAACGACGGCCGCGAACTGTCCGGCGGGCAGTGGCAGAAGATCGCCCTGGCCCGCGCCTTCATGCGCTCGCGCGCCGACATCCTGGTGCTGGACGAGCCCACCGCCGCGATGGACGCGCAAGCCGAAGCCACCATCTTCGAGCACTTCCGCGAACTGTCCGGCGGCCGCATCGCGATCCTGATCTCGCACCGCTTCTCCACCGTGCGCATGGCCGACCAGATCATCGTGATCCAGGACGGCCGCATCATCGAGCGCGGCAACCACGTGCAGCTGATGGCCGAGGACGGCCATTACGCGCATCTGTTCTCGCTGCAGGCGCAGGGGTATCGGTGAGGTTGTGACGACCGTGGCAACAACTCAGTCGTAATAACCGGGCACGAACACGAGCACGCTTTCCGCCGGGGCTTTCGGGTCGTCTTTCGCATCCGGAGCGTAAAGGCTTAGCCCGAGCGCCAGGGAGATCGCGCCGTCGACCTCACGCTGCAGCTGAGGGTCCCTGGACTTCAGGTACTTCACGGCCTCGTCGAAACCCATGCCCAACAAGTTGATGCCGTAGAGTCCAGGCGCTGCCGGCGAGGCAAGTTCGATCGCCTCGAGATGTCCGGCCCTGTCGTAATTGGCGAACAACCCCGCTTCGACGAAGTGGTCAGTGGGATGCGCGGCATCCGGGCTGCGCTTGAATGAGTTGAACCTGGCATGCAGCAGCGCCCTGACTTGCGACACGGACATCCCGAAGAGAAGACGATCCACACCCTTGTGCGAAGCGATCACGCATTTCATCGATGCTTGCCTCCCGCAACGCCAAGTCGGTATCCGGCATTACTCGAACAACAATTTTCGCAAACGATCCTGGGTTGGCCCGCTGCTTTCGTCATTGAAAGGCATTTCCGCGGCAACCATGCGCAGTACGCCATGACGCATCTCGCTGGTTCGAAAATCGGAGCACGCGAGCAAGTTGTCCCGTCGAAACGTGCCCCTGAGTGCCCAGAAACGGGGACCAAACCACATGACATGACCGACCATTTCGACGTAACCGGGTTTGAGGCTTCTTCGTCCAGGGTTGCCGGACGTATCGACGACCAGTTTTTGCAGCGGCGCCGGCAATCCGTTCGAAATCATCGGCAAGCCCGCCATGCTCCTGCCTGCAACCTGATACTGAAGCGGATCTGCCGCGTTCTGCCAGAACGAATAGTCACTGTTTACGAGGCACGCCTGAACAAACCCTTCGCAACCAAGCAAGGAGCCCACGACTTCCTGCCAGGCGGCAAGCGGGCAAGGTTCACCCATGCTGACCGTCACTGACTGCAGTTGAAACGCACGCATGGTCGAAAAGTGAATCGATAGAGCACCCGCCCCGATCTTGAAGGACAGCTTTCCATCCTTCGCGATCCTGCCAATGGCAGCCTGGGCCGGCATCGACTCCTCGTAGAGCGTTACCGACTTGTCTCGCAGATGCAGGGCACTGATGAGTCGGTTGGCTGCATCGTCGGCAGCGAGTGAATCCATTGCAAATACCAGCTCGATTTGCTCGGCGCTTTCGTTCATCAATGGAATTCCTGGACTATGACGGTGACGCCTTGGCGCTGACCGTAATCGATAAGCCCGGACGTCGCCTGCGCACCGCCGGGCTGAACCCGCAGATCGAGCACCATGTTCGCTGGTTGACCGTCAACCGCGGCGCCGTTGGTGGCAAGATCATCGATGTGGCTTTCCATCCGCCCCAGCCATGAGGCGCCCGTGGTGTCTGCCGTTTTCAGGCTGACCAGCGTATCTCCTTGCTGAAAGTCCCCCAGCGGAAAATAGCTTCACCGCTCAGCGCCGAACTGACCGCCCCGGACGGCGTGCATCTGTTGCACTTGCTCGCATGGGCGCTTCAACAAGGTATGACGGTGAATCAGATGCCGCAAATGCCGTTCTATCAGCCGACCGTTGAAGAGGGCCTGCGCAGCGCGCTTCAATTGGCACGACGCAAGCTGAGTGAGCGCCGTCAGCACCCGATCTGCCGCTGTGCCGCAAGCCGGTCGACTGGGCACTGGGCTGACAGTTTTTGCAACGAGCCATGGCCATGACCGACCGTATGCACGACCGGGTTCGATCGCTACATCGCGAAGCGATCTTCCCGGAACATTCGAACACGTCCATCACTTCTGCGTCAGCAAGCCCAGTCCAACTTCATCTGCAGAAGATCGAGCTGACCGACACCACCACCGAAGTTGAACCACGCCAGTTCTTCACCGAACTCGAAGTAGTAAGGACTGAAGTCGGGATAGCCCTGCACCGGGATCATGGTACCGCCGAGGTGATGAGGCCATCGCTCGAAGCGCGGCAGATCCAGTGCCTCACCCTCTTCGGAGAAGGCGATGATGTAACCGCTGTGCCCGTTCTCGTGATCCCATTCGCGCGCCGGCTTGCCGACGTTGGGATCGTGCTCGCGCTCGCCCATGCTGATCGGGTGCGCGGTGCCCTGAGCGTAGCACCGCAAGGATTCATCGCTCTCGCCCAAGGTATCCAGCAAGTCTGATCCGCCGGATTCGGCACGTTGCCAGAGCGGCTGGGGTAGACCACGAAGCAAAGGATAGTCGGCCAGATCTGGCGGGGCTGCCAGCACGCCGTCGAATTCAGCCTGCGTTAGCCAGATCCCACAGTAATGGCCTAGCAGTCGATCCTGCATGGGAAAGCTGCGCGGATGACGCTGATACAGATCCCGCATCCACTGTGGGTCCTCATCCTCTGCGCAGCAGATCTCTTCCAGCTCATCCGCCTGATCGTCCACAAACAGGCTGATGGCGACACGTTCAGGCCCTTGCATCCGATAAGCCTCAGGCAGGTACAAAGTAAACGCGTGCCGCAAGGGATGACCGTAGCAAGGGCTGAGCGGCCATTGTGCCGTGGTGATACCCGGTGGACGACCCAGGCACCACCCCTTCGCCCAACGCGCATCGCGTCCCCGTTCGGGCAAAGGTTGCGCATTTTCCGTCCACACGTTGTAGGCCTCGCGCAGTCGCGGATCGGCATACGTCCACGGACGTTCCGGCAAGACCATGCCCGGCCGCGAAAGACCAAGACCAATCAACAATCCGTCGGCGAAACGTGCATCCAGCAGATCACCCGCGATGGTTTCATCGCGAAATGCAACAACATCACGCGTCTCGCCAGCCTCCCGCAACTCGGGTCGTGCACGCTTTGCCTCGGTCAGCGTCATGCCGATGTGCAACCCCTCAATGACCATGTCTGCCGGAAATGCGCGGTAGAAACTGATGGCCTGCAGTTGGCCTTCAGCGCTCATGCGCAAGTCGCAGATGGGAGTTTCACCATCAAAATGACTGGCACGGCCCTCGCCATCCGGCCCTTTCCACGACGTCCCCATCGCGTCACGCACGGTGCTTTCCGCCACCTGCGGGCGCAACTGGGCAAATAACCGGGAATCAAAGGGGCGATCGCCGCCCTGGTGTCCATCTGCTCCGCCGGAGACTTTCATTTGCAATATTTACTTCCTTGAGAGAACACCGCGCGTACTGGCCATCTTGCTTCGCGTTCGACTTGAAACTCATCACCTTCAGCGAGCCTAACCTGAGCGTTTGTCATGGGCTTTCGACAATCTTGGCCATGGCCTGTTCCTCGATTCCAAAAACCATGCAGTCAGGAACTCCGAAACGCAGTGTGCCATTCGCCGGTGCATCAGCGCCCGTCCAACAGGCCAGCAGCCTTGGCATCAGCAACAACGTCTTGCATGATCTGCCGCTCACCCAATTGAGCCAGCATGATCAGGTGGGTTACGGCGTCCACCTTTTCCAGATGTTTGAGGTCGCAGGAGCCACCCAATGCAAGAGCGGGCACCAGTCCGTACATCTGACCGGCGTTGAGCACACCGAGCTTCTTTACAGCACGATCAAATAATGGACGCTCGGCATCATCGCTTTCATCGAGCATGTCTTTGTCAAGTCCGACAAAAAATCCGCGAATCATCAAATCACCCTTGCCTTCCGCCACTCCCGCACTTTCATCACCAGGAAATATCATGCCCCACAAGGACGATATGGAAATGGCGAGACCTGTCGTCTCACCCCACAAGAACAACTCTCCAAAAGCACTGACAGCGATGGTGTGATAGTTATCCCGGCCTTCAAATGGCGTGCCTTCCAGCCACGCGTCGACAACTGGAGCGTATTCTTCGGGATCAACAATCCAGATCAGGCCATTGCCGTAACCACACCAACCGTATTCATTCCAATACTGGAGTAGTTGGTCAGGCAGCTTACCGCGATTTTTTTCGATGCTTGATTTTGGAACGTCCTGCTTCTTGAACGCAGGCCCAAAGCCTTCATCATTGTAAAAATAGTTGAATTCCTGATCCATAAATCCTCACTTGCAACGATGCAAGTCCACATTCATCAAGGTGCTTCCTCTTTCCGCCACCGGTACTTTCAGCGCCGCGTCATCCATATGGTTCACGCGTGTCATTCCTTCGAATGCCCCCTTGTTCCATTGCCTACCGATTGTCCTGTTCGCCTGGGAGTCACCCATTCCGTCAATCACAGTCGACCTCCCTCCAGCCACCATGTCCGGGTTGTGTAGCGCATCCTGCGTGCTGAAGTGATCAGCCACTGCTTCCTGAGCCAGGGTTTTCGCGGTACGAGGATCAGTACGCGCTTGCACATGTGCTGCCGTCAGCAAGCGCTCCATTCGCGCCTGATACTTTTTGCGTGCCTTAAGCGCTGCCGTGCCTGCGCCTTTGCGTTTATCCACAGCATAACGCGCACGCCCATCCAGATAGTCCTGGACGGTCATCTTGTTCAGGCCATTTTGCTGTGCGGCAAGCTGGCGGTCCATCTCCGCGAACTTTCCCGGTGGCAGCTTCTGGGTCTTGAAGCAGGGCACTTTCTTGCGCGGCATGGTGGGCGGCGCCTTTGACTCCGGCTCGGGCGCAGGTTCGCGCCTGGCGCGAGCGCGCGCGGCGGGTGCCTCCACGACGTCGGGAGCAGGAGCACTTCGCACGGGCTCGGGCGGCCGCAACCGCGGGTCTGCCCTGAGCTTCGACTCATTTCGCAACAACCATTCGCCGAACTTGCGCCCCAGACGACCATGGCTGGCCTTTTCGGCGAGTTCCCGCATGCTGCCGCGACCCTTGCTGACGTAGGCGACAATCGCCATCAGCAAGAGGACGAACATGGCCACGTGACCACGGGCAAGCAGGCTGGCCGCGTGCCGGATGGCGAAGGCATTGATGTGCGGTTGCCCCTGAGGCAACGATGGCGGAGCGGCGGCAAGCCACGCCTCGCGAATCCCGCTCCAATAGGTACGTCCGATAGCTGGCAGGCCTTCGACGACGAATTCGGCCAACGCCTTCAGACCCAGCGCGGCGAGTATCCATTCGCCGGCTTCCGCTCTCAGCGCTGCGCCCGCCACCGCACCCGGTGCGGCGCCGCCCCGAAACCGCCGAAGAATCCCGCGACGCCACCAAGCAGCGCGCCGATGCCAGTGGTTGCGACCATGATCGCCAGGCATTCGACCAGCAAGCGGGCGATCTCCCGGGCGATCGCGGCGACGTCCAAGTCATGGAAGTCGTGTTCGATCTGTTCGGCAGCCTGCTGGGCCGATTGTGTCAATGCCTCCCTGAGGCAGAAGCTGCGCGCCGCGATCAGGGCGGCATCACCCCTTACCGCGGAAACTCCGCGCGCAGCCCAGCGTTCCAGCTCGATCCATGCACCTTGCAGTCCCGTCATCGTCCCTGATCCCCGGTCGACAAAATCTCATCGAGGCCAGAGGATAACGTGCATCCATGCCTCGTCGGCGTGACATGCGTCATCCTTGTGTGATGCTGCGCACGGCGGACCAGGGCGTCGCAGGCAGGCTCCGCGCCACGACGCATCACGACACACGGGTATCCCGCCGATGGACACGCGCAACATGGACGATACCGACGAACGGCTCATGCGACGCCCGCGCTACGCCGGCGTGGAGATTCGAAAATCCGCGGGTGCCACCTATACGCCGGCCGCCCTCGCCGACTTCGTCGCGCAACAGATGCTGCGCGTCGCCACCCTGCCCCGGCGCGGAAGCATCCGCGTGCTTGATCCGGCAGCCGGCGATGGCGCCCTGCTCGATGCCTTGATCACGGCACTGCCGGCCACGCTGCGCAAACGCCTGCAGGTGCGCGGCTACGACATCGACCAGCCAGCGCTGGCGCAGGCTAACGAGCGCCTTCGTCGCGATCACCCCGACGTGGATATGCTGCTTGAGCAAGCCGACTTTCTCGACGTGGTCAGTCGCCCGCCGAACGGCACGCCGACACGGCGTTTCGACCTGGTCATCGCCAACCCGCCCTACGTGCGCACGCAGATCATGGGCGCGCAGCAGGCGCAACAACTGGCGCGACAGTTCGGCCTGACCGGCCGGGTGGATCTGTATTACCCCTTTCTGCTGGGCATCTCGCGTGTACTCGGCGAGGACGGCGTGGCGGGCGTGATCACCTCCAACCGCTTCA
>NZ_DASSYD010000037.1:0-8284 GCF_035703485.1 Dokdonella sp. | reverse complement strand
GTTCGACCGCACAGCAGTTGCGGACGCATCCCGCCGGCCCAGTTTGCCGCCAACCACCGAACCCAAACCAACCCCACCGCAGTACCCTTCAACCCCGGGCTCTCCCAGTAATGGTTGGTACGGCTACCGGGGGCAGGTCACACTTACGCAGCCTACCGAGAACAAGCCTGTCTGATGAGAATTGATTGCAAGCGCCAGATCAAGCAAGGCCGAGTCTTTAGCTAGCTCAGGTATGGCGCGGAGCGCGGCCTCATCGCCTTTGACGTACTTAAAGCCATAGTTGGCGTCGCCATCCTCTCGCAGTACTCCATCACCGCCGTATGGTATGGGCTTGGCTCGATGCCTGATGCTCAAATAGTTGGAATGTCTAGTCATATTTGGTGTGATGGCTAACGATCCGTTAGGCAGTATGCCAAATGGCATCCTGAGACTCGCCTGCTCGGACTATGACGCCCGAAGTCGGCGCTCGTACCAGGGCTGGGATCGATTGACGATCCTGACCACCGACAGCATTACCGGCACCTCGATCAGCACGCCCACCACGGTGGCCAGCGCCGCACCCGATTGCACGCCGAACAAGGCGACCGCGGTGGCGACGGCGAGCTCAAAGAAGTTGCTAGCACCGATCAGCGCTGACGGCCCTGCCACGCAGTGGGCGACGCCTAGCTTACGGTTGAGCAGGTAGGCCAGGCCGGAGTTGAAATACACCTGGATCAGGATCGGCACGGCCAGAATCGCAATGATCAGCGGCTGCTCGATGATCTGCCGGCCCTGAAAGCCGAACAACAGCACCAGCGTCGCCAACAGCGCGACCAGTGACACTGGCCCTAGTCGCGCGAGCACCGCATCCAGCCTCGCCTGACCACCACTGGCAAGCAGCCAGCGGCGAAGCAGGACGGCGACCGCGACCGGCACGAGGATGTACAGCCCGACCGAGAGCGCCAGCGTGTCCCACGGCACCGTGATCGACGACAGCCCCAGCAACAGGGCCACCAGCGGCGCGAAGGCGACCACCATGATGGCGTCATTGAGCGCGACCTGGCTCAGGGTGAAGTTCGCATCGCCGCGGCACAGGTTGCTCCACACGAACACCATCGCGGTGCACGGCGCGGCCGCCAGCAGGATCAGGCCGGCCATGTAGGAGTCGACCTGGTCGGGTGGCAGCCAGTCGGCGAACACATATCGGAGGAAGAACCACCCCAGCAGGGCCATCGAGAACGGCTTGACCGCCCAGTTGACGAACAGGGTGACGCCTATGCCGCGCCAGTGTTTGCCCACCTCCCGCATGGCGCCGAAGTCGACCTTCAGCAGCATCGGGATGATCATCAGCCAGATCAGGGCAGCTACTGGCAGGTTGACCTTGGCCACCTCCATGCGGCCAAGGCTTGCGAAGGCGTCGGGCAGGAAGTGCCCCAGACCGGTGCCGACCACGATGCACAGCCCGACCCAGAGGGTCAGGTAACGTTCGAACAACCCCATGCGGGGCGCTGCCTCAGCCATCGACGGATCCCTCGTCGTCAGGTTGCACGAAGCCGATACGATCGAGCGACTCCTTCAGAGCTGCACGGTCGTCCCAGATCTCGGCCGGCAACGCCAGCAGCGCCTGCAGGCGCGCCTTGACGATGCGGTGCGCCTGGCGGAACGCCTCTCGCTTGTCCTCGTCATTGCTCTCCACCGCGGCCGGGTCGGGAAGCCCCCAGTGCGCGCGCAGGAAGTCGCCGAACACGACGGGGCAGGTTTCGGCCGCCGCCGAATCGCAGACCGTCACCACCAGATCCATCGGCGCCGCATCCGCTGTCGCGAACTCGTCCCAGGACTTGCTGCGCAGGCCGGCGGTGGCGATGCCCTCGGCCGCCAGCTGGCCCAGCGCGAAGGGATTGACCGTGCCCGTCGGCTGGCTGCCGGCACTGAAGACTTCGAAGCGATGGCCGGCCCAGGCGCGAAGCGTGGCTTCGGCCAGGACGCTGCGGGCGGAGTTGCCGGTACAGAGGAAGAGGACGCGACGCTTCACGGGGTGGGTTCCTTGATTGGGGAGGGGCTGAGGCGGCAGTCAGCAGGCGCGGGCGGTCGCCACACCAGGGCTGCAGCTCGTGTCTGAGGAGCCTGCGCAGCAGTTATGAGTCAGATAGGCGACCAGGACGTTCATGGCATCAAAGTTGGCGCGGTAACAAACGTTACGGCCCCGGCTCTCGCTGCTGATCAGGCCGGCATGCACGAGTTCCTTCAGGTGGAAGGACAGGGTGGCGCCGGGTACGGCCAACGCCTCGCCGATTTCGCCTGCCATGCGGCCGTCCGGACCGGCTTCGACCAGCAATCGGAAGATTGCAAGCCGGGTGGCGTGGCCCAGCGCCGTCAGCGCGGTGATTACCTGATTCGTTTCCATGTTTCTAGAATAATCGAATGAATATTGAACGGCAATCACCCCGAATCCAGCCCCCATCTCGAACAGAAAGCAGTGCTATGCGCGCATAGCGTCAGCGGGAGGGGCCACCCGACGCTGTTTTCTTACCGAACCCCTGCCAACCCTCTCTTCGGCTATTCGGTTGGCATCTCAGCTCCCAGTGAGCGGCACGAACGTGGGGCTAACTCTCCACACGGTCAACCACGTCATCAGAACCGAGCGCAGGCGGCCCAACGCACCGTCCATGCTCGTACTGTCCGGCAGCCCCCTGCTCGTGCAGCTTGCGGATGAAAAGGCCATCGAGCGCCACCGCCACGGCGGACGAATAGCTGCACTGTCAGCACCGACTTGGTCGTCCAGCGATTCAGAACCACACATCGCACCTCACGATCGATTGCACTCCTCCGCGCACGGCGTCAACTCTACCTGCAGTGTGACGTGGTGAACGTTGAACCGCCCCTCCAGCGTCTCGGTCAATGTGCGTCGCACCTGCTCTGCATCTACGCCGCCGTCCTGTAGCACCACGTGGGCGGTCAGGATCGGTTGCTGTGACCCCAGCGCCCATACGTGAAGGTCATGGATCTCGCGCACGCCAGGGCAGGCACGTAACGCGCCACGAATCGCTTCTAGATCTATCCCTGCCGGCACGCCTTGCATCAACACATGGCCGGCTTGGCGCAGTAACGTCCAGGTGCGCGGGAGCACCCACAGGCCGATCAGCACGGCAATGATTGGATCGACCACGGTCCAACCGGTGAAGTGAATGACGAGCGCGCCCATAATCACGCCGACCGATCCCAGCATGTCGCTCCAGACCTCCAGATAGGCACCCCGCACATTCAAGCTGGTGCCGCTACCGGCCTTGAGCAGGCGCATTGAGATCAGGTTCACCACTAGCCCGATGGTCGCAATCACCAGCATGCCTCCAGAGGCCACTTCTGGCGGCTGCCGAAAGCGACCCGCTGCCTCCCACAGGATGTAGCCGGCCACGACGAACAGCAGCCCGCCGTTGATCATCGCGCCGATGGCCTCCATGCGGGCATACCCGTAGGTACGCTTGGCATCGGGCGGGCGCCGGCTGAGCCGCACCGCAAACAATGAGATCGCCAATGCGATCACATCGGTCATCATGTGCGCCGCGTCGGACAGCAGCGCAAGGCTGTTGGTCAGCAAGCCGCCGACAACCTCGGCGATCAAGAACGATGCGGTCAAACCGAAGGCCCACCACAGTGGCTTCTCGTGCTTGATCTCGCTGGTGCCGTGATCGTGCCCTGCGCCCATCACCGTTCTCCTGCGGCTGCTTGACTCACCGGCCAGGCGTGGTCCACCGGGTGGACGAAGACGGCCCCCGAGGGGAGGCCGCCAACGTGTCCTTTTTCCCGAATCAGCCCGACGACCTGCTCTAAATGCGCGTCTTCGCAGTAGGCCTCCAGTCGAACCTCCAACTCACCCTCCGAGCCCATGTCCGCTCGTACGATGGCCGTGTCTGGTTGCACGACGCCGTGCACCCGGCTGAGCGAAAGGTGGTACAGGCCCGCCAGCTCAAGCGCACGCACAACCGGCCCGGCGTGGGAGGAATGGACGAATGCGACGATCAGTTTCATGATGGTATCCCTCAAGTGCCCACACGCTCATGGCGTGTCGTTGATCGGCATCGATTGTTCGATCGTACTGACATAGATCCAGCCCGCGTCTGCGTGGCCGGTACGCCCTACTGTCCGGAAGATTTCGACCGCCTTGGCAACGTCATCGTCTTCACAGAACAACTCCATCTGTATTTCATTGATGACCTTGTCGCCTAACTCGACCGAGTACTGCTGCTCGCGCGCACTGAGTGCGCGCAGCAGGCCCTTCACGTCGAACAGGCTCAGTCGCTGGAAACCGGCAGCCTCCAGTGCGTGGATCAGATCAGTGACCCGGTTGCGGTGCACGAACGCCTTGATCTGTTTCATGGAGTGGTCTCCTGTGCTTTGCGCTCAGCGCGGTTTTCCAGCCATTCGTACAAGACGGGCAGCAGGATCAGCGTCAGAAACGTCGAGCTGATCAGGCCGCCCACGACCACCGTCGCCAACGGGCGCTGGGTCTCGGCGCCGACGCCGCTGGACAGCAGCATCGGCACCAGGCCCAGGATCGCGACGCTGGCCGTCATCAGCACAGGGCGCAACCGTAAGGCCGTACCTTGGATCACGGCCTCACGCACTGATCGTCCCTTGTCGCGCAATTCGTTGAGGAAGCTCACCAACACGATGCCGTTGAGCATGGCCACGCCGAATACCGCAATGAAGCCGATCGCCGAGGGCACCGACAGATACTGGCCGGTGACAAACAGTGCGAGCAAGCCGCCGATGGTGGCGAACGGCACGTTGGCCAGGATCAGCGCGGCGTACTTGATCGAGTTGAACGCGGTGTAGAGCAGCACGAAGATGAAGAAGATCGTAATCGGCACGATCAACGCCAACTTCGCCAAGGCGCGTTGCTGGTTCTCGAATGCGCCGCCCCACTCGATCCAGTAACCTGCGGGCAGTGTCACCTGCTGCTTGATCGCGGCCTCAGCCTCCTTGACGAAACCGTCGACGTCTCGGCCGCGCACGTCCATCTGGATCACGGCATAGCGCTGCAGTTGCTCGCGGCGGACGAACGAGTAGCCTTCGGCCACGCTCACGTCAGCAACCTCCGACAACGGCACCAAGGCACCGGTGGCCGTGCGCAACGCGATCTTCCGCAAAGCCTCGACCGAATCGCGGGTCGCATCGCTCAACCGCACCGCGATGTCGAACCGCTTCACGCCATCGAGCAGCACGCTCACCGGCTCACCGCCCAGGCCATTGCGGACGATGGTGAGCACTTCCTCGGCATTCATGCCGTGGCGTGCCAGTTCATCCCGATCGACCTGAATGCGGATCTGCGGCTTGCCGACATTGGCCTCCAGCGACAGATCGGCCACCCCTTGCACCTTGCCGAGGACAGTCTTGAGCTGGCCGCTGATACGGTCGAGCTCCTCCAGGTCTTCGCCATAGAGCTTCAGCGCCAAGGTCGCACGCACGCCCGAGATCAATTCCTCCACGCGCATCTGGATCGGTTGGGTGTAGCCCGGCACCACGTTGGGCACGACCTTTTCCAGCGTCTCCTGCATGGCTTCTTCGAGTTGCTTGATGTTTCGGCCGGACTTCCACTCGTCCTCAGGTTTGAGGGCGGTGTAGATTTCCATGTAGTTGACGTCGGCAGTTTCGCCTTTCTCGGCGCGGCCGATCATCGCCAGCGTGGTCTCGACCTCCGGGAACTGCTCGAATGCCTTGGCAATGGTGTTGCTGGTCTTGATCGATTCGTTCAGCGAAGTCGACGGGATACCCGTGACGCGCCACATGATCGAGCCTTCCTGCAACTGCGGCATGAACTCCTTGCCCAGGAAGGGGAACAGCGCCAGACTCGCCACCAACGCGACGACGGCGCTGACCACGACCACCCGCTTGCGTGCCAGCGCCTTGTCCAACAGCGGCCGGTAGCCGCGTTTGATTTTGGCGACCAGCCACGTATCGCGCTCCGGCTTGGGCTTGAGGATCATCGAGGCCAGCACCGGGATCAGGGTCAGGCTCAGGATCAGCGATCCGGCCATTGCGAAGGCAATATTGAAAGCCATCGGCTTGAACATCTTGCCTTCGAGTCCTTCCAGCGCAAACAGCGGCAGGAACACGACGATGATGATGCCGATCGCAAACGTAATCGGATTGGCCACTTCCTTCGCCGCCGCCAGCACCGCGGAGGTCCTGTCGACCTTCTCGCCGTGCTCGAGACGCTCGGCCATGATCCGGAAGGCGTTCTCGACCATCACCACCGCGCCGTCGACCATCATGCCGATGCCGATCGCTAATCCAGCCAGCGACATCAGGTTGGCCGACAGGCCAACCTGGCCCATCCCGATGAAGGCAATCAGCATCGCCAGTGGCAACGTCACGATCACGACCAGCGCCGAGCGCAGTTCGCCCAGGAACAGGAACAGGATGATCGCCACCAGGATCGAGCCTTCGATCAACGCGCGAGTCGCCGTCCCCACCGCTTTGTTGACCAGGTCGGTGCGCTCGTAGATCGGCTTGAGCACCATCGTCTTGGGCAACGCATCGCGTACGACATCGAGTTTGCCCTTGACCGCTTCGACCACGTCCTTGGCGTTCTCGCCGATGCGCGCCAAGGCCATGCCCAGCACGACTTCCTCGCCGTCGCGGGTCACCGCACCAAAGCGCGGCGCCGGAGCTTCCACCACGGTAGCCACATCGCGCAAATACACCGGCACGCCATCCTCGGCCTTGAGCACGATCTCACCGATATCCTTGGTAGATCGCAACAGGCCCAGGCCACGAACAAGGAACTGTTCGCGCCCCACGTCCATGACGTTGCCGCCGACCTGGCCGTTGTTGGCCGGAATCGCGTTGATCACGTCGCCAAACCCCAGTCCGCGCGCATAGAGCCGCTGCGGATCGATCTGGACCTGATACTCGCGCTCACCGCCGCCCCAGGAGGAGACATCGTCCACACCAGGCGCGGTGCGCAGGATCAGGCGCACCGTCCATTCCTGCCAGGTGCGCAGGTCCATGTCGGTGACCTGATCCTTGCTGACGCCCGGAGCACGCTCGACCGTGTACCAGAACACCTGACCCAGACCGGAGGTATTGGGCCCCATGCTCGGCTTGCCATAGCCTTCGGGCAGTCGATCGCCAATCTCCTGCAGTCGCTCGTTGACCAGCTGCCGCGCGAAATAGATGTCCATGTCGTCCTCGAAATAGACGGCGACATAGGACAGGCCAAACAGGCTGACCGATCGGATTTCCTGCACTTTCGGCAGACCGGCGAGCGCCGATTCGATCGGGGTCGTCAACAGAAGTTCGATGTCCTCCGCGGCCAGGCCTGGGGACTCGGTATAGACGTTGACCTGGACGGGCGTGACGTCCGGGAAGGCGTCGATAGGCACGTTGCGTACTGCGTTGATGCCGAGGAAGGCCACCACCGCGAAGGCGATCAGCACCAGAAACTTGTAGCGCAGGGAAAGTTCGACCAGGCGATTCAGCATGGCGCACCTCCGCGTATCACGAGGGAGAGATCAATGACCATGACCCTCTCCCAGTTGCGCCTTGAGAATCTGCGACTTGACCGCAAACGCACCGGCGACCACGACGTTGTCGCCTGCCTTCAACCCTTCGCGGATGACGGTGCGATCGCCGATCACTTCACCCACGCGCACCGGCACGGGTTCGAGTGCCCCAGCGCGGTTGCGGCGAAACACCACAGTCTCGCTTTCGAGTTGCACCAATGCCTCGGTTGGGACGGCTAGCTGCATGGCGGATTTGTCGTCCGTGTTAGCCGCAGGAGCGGCCTCGAAATACACTTCGACGAAATCGCCGCCATGCAGACGGTCGCCCTCGTTCGGCACCTCGACTCGAACTGAAGCATTGCGGGTGGCTTCGGACGTGCGATGGGCGCTACGTAGCACCTTGCCGACAAGATGCTCCCCACCCACCACGATGGTTGCCGCGCTTCCGGCCTCAATGCGGGAGGCCGTGCCGGACGGCAATTTGGCATCCACCCAGACGGTCGACTCGTCCACCAGTCGGAACAGCGCCTTGCCCGGCTCAATGCGCTCGCCGACGACAAAATCGTCCTCGGTGAGGCGGCCGGCATGCGGCGCGGTCAGGGTGAATTGACCATTGACGCTGCCACTCGATGTGCCGGGCAATCCGTAGGCCTGCGCCTTGGCGCGGGCACGCTCGACTGCCACCTTGGCTTCGTTGATGCGGCGGCCGGCAACGGCCTCGCGACCCAAGGCCGAGACACGCCGCCACTCCTGTTCGGCAATGCGCAGATCGGCCTGCGCGTCGGACACCTCAACGCTGG
>NZ_DASSYD010000016.1:0-19816 GCF_035703485.1 Dokdonella sp. | reverse complement strand
CCGGTTGCTCTCCACCCCGCCTCTCAGCGACGCAGTTACCTTCAACTACGAGGCCTGTGGCTTGCCCCGACGCGGATTTACACCGCGCTGATACGACGCCCTCACGGGCGCACTCGCCCCTGCGCAGGCAGGGGCCCAGTGCCTTTGCTTTGGTTTTTGATGCGCTTTTGCCTAGCTGCTGAAGAAAGTGCAAAAGCGATGGGGCGCTGGGCCACTGCCTGCGCTGGAGCGACGGTAGATTGGTGTGCGAGGACTAATGGTGCTAGTCGTGAGTACGCGCGATGATCGCGCAGGACATTGGATTCACGCGGCTTGTTGCGATTGAGGCCGTAGCAGGGACTATCGCCGAGTGAGCGAAAAGTCGTGTGGATTCAATGGACAAGCGAGGGCGTGGGTCCTTCATGAATAGTCCGGGCTAGTAGCGGGGGTCGCAATCTGTGCGAGCTCGCAGCGACTGGCTTCTACTCAGAGATCCTGACGATATTGCACGTAGGGCATACGTGCCTTGCTCGCATTGGCATCGTGAGCGGATGCGGGATCGAGCGGTGCGGACCAGAGGTTTTGTGCGCCAACCGTGACCTCACCGCGCCAAGGCGTACGCCAGGACACGCCGAGATCCAGTCCGCCCCAGCGACGGCTGCCGATGACGCCGGGTTCATCAAGGCTGCTGATACGACCCACGATACTTCCACGCAGCGAGCCGCTGGCAAGTCCGAGCCCCAGCGAAGCCTGATTCAGATCGAGGTTCGATCCGGATAGTCCGTACCAGATTGGCGACAACTCGGCTTGCCCAAGCGCGGCGGTCAGATCAACTACGGTGCCCTGGGCCGATTGCCAGGAGCCACGCGCACTGAGGCTGTGTGCTGAATCAAGCCGGTAGTTGGCCATATCGGGAAATTCAAGCAGCCCCAGATCTATCGGCGAGGAAACGGACACGGAGTGGGCCAGAATCGGCAATTGGCTGTCGCCCCCATCCAGCCAGGACAGGCCGAACGAGAAATCTACATTTCCACTGATCGCCGGAGTCCAGCCGAATCCGGCTCGCGCAGAGAGCGCCGAGTTGCCAGCAATAACCGGCTGATCGCCAAGACAGACCTCGAACGCGCAGTTGGCCTGGCTGGAAACACCGTAGGAGATCGGGGAGACGACCTGACCAAGGGTCAAATCAGCGCGCATTTCCTGGCCAATGCGCAAACGCAAGCCTGCCGAGAAAAGATCCGTGGCATCAACGACGCGCAAATCCGAAACTCCGCCAAATGCGGGAGATGGCGGCAAGACGGGGGCGCCGGAGCCTTTCGACAGCGCAACAATCGCCAGCAAGCGGCCATCCGGACTCGCCCACAACGGAACTACCTGGCTGCTGGTGCCACTCAGTGGCGAATTGACCTCGACCGAAAGCAGGCGATCAAACATCGGCCGCTGCGCATCAACCAAAGGTGCAGGAACAGCTCGCTGCGCTGCGGCATCGACCGACAGCATCAGAGAAAGCACGACGATGGCAAGACGCAACAACATCAGGTCATTCCATTAGGTAAGTATCTGCTGACCTCATGCGAGCGCTCCGAGTTCCACTCGAAGCCTGCTCAGCCAATTTGTCGGCAGCGGGAGTGAGTGTACGCCATTTCACGAAAAACAAACAGTCCACAGCGTCTCAACTTTTACCGCCAAGCGGTTGAATTTCAGAACTTTCGGGCACCGCACCCAGCTTGTTGCCTATTGACTGCGCGGACTGCCCGGGGCTTGCGGGAGATCGGCAAACAGACCGGTTATATCCACCGAATCGAAGCGGTAGCGGCGATTGCAGAATTCGCAGGTGATTTCCAGCTGATTCTCCTCTCCCAATGCGCCCATGGCTTCTTCGCGACCGAGTGAGCGCAACATGCCGAGCACACGCTCGGGCGAGCAACTGCACTCAAAGCGCAAGGCCCGTCCCGGCTGCAGAATGACTCCTTCTTCATGGAACAGCCTGAACAGCAAGGTCTCGACCGGAAGATCCAGCAACTCTGCTTCACTTAGTGTCGCCAGCAGATGGCCGACCCGGCCCCAGGCATCATCGTCGGCAACCTGCTCGCTGCCACCGACATCGGCAATTTTCTGCAGCATGATGCCGGCACAGCGGCCTTCGCGCTGAACCAGCATGAGTCGGGTCGGCAACTGTTCCGATCGCTCGAAGTAGCCTTCGAAGGCCGTGGCCAGGTTCTCCGACGCAACCGCCACCAGGCCCTGATAGCGACTGTCGGTTTGCTGGTTTTCGATGGTGATTGCGAGCCTGGCATCGTCTGCAGACAAGTTGACGGCACAATCACTTGTCTCTCCATCGGATCGGGCGATCCCGCGCAATCCACCATCATGCGTACATTCGGCGAACAGCAGGTTCAGTGCACCGGCATTGCGCAACTGGATCGAGAGACGACCTTCGAATTTCAGCGCGCTTGCAAACAGGGCGCTGGCGACGAGTGATTCGCCGAGCATGGCTTTGATTCCGGCGGCGTAGTCGGCGTGAGCCAGGATGGCTTCCCAACTCGCTTCGAGCCGGACCAGGCTGCCGCGAACACCGCCCTGAGCCAACTGGAATGTATGCAACATGTCACTGGAGGCTTTCATGGGTTTCACTCTTGTATGTGGTTTGATCTTGCAGCCTGTCGGACCTTGTCGGTTTGACAGACTGTAAAACGTGCATCCAACCGGGATTTTCCCTTCTCCCCTCGGCAGAAGGTGCCGAAGGCGGATGAGGCTACGAGCGTAGAATTGGCTGATAGCGCGCAGCGGTCCCTCGATCGACGCTTCGCGTCACCTTCCCGCCCCGAGGACGGAAAAGGCCCGCATCCGAGAGGCAAGCAGATGCGGCCGGATCGCCACCTTGCAAGGACAAGGCAATCAGAAACCAGCTCCATCTGAAGGCGGTAGCCACACCACTTTCCATCATGCAGTATTGCGGACCGATGCTTTCTCCGGGAGGGGGGAAGCCAATGACAGGGATTGCGTTGACCTACTCACTGGACCCCACAGGAGAACGATTTTATGACCCCTACTTTCCGCCGTCGTGCGCTGGCAAGCGCTCTGGCACTTGCATTGACCCAAGCCTCGGCTGCCACGATTGATCAGCGAACCGCCGTGCCCGCACAGCGCGTCGACGCCGCCACAATTGCGGCAGCAGCCACCAATCCCGACCTTATCATCCTGCGCGCCGGAATCTTCGACCCCGCCAGCCAACGCTTGAACGCGCGGCTGAGTGGTGCCGCCGACACGCTGAGTTCGAGTTACGCCATCGTCCAGTTTCACGGCCCCGACCTTGCCAGCGGCAGAACGGCACTGGAGACGAAAGGCGCGACAATTCTCGGCTACATTCCGAATAATGCATATTTTGTAAAGCTAAACAACGTCAGTCTGGACGCAATCAAGCATAG
The DNA here is from genome assembly GCF_035703485.1 of Dokdonella sp. Taxonomy (GTDB): domain Bacteria; phylum Pseudomonadota; class Gammaproteobacteria; order Xanthomonadales; family Rhodanobacteraceae; genus Dokdonella. The sequence goes on along the minus strand of NZ_DASSYD010000016.1, from coordinate 16,409 downwards.
CGCTGGTGTGCGCAGTGCCGAGCTCTATGCGGCCAGTTACAAGGTCGATCCACGACTCTGGCAGGATGCTCGTCATTTGCTTCTGCAGCAGTCGCCTGAGGATGTTTCCGATTCACAGGAGGTCATGGATATTGTTGATGTCCGCGGCTTCAAGGGTGAATCATCGGCTCAGATCGAAGCGGGTTTGCGCAAACTCGTGCCTGGCGTTCGCATCACCAGCCGCAGCCGACGTGTCGACGCAACACCCTACGTTCACGCCGGTGTGCCACGTGAACAACTTGACCAGCTCCTGCATGCCGCCAGTCTGCTCGACAGCGTCGCCTACATCGAGCCGTGGTTGCCGACAACGGTGAACAACGCGGCATCGGTCGGTGCAATCCAGGGCAATTTGCTTGGTAATTGCAGCGGCAATGGCGCCGCCTGCGGACCGACGCCGATCTGGGATCACGGCATTATCGGCAGTGGGCAGATCGTCGCCGTCGCCGACTCTGGCACATCACCATGGGTGGCCAACTTCACGACGCTCAACAAGGGCAGTGGCCCGCTGACCCAGATCACCTTGTCGGACAATCCGCCGCCAGTACTTCCGGCGATCGGCAACACCTATCCGGATCGCAAGATCTTCGCCTACTGGCTGCAGCCAAGCCTGGGCGGGGTTGGTCCTGTGGACTATGACTACACCTCCGGGCATGGAACGCACACGTCCGGAACCGTGCTTGGCGACGTTGCTGGAACGTTCACCAGCGGCACCTATCTCGCCTCGACGCCGAGTGCCGCCAATCATGAGCTTGCCGACGGCATGGCGCCGAACGCACAGCTCCTGATGCAAGATATCGGCGGCACATCATCAACGTCGGTCTACGTCAGCGATTTCGCCGGCACCCTTGACCAGGCCTATGCCGGCGGCGCACGCATTCACAGCAATAGCTGGGGTTCTTCGACGGCAGGCATCTACTCAAGCAACGATTCCGAAGCTGACGCCACAAGCTGGCTCAATGAAGACATGCTGATCGTTGTTTCCGCCGGCAATGATGATCCTGGTCCGGTGCAAACGGGCTCTCCAAGCAATGCCAAAAATGTCTTGTCAGTCGCCGCACTCGGCCATGCCGGCAGCACCGTTGTCGCCGGTTATTCCAATCGTGGCCCGGCGGCCGACGGGCGGCAGAAGCCGGATATCGCGGCTCCAGGCTCAGCGGTGCAGTCGGCCAGGAATACTTCCAGCTTCAGCTCGGTTCCGGTCTTCACCAATCCGGTTGCGTTCAGCGGCACGTCGATGGCAGCACCGACGATCAGCGGCAATGCCGCGCTGGTTCGTCAGTACTTTGCCGATGGTTTCTATCCGCGCGGCATCAAGACAGCGGCCGACGCCTACAACCCGAGCGGCATGATGCTCAAGGCGGTGTTGTTGAATGGCACCAATCCGCTTGGCGCACCGAATTGGCCGAACTCGGCTTCCGGCTGGGGCCGTGCCTGGCTGGACGGCAATCTCTGGTTCAAATCAACCCTGGCCGGAGGCGATGACAGCCGCCGCCTGCGCATGTTCGAGCGCACCCAGGCGGCTGGCATGAAAACCGGCGAGGTCAAGGAATACACGATCAACAACGTTGCCGGCAACGCCGAGTTGCGCGTGACCCTGACCTGGTTCGATCCCGAGGCCGCCGGTGGCGCAGGTATGGCCCTGATCAACAATCTCGATCTGGAGGTGGTTGCGCCGAATGCCTCGGTCTACAAAGGCAACGTGTTTGCATCCGGCGTATCGATTACCGGCGGAGCGGCCGACGCTCGTGACTCCGTTGAGCAAGTGCGCCTGACCAACCCGCAACCCGGCGCCTACACGATTCGGGTCAAGGCAACGTCGGTACCCGGCAATGGCCGACCGCAGTCCGACACCCAGGGCTATGCGGTTGTCGCATCGGGTGCTTTCGCGATGCCGGATCCGGCTCCGCTTGCCGCGCCGACTGCGATCAGCGTTTCAAGCAATGATGCCAGCGGCATTGCAGTCAGTTTCAGCGCCGCTGCTGCGCAGCGTTTTCAGCTCTATCGGGCCGATGGGACCTGTGCCACAGCAGCCGCCGGTGATTTCAGGCTGGTTTCCGATTCGGGCTCCTCGCCGGTCATCGACGACAAGTCCCAGGGCGGCAAATCCTATGCCTACAAGGTCCGTGGCGTCGCGGGTGACGTGGAAGGCAACGTCTCCACCTGTGTCGACGTCGTTTCGGCTGACGACTGCACCTTGCAGCCGGTAATCCAGAGCGCGTCGCTGAATGTCGATGGAGCGAACAATACCTGCAGCAATGAACTGAGCTGGCAGGCCGGTACGGCAACATGTCCGGCATCGAGTGGCATGAGCTACACCGTGTATCGCTCATCCGATCCGTTCATGGCGGGTGCCACGGCCATTGCTTCCGGTATCCCGACCACGAACTACAGTGATACCGCCGTGCAAAACGGCCATGCCTACTATTACCGCTTCGACGCCGAGGACAGCTTCGGCAACGCATCACCATTGTCCGCAGTGGTCGGTGCAACGCCGACCAGCGCGCTCGGCCCCGATCCGGATCCGTTTGTTGACAATGTTGACAATGCCACCTATCTCGTCGCCGAATCACCGTGGGCAATCAGCAGCATCACGGCCGCCAATGGCAACTTGAGCTACCACACCGGTGGACAAGGGTCGAACTACCCTGACCTGACCTGTGCAAGCATTGAAACGCCGTCTTTGACCCTCGGCAGCAACGCTCAACTGACCTTCGCAGCCAGGTACAACTTCGAGTTTGGCTGGGATGGCGTGGTCACCGAAATCTCGACCAATGGGGGTGCATCCTGGACCGACCTGCCGCCTGCCGGTGGCTATCCGACCGTGTTCAACACCGGGCAGCCGAGTCCGATCAATGCCTGTGGCTTCGCCGAAGGCAAGGGCATCTACAGCGGTGTCAGCACGGCCGCTTCGAACGCCGATCCGGACAACGACAACGCCACAGCGGTGTTCAAGCCATTCAGCGCCGACCTGTCCAGCTACTCAGGCCAGACGGTCAAGATTCGCTGGCGCATGTCGTCTGATCCGGGCTTGAACTACTCGGGCATGTTCCTCGACCAGGTGCGGATCGGCAACGCGGATTCGATCTTCGAGAACTCGTTCGATTTTTCGAACTACATGTGTCAGTAGCCAAACCGTTCCATCGTTGAATCCAGCGGGCGCAGTTGATCGCGCCCGTTTTCTTTTCAATGGCACAATCAGGGCATGCCCCGAAAACAGAAAGCGCAACGAAGATCCCTGCTCCGCCGAGTGTTTCGCTGGCTTGTCCTGGCTGCACTGATCTGGATTGTTGCCAGCATCCTGCTGGTGATCCTGTTTCGATTTGTTTCGCCACCGACATCGGCATTCATGCTTGAACGACGAATGGATGCTCTGCTCGACCAGCAGCATGACTTCACCCTGCACTACCGCTGGGTTCCGCTGAACAAGGTGTCATCGAATCTGCCGATCGCCCTGGTTGCTTCCGAAGACCAGAAATTTCCCGAGCACCACGGCTTCGATGTCGAGGCGATCCAGACCGCTCTTGCCGATGCCGAGGATGGCGCACGTCTGCGTGGTGCCAGCACGATCAGTCAGCAAGTCGCGAAAAACCTGTTTCTGTGGAATGGGCGAAGCTTCGTGCGCAAGGGTTTCGAGGCGTATTTCACCGTCCTGATCGAGGCGCTGTGGCCGAAGCAGCGCATCATCGAGGTCTATCTGAATATCGCCGAATTCGGCGATGGCATCTATGGTGTCGGCGCCGCCAGTGAGCGATTCTTCCAGACATCAGCACAGCAATTGAGCCCGCGTCAGAGCGCACTACTTGCGGCGGTCTTGCCGAACCCGAGAAAATTCCACGCGAATCGCCCGTCTGCCTACATTCTGCAGCGCGCCAGCTGGATTGAGCGCCAGGTGCGCCAATTGGGCGGGCCTGCTTACCTGGACAATTGATTGCACGCAGTCAATTTCGCCAGGGCAAGAATTTCATCCGATGGTGTTTTGTCGCGGTCCGGTGAAATTGCGTGGCCAACAGGGTATATGTGCTGAAAGGTTCCCAGCAGGCTTTTGCGGGCGACACGTCGTCTGCTTTCAGGCAGGCTGTGTCGATCGGGGCTCACCTATTCCGGATATCCAGATTGCCATGGAGAAGTTGTCGCTGTTTTCCGTTCCGGTCGTTCGTACCGGTTTTCCCAACCCAGACAAGCTCAATAGCGAATTGCGTGAATTGTTCCTTCAGCGCGAAGCCGAAGGCACGCGCTGGCGCAATCCGGCCCCGTCGATGAGCATCCAGAAAGGACTATTCGAAAGTCACTTTTCGCTGTTCACCTGGCCCGAGCCCTGCGTTCAACAATTGCACGAATTCTGCATGGTCAAGCTGTTTGATCTGGTCGGCGAAATGAATCGCTATTCGAGAGAGAGACTGCTCTCGCTCGAATCCCAGACGCATGCCTGGTTTCACATCACGCGCCGTGGTGGGCGTTTCAATGCGCATAGTCACCCGATGGCATCCTGGTCCGGTGTCTATTGCGTCAGTCCGGGCCAGAACGATGTCGACCAGCCAAAATCCGGTGTGTTGCATTTCCAGAATCCGCATCAGCAGGCGGGCATGTTTCAAGACCCGGCCAATTCGAACCTGATCGAAGACTACTCGCTGCAAGGCCGCAATTTCGCGCTCAAGGCCGGCGAGCTGGTGATGTTCCCCTCATGGCTGTTCCATGAGGTATTCCCGTTCCACGGCGAAGGTGAGCGCATCACGGTGGCATTCAACTGCTGGTTTCGCGAGCGCGAATGAAGGGCGATGGAGTGAATACGGCTTTGTCCGGATCGACTGGGGTGATCCGGACAAGCTTGAAGCTGCCCTACTCTTCCGAAGCAACCGTCGGAATGCCGCCGCCTGCGCCGGAATCTTCAATCACGGCTTCTGCGCTATGCGTGGCCGAGAGGCGTTTCATCAATGGCAGCACGGCAATCGCAATGACCGCGCAGACCAGCGCGGCAATGCCGAGCCGGTTGAACAGCGCGGTATAGATCGGCAGGGTCTGCAGCGGTTCGGTGATGTCCTGCGGCACGCTGGCATAGGTGGCGACGACGCCACCGAGATACTGTGAAACGCCCGAGGCGACATAGTAGGCACCCATCATGAAGCCGCCCATGCGCGCCGGCACATAGCGCGCGATCATGGCCAGTCCGAGCGCGCTGACCAGCAACTCGCCGAGCGAGATTGCACCATAGCCCCAGACCATCAGCCACGATGACACCTTGCCGGAACTGTCAGCGAAATGACCGGCCGCCCCATAGATGAAGAAACCGGCGGCGACGATGACAAAACCCAGAGCGAACTTGCCGGCGATCGACAAATCCTTCTTGTTGCGCCCAGCCACCGAATAGACCCAGGCGAGAATCGGGCTGAGAATGAAAATCCAGAGTGGATTGAAGGCCTGGAACTGTGCCGGTGACCAATCCCACAAGTGCGCCCCGAACACATTGAAGGCCGGATCGACATTGCGCAGGGCAAACAGATTCAGCGAAGTCGACATCTGCTGGTAGAAGATGAAATAAAACATCGTCTGCACGACCAGCACCAGCGCGGCAATCAGGCCCGCGCGTTCGCCACGCTGTCCGGTAGCGATCAACCAGGTGAAAATGCCAACGACCGTGATACCGGCGATATAGACAAAAGCCCGCGCAACGGCTTCATGCTCAAGAATATAGGCCGATGCGAAAACCGCGACGACGCCAAGAGCGAGGACGATACCGAGCTTGCCCCAATTGAGCGGCCGTGAATCGGGGTCGGAGCCGATGTGTGACATCGCCTTGCGCATGAGGAAATAGTTGGCCAGACCGAGGATCATGCCGACCGCGCAGACAGCGAACGCGACATGCCAGCCGAGCTCGTTGCCATAGTGCTCGTTGACATAGTCCTTGAGCCATGGCGTCAGCAACTGCGAGATCATCGCGCCCAGATTGACTGCCATGTAGTAGATGGTGAAGGCGCTGTCGATCTTCGAATCATCGCCTTCATAGATCTTGCGCACGAGGTTGCCGGCATTGGCCTTGAACAGGCCATTGCCGACCACCACCACGCCGAGTGCGCAGAACAGAAACCAGACACTCTCGCCCGGCACCACCATGAGGCCGTAGCCGATCGAAAGGATTGCCGCACCGAGCAACATCGTGCGCCGCGTGCCAAGAATCTTGTCGCCGATCCAGCCACCGATGGCAGGAGCCACGTAGATCAAGGCCGCCGCCGCGCCCCAGACCAGGGTTGCGCGTTCGTCGGCAAAACCGAGGCGCTGGACCATGTAATAGACGATCAACGCCTGCATGCCGTAGTAGCCGAAGCGTTCCCACATTTCGATCAGGAAGATCGTGGAGAACGACTTGGTCTGGCGATTCTTGGCGGCTGAGTCAATCATGATCGGCGTCTACCGGGTTCAGGAAAGGTCGCGAGCCTAGCGCAAAAGCGTGATTTTCGCTTGTGCAAACGCACATTGGATGCTCCGTGCGCATTGCATGTGAATCCGGCCAATCCGATTTGAAGCTCTGGCACCCCCATTGCCGCATTCGCGTGCACTTCAATCACACGTCTTCTTGCTCTTTTCGAAGTGTGGCGTTCGTGAACGATCGTGGACAGCGCTGATCAATTCATGAATGCGCGGGATGATCGCGCATCGGATTGAATTTGCGCCGCTTTTTGTGATTGAGGTCAAAGCGGAGACTATCGCCGAGGGAGCGAAAAGTCGGGAGGACTCCAGGGACAAACGAGGGCGCGTGTAATTCATGAATAGTCCGGGCTAGACTGGAGCCCCGCAATTTTCAGCGGACATCGACTTCCAGCGGAGACACGCCATGTTGCAGGTCAAGCACCTACTCGATGACAAGGGCCACGAAATCCTGGCCATTACACCGGATGCACCGGTTCTCGACGCGATCAAGACCATGGCCGAACGCAGGATCGGCGCGTTGCTGGTATTGAAGGGCGACGAGTTGGTCGGCATCGTCAGTGAACGTGATTACGCGCGCAATGTCGTGCTCAAGGGCCGCTCTTCTTCATCCACCCAGGTTTTCGAAATCATGGGTACCGAGATGATTACGGTGGGTCCTGATGACACGGTCGATCATTGCATGCGTCTGTGCACGAATGAACGCGTGCGTTATCTGCCCGTGGTCGATGGCGGCAAAACCATTGGCGTGCTGTCGCTTGGCGACCTGGTCAAGGCCGTTATCAGCCAGCAGACCGAACAGATCGAGCAATTGCAGCGTTATATCGCCGGCTGATCATTCCTTTCGATGCGGTGCATCAGCCTGATTTTCGGGTCGCGCCGCATCGAATGCGGGCAGACTCAGACACTGTTGCTCGATTCGTGAAATCACCGGAAACGGCTGCATGTCGACGGCGAAGCGGTGTGCATTGTAAATCTGCGGAATCAGGCACAGGTCCGCAAGGGTCGGCGTATCGCCATCGCAATAGAGCCCGGTCGAGGCACTTTCTCCGAGCATCTGCTCAAGCGCGCGAAATCCTTCGACGATCCAATGCCGGGTCCAGCGCTCGCGCTCGACCGCAGGCGTGCTGAATTCGCGCTCCAGAAACTGCATGACGCGCAGGTTGTTGAGCGGATGAATATCGCAGCCAACAACCTGGGCCAGGGCGCGCACGCGGGCCCGTTCGCGCACGGTCGAGGGCAGCAGGGGGTGCGACTCTGAGTAAGCCTCATCGAGATATTCGATGATTGCCATCGACTGACGATAAACCCGCGCACCATCGACAAGTGTCGGCACGATAGCCTGCGGATTGAGTTCGATATAGCTGGCCGCATGCTGCTCGCCACCGTTGTTGACGAGGTGAACCGGCACGATTTCATGATCGAGCTGCTTGAGGTTCAGCGCGATGCGCACGCGATACGCGGCGCTGGATCGCCAATAGCTGTAGAGCTTGATTCTATCTGACATGCGCATTCTCCCTTGATACACAGACGCCCCCTGTGGTCGTCTGCGTCAATCAGCAAGGGCGCTCAAGCCGGTGAGTACTTCTCCACGACCTGTTCGATCGAACCGAAGATCGAATGCCCTGCCTTGTCGGTGACATCGATTTTCACGCGGTCACCGAATTTGAGGAATGGCGTTTCCGGCTTGCCATCGCGCAGGGTTTCCACGGTGCGCTGCTCGGCCAGACAGGACGCCCCTTTCGATGTGTCCTCGTTGGCAATCGTACCTGATCCGACCAGGGTTCCGGCACTCAATGGCCGCGATTTCGCCACATGGGCGACGAGTTGAGCGAAATTGAACTGCATGTCGACACCGGCTTCGGCCTCGCCGAACCATTTACCGTTGATCCAGGTACGCATTGGCAGGTGCAGCTTGGAGTCCTTCCAGCTATCGCCGAGTTCGTCGGGCGTGACAAATACCGGTGACAGGGCCGAGCGCGGCTTCGATTGCAGAAAGCCAAAACCCTTGGCCAGTTCGCCAGGAATCAGTCCACGCAAGGAAACATCGTTGACCAGTCCGATCAACTGGATGTGAGCGGCGGCCTTTTCCGGCGATACGCCCATGGCGACATCGTCAGTGACGACAACAACTTCAGCTTCGAGATCAATGCCCCACTCCTCGCTGGCCGCGACAATCGGGTCGCGTGGCGCGAGGAAACCGGCACTGGTCGCCTGATACATCAGCGGGTCGGTGTAAAAGCTTTCCGGCACCTCCGCGCCACGCGCGCGACGCACGCGTTCGACGTGGGGCAGATAGGCACTGCCATCGACAAACTCGTAAGCGCGCGGCAGTGGCGAGGCCAGCTTGTCGACTTCGAGATCAAAAGCATTTGCGGCCTTGCCCGCTTGCAGATCCTCAAACAGCGCGTTCAAACGCGGGGCCGTGTTGCTCCAGTCCTCAAGGGCAACCTGCAGGGTCGCGGCGATCGCGCTTGCGCGTACACCACGGCTGAGATCACGGTTGACAACGATCAGCGTGCCATCACGGCCGCCTTCTTTCAGGCTTGCAAGTTTCATTTTGACTCGGAGTCCTTTTTGTTATCAGGGTTTCTGCGAATTGAAGTGCTTCTGCAAACCCTGCCAGCATTCAAAATAGTTGTGATGGAGCTGGCTGGATTCGAGGGCCTGGCGGGTCGGATGAATCACCGCGCGGGTCTCGAACATGAAGGCCATCGTATCGACGATGTGATCCGGTTGCGAGGTATCGGCATGACTGGCCTTTTCAAAGCTCGCCGCATCGGGGCCGTGACCCGTCATGCAATTGTGCAGGCTGCTGCCGCCAGGGACAAAACCACCGGCCTTGGCATCGTAGGCACCATGGATCAGGCCCATGTATTCGCTGGCGATATTGCGATGGAACCACGGCGGGCGGAAGGTGTTTTCGGCGCACAGCCAACGCGGCGGGAAGATCGCAAAATCGATATTGGCCGTGCCCGGCGTATCACTGGCCGAGGTCAGCACGGTAAAGATGGATGGATCGGGATGGTCGTAGCTGATCGAGCCGATGGTGTTGAAGCGGCGCAGGTCATACCGATACGGCGCGTTGTTGCCGTGCCAGGCAACGACATCGAGTGGCGAATGGCCAATCGCGGCACGCCACAATCGACCCTGGTATTTGGTCAGCAGTTCGAAATCGCCTTCAAGATCCTCGTAGTGCGCAAGCGGCGTCTCGAAATCACGCGGATTGGCCAGGCCATTCGAGCCAATCGGGCCGAGATCGGGCAGGCGCAACGCGCTGCCGAAGTTCTCGGCGACATAGCCACGCGACTCACCATCTGGCAGATCGACACGGAAGCGGATACCCCGCGGAATCACCGCGATTTGCTGCGGCTCGATTTCGATTACACCCAGTTCGGTGGCGAGGATGATTCGGCCTTGTTGCGGCACAAACACCATCTCGCCGTCGGCGTTGCAGAAATAGCGGCCCTGCATTGAACGATTGGCGGTGTAGTGATGGATGCCGATGCCCGCTTGCGCAGCGGCTCCGCCATTGCCCGCCATGGTCTGCAACCCATCGATGAAATCGGTCGGTGCAGACGGAATCGGCAAGGGATCCCAGCGCAACGGGTTGGGTGTCGACGGAACCTCATCGAAGCGATTGTGAAAGCGCGTGGATTCGACAAGTTCGAACGGCTTGTGGACCGCTGCCGGGCGGATCCGATAGAGCCAGCTGCGCCGATTCTGCGACCGCGGCGCGGTGAACGCCGTGCCGGTCAGTTGCTCGGCGTAGAGCCCATAGGCTGCCCGTTGCGGTGAATTGCGCCCGACCGGCAGGGCACCGGGCAAGGCTTCGGTGGCAAATTCGTTGCCGAAACCGGTCTGGTAGTTGATTTTGGCGTTGTCAGTCATCGTATTCGCTCAAAAGCCCTCTCCCGAGGGAAGAGGGAGCCAAGGCCTAGAGGACGCCGCGGCGCATCTGGTCGCGCTCGATGGATTCGAACAAGGCCTGGAAATTGCCTTCGCCGAAACCCGGATTGCCCTTGCGCTGGATGATCTCGAAGAAGATCGGTCCGATGCAGTTCTGGGTAAAGATCTGCAGCAACAGCTTCTTCTTTGTCTCCATGTCGGCATCGATGAGAATCTTGTTTTTGGCCATGCGCGGCACATCTTCGCCATGGTTCGGGATGCGCTCGTCAATCACCTCGTAGTAGGCATCCGGCGTATCGAGGAACTGGACACCTTCGGCACGCATTGCCTCAACCGTTGCATAGATGTCATCCGTGAAGCAGGCGATGTGCTGGATGCCTTCGCCCTTGTATTCATTGAGGTACTCGTTGATCTGCGATTTTTCATCGGAAGATTCGTTGAGCGGGATGCGCACCATGCCGTCGGGTGCCGTCATCGCCTTGGAGACCAGGCCGGTCTTGGCGCCCTTGATGTCGAAGTAGCGAATCTCGCGGAAGTTGAACAGGCGTTCGTAGTAATCCGACCACTTCTGCATGTTGCCGAAGTACAGATTGTGGGTCAGATGATCGATAAAGGTCAGGCCAAATCCCTTCGGGCTCTGGTCGGCTCCGGCGATCGGCTCATAATCCGCCGAGTAGATATTGCCGGCGTCGCCATATTGATCGACCAGATAGAGCATGCAGTCGCCGATACCCTTGACCACCGGCGCGTCGACGGCCTTGCTCGCCGCCTTGTGATCGATCGCCTCACCACCATTGGCGATGACTTTCGCGCAAACCTGATCGGCCGGCTGGCTGACCCGGATTGCAAAACCGCAGGCACTGGGGCCATGCGCCCTGGCGAAATCGGCAGCAAAGGAATCCGGATCTTCGTTGATCAGGAAGTTGACCGTACCCTGACGATAAACGGTAATGGGCCGATTCTTGTGCTTGAGAACCGCGCTGAATCCCATGCTGCGCAGGTACGCGTGCAGCTTCTGCGGCTCGGGCGAGGCGAACTCGACGAATTCAAAGCCATCGATTCCCATCGGGTTCTCGAACGTCGTAACCTCGATGCCGGTATTGGCGGATTGGAGTTGGGCGCTCATGTTGATTTCCTCGATTGCCGCGCGGACTGCGCACTGAACCCCTCATTTTAGTTACAATTGAAACCACCCGCAAGAGGCCTCGTCATGCCCGGTCATGCCCTGTTAGAACTTGAGTCCTTTCTCCCCTACCGACTATCGGTACTGTCGAACACCTTGAGCCAGGCCATCGCGAGGGTTTACGAGAAGCGTTTCGATCTGTCGGTGACCGAATGGCGGACCATGGCCGTACTCGGCTATCGCACCGATATTTCTGCACGCGAAGTCGCCGAGCGTACGGCGATGGACAAGGTTGCAATCAGTCGCGCCGTTGCCCGGCTTATGAAGAAAGGCCTGATCGAGCGCAATACATCACGTCACGACAAGCGCCAATCGATGCTGCGCTTGTCCGATGAGGGCTGGAAAATCTACGACCAGGTTGTGCCGCTGGCAATCGATCATGAAAAGCGCCTGCTCTCTCATCTGGATGTCGAGGAGCGCGAATGGTTGGCGCGGATTCTCGATACCTTGTGGAAGGCTGAATTGGATGAGGCGATGCGCTGACCCGCGATCGCGCGCGCTTTTGACGCCACTTTCCCGCGCTTTTCACGGCAGAAGCATTTGTATCCGATGCCTTTGCCGCGCGTGATGAAGAGCATCGCGACTGGAGCAGATGCAAAAAAGAAGGCGCGGGATCCGTCGCCGGATCCCGCGCCTGCAGTCATCTGCAGCTTCTCGACGAAGCGCTATTTTACGCCGTGCATGAGTTTGTTGATCAGCGGGGCGATCAGGAACAACAACACGCCAGCACCGAGCAGCAGCCAGAAGCTGAAGGTGAATCCGGATAGTGCGGACTGGACGGTCATGCCGGTTTCTCCGCTGACCTCACCGGCAAAGATACCGGACAGGTTGTTGCCGATCGCGGTGCTCAGGAACCAACCGCCCATGGCCAGGCCGACAACACGAATCGGCGCGAGCTTGGTCACCATCGACAAGCCAATTGGTGACAGGCACAACTCGCCAGCAGTTTGCAGCACATAGACCAGCACCAGCGGCCAGAACGGAATCAGGCCATCCGTACCGACCAGGTTCTTCAGCGCATACATCAGCACGAGGAAGGCGATTGCGTTGCCGAGCAAACCGAGGCCGAATTTGCGCGGAATCGAAGGCTCCATCTTCTTCTTGCCGAGATAACCCCAGATCAATGCAACGATCGGAGCGAGCAGAACGATGGCGAGCGGGTTGACCGACTGGAACCAGCCAACCGGAAACTCCCAGCCACCAAACATTTGTCGGTCGACAATGCCTTCGGCGAGGAAGTTGAACGAACTGCCGGCTTGCTCGAAGAACATCCAGAACAATACGTTGAACAAAAAGATGATCAGCATCGCGATGACGCGGTGAGTCTGCACCTTGCCTTCGCGGATGGCCTCGATCAGCAGCATGATCGCCAGACCGATAAACATCGTCGCCAGCAACCAGGCGAGGATCTCGGCACCAACCTTGTCGATCAGCAGATACACGATCGGCACCGCGACAGCCGCGCCGACGATCACCCCAAGCATGCTCCTGGTACCGTTGCGACCAGCCGGTGGCTCGCCGATCCCCTGCAACTGACGACGACCAAACCAGAACCAGAGGAAGCTGATGACCATGCCAATTCCGGTGGCGGCAAACACGATCTTGTAGTTTTGTTCCATCGGTGTGTCGGTGATGACGCTGGCCAGCCAGCCGGTCACCAGCGGAGCAACCAGGGCACCGGCATTGATGCCCATGTAGAAGATCGTGAAGCCGCGGTCACGACGATCATCGTCAACGGCATAGAGCTGACCGACCATGGTCGAGATATTCGGCTTGAACAAACCATTGCCGACAATGACCAGGGACAGACCAAGGACAAACAATTCCTTGTTCGGCAACATGATCGTGAACAGGCCGGCGGCCATGATCACTGCGCCAAGCAGAATCGATCGCTGGTAGCCGATGACCCTATCGGCGACATAGCCACCAAACAGGGCCGTTGCGTAGACCAGAGCGAGAAACGCGCCGTAGGTCCGGCTCGCATAGCCCTGGCCGGAAGCATCGCCAGCGAAGAACTCGGCGACGATGTACAGGGTCAGCGCCCAGCGCATGCCGTAGAACGCAAAGCGCTCCCAGAACTCGGTCATGAAGAGCATCCACAACGGTCGCGGATGGCCCATTCGGTCCTTGAATTGGTGGGGCGGCGGTGCGGGTGTTGCTGCGTCGGTAGCGCCGGTCATGCATTTCTCCGTGGATGAACAGTGAGTTAACCGGGCGAGGATCACCGACCACGGCCTTCGCCGTCAAATGATGATTGGAATGTTGCGACGCAACATCGATGATTCCGTGGCTCAGCTCCCGATTACCGTGCGTACCTCAAGCAATTCCGGGAAAAACGTCAGTTCCAGCGCCTTCTGCAGAAATCCGACGCCGGACGATCCACCGGTGCCACGCTTGTGGCCGATGATGCGCTCGACGGTTTTCATGTGGCGGAAACGCCAGAGCTGGAACGACTCTTCGACATCTACGAGTTGCTCGCAGAAGTGATAGTCCACCCAGAACTCTTCGGCGTTTTCGTAGATGCGTTTGAACACGGGCACCAGATCGGCACGGCGACGATGCGGCAACGACCAGTCGCGATCAACACAGTCGGCGGGGATCGCATGGCCGGCGCGGGCCAGATGGCGCAGGAACTCATCGTAGAGACTCGGCGCTTCGAGCGTCGCGCGAAGTTCCGCCTGTCGCTCGGGATCGTGATCAAACACGGCGAGCATGTCGGCGTTCTTGTTGCCGAGCAGGAATTCGATCATGCGGTACTGGAGTGACTGAAATCCGGAAGCCGGGCCGAGCACATGGCGAAACTCCTGGTACTCGGTCGGTGTCAAGGTTTCGAGCACGGCCCACTGTTCGAACAACTGGCGCTGGATTTGCTTGATCCGGGCCAGAATCTTCAGCGTCGAATCAATCTGATCAACTGATAGCAAGGCCACCGCAGCGCGCAGTTCGTGAATGACAAGCTTCATCCACAGTTCACTGACGTGATGCTGGACGATGAACAGCATCTCGTCGTGGTGCGGCGGGTCACTGATCGGCTTTTGCGCTGACAGCAGCGTATCCAGTTGCAGATAACCGCCGTAATTCTGGCGATCGCGCAGATCAACCTGGATGCCTTGTTCGAGTTCGCGACGGTTTTCCATTTCGAGTCATGTTTCCGCAAGGATCAAAGGAGCAAACTACCCGACGACTCAGACATTCGCCAGCGCCAACTCCGAACCCCATTTTGCTGCACTGATCCTTGCTTGTCTAAGCGGTGCTTGCTATCAATTAAGGCAACGCTGATCAAGTGGCGTAATCGTCATGGCGTTCAGCAGGTCTGCCAATCGTACTGCGTGGCGACGTGAAGGCTGGTTGCCTTGACAAGTCGCGCGGTGCGGCTGGCGGACCTGCTGAAAGTCACCTGTTTCAATCAGATACAATCGGTTAGGCGACACCTGTCTGCGCGCATCTCTTTGTTGCGCTGCCTTGAAGGACGGCCAGTCCATCTGCGTCAGCGCGCCGCGATCTGCACGCAGACAAGTGTCGTGACGATTACGCCACTTGATCAGCGTTGCCTTAACGTTGTTCGCGACAAGGGACACAGTACGGCGCAGTATCGAGCCATCCGGCACTGGATCCGGATTCCGCACGTTACGTTCGCACCGCCCCCAAGATCCGACAGGAATCCTGCCGGAACGCAGCGACATCGTTGAAACCTCCGGTCTGCGAAGACCCATACGCGCTGTCGTTGCGAAGCGCGGTCCAGTGGAGAATTCCGTGCCAATAGCCGCCTCGTTTGAAATCGAATACCTGCAGTACATGAACGCCGAAGGCAAGCTCGTTCGCGATGACTTGCCTGCGTTTGCCAAGGATGTCCGGCAACTGGTCAAGCTCTACAAGGAGATGCTCATGGTGCGCATCTTCGACGCCAAGGCGATCGCCTTGCAGCGTACCGGCAAGCTCGGCACCTACGCCCCCTGCCTGGGCCACGAGGCCACCTATCTGGCCATCGGCAGCGCAATGCAGGAAGACGATTGCTTCGCGCCGAGCTATCGCGAGTACGGCGTACAGTTTCATCGCGGCGTCAAACCGCGTGAGCTGCTGATGTATTGGGGCGGCGACGAACGTGGCAGCGACTTCTCCGGACCTGCCCACGATTTCGCCTGGTGCGTGCCGATCGGTACCCAATGTCTGCACGCCGCCGGTGCGGCGCTGGCATTCAAGACACGCAAGGAGCCCCGTGTGGCGGTGTGTACCGTCGGCGATGGCGGCTCGTCCAAGGCCGATTTCAACAGCGCCATCAATGTCGCTGGCGCGATGACCCTGCCGATGGTCGCCGTGATCGTCAACAACCAGTGGGCGATTTCGGTTCCGCGCAGTGCGCAGACCGGGGCCAGGACACTCGCGCAAAAAGGGATCGCCGCCGGCCTCGAATGCATTCAGGTCGATGGCAATGATCTGATCGCAATACGCACGGCAATGGATCATGCAATCAAGCGCGCCCGCCACGGCCACGGCGGCATGGTCATCGAGGCGGTCACCTATCGCCTGTCCGATCACACCACCGCTGATGACGCGCGTCGCTACCGCGACGAGCAGGAGGTCAAGGATGCCTGGGAACGCGAACCGCTACGGCGCATGAAGGCCTATCTGATGTCGCTCAATGCATGGACCGAGGAAGAAGAGGTCGCATTGAAGGAACAGTGCATGAAATATGTCGACGGAGAAGTCAACGCCTACCTTGAGACCCGGGCGCAGCCGATCGAAGCGATGTTCGACTACACCTATGCCGAACTTCCACCGGATCTCGCCGAACAACGCGAACAGGCGATCAGCTGGGAAAAGCGCGGCTGACGCCCCGCCTCCCGAAAAGTTGCGCAAC
>NZ_DASSYD010000171.1:0-3788 GCF_035703485.1 Dokdonella sp. | reverse complement strand
TCACTGCATTGACCACGATCCGGGCTTGGCGAAAACGTGTGCTTGCCCTGGCAATGGCCTTGCGCAGTCATTCGCCAGATGCCGTCATCGTCTTCGCCGGCATGCCGCCACTGCGTTCGTTCCCACTGATTCCCGAACCGTTGCGCTGGCTGATCGGGTTTCGCGGTGAGACCCTGGATGCTGTCATGCATGCGGCACTCAAGGAGTGCCCGGGCGTGTTCCATGTTCAAGTTGAGTTCGAGATGCGCGAGGACAGCTTCTGTGCCGACGGCTTTCATCCTTCCGAGCAAAGCTATGTCGTATTCGGCGAGGCAATGGCTGAGAGCATCGACGCGCACTTGCCGAGGCCCTAGCTTCGTCGCCACACCGCGCAGAAATTGTTGGCCGGCATCGGCTGCAAGGCGATGCGTTGAAGTCCTGCCGCTTCGGCCAGTGCATCAATTGCGGCGAGATCGCGGATGGCCATATGCGCCCCGCGTTCGTGTAGCCAGCGATCAAATTCGGCGTTGCTGTCGCTGGTGTACTGCCCGTTGATGTTGAACGGACCGTAGGCGACAAATACACAAGTGTCACTCATGATTTCGGGTAACCGTGCGAACAGGCGTTCGACTTCCGTCCAGGCCATGATGTGCAGCGTATTGGCAGTGAAGATCGCGTCGAATCGCATTGCCGGCCAGTCGTCCTGGCCGACATCGAAAACGAGCGGTGCTGGCGTATTGGCCAGTGCCGCATCGTCGAGCCAACTCCGTACGCCGGCAAGGTATTCAGTGCGATCCGAGGTTTGCCAGCGCAGATGCGGCATTGCAGAAGCGAAATGGACCGCGTGCTGGCCCGTGCCGCTGCCGATCTCGAGCACATGGCTGCGCTCGGAAAACACCTCGCGCAATACATCAAGAATCGGCTCGCGATTGCGCTCGCAGGAAGGCGAGAACGGTTTCTCGACAGGATCACTCATGGTTTGATATCCGCGTCGGCAAGCGGCGGCATCTTGCCCTCGGTCGCCGGCCCGGAAGCGGAGAGTTCCGCTGCGTTTGGCACAATCGGTTGCAGGCCGATTGTCGCGCGCCAGCCAAGCACGAAGGCAAGCATGATGAGCGTGGCCGAAAGCAGGAACGCGGCGCCTGGCAGATGCAGGGGTGCCGATTCGCCGATGAAATAGGCGAAAGTCTGGCTGAACACCAGCGGCCCGAAAATCGTCGCCAGGCTGGACAGGCTCGTGATCGCCCCCTGCAGTCGTCCCTGTTCGGTCGGATCGACCTGACGGGTAATGATCGATTGCGTGGTCGGCCCGCCGAGGCCGGCCAGCGCGAGCAGCGGAATGCCGAGCAGAAAGATCGTCGCGTTGCCGGCGAAGCCGAGGGTAATGAAGCCACTCATGCCGAACAGCAGGCCGGCGAGCATGACTGGCCGCTCGCCGAACCTCGGCACCAGACGTCGGATCAGTACGGCTTGCACGATGCCACTGCACACGCCGACCAGAGCCAGTGCATAGCCGACATCGCGCGGTCCCCATTGAAAGCGGTAATCGGTGTACAGCACAAAGGTCGAGTTGAGCGAGAACTGGGCGAATGCGGCAAGAAAAAACACCACCGCAAGTGCGAACACCTGTGGATAGCGGCGCAGCAGGCGCAAGGAGCCGAGCGGATTGGCGTTCTTCAGGTCGAATCGGGCACTGCGCCTTTCCTTCGGCAGCGATTCCGGCAGTACGAACATGCCGTAAAGGAAATTGGTCAGGGCGAGAGCGGCCGCAACCCAGAACGGAGCGCGCACCGAGATGCCACCGAGGAAGCCGCCGAGGGCCGGGCCAATAATGAAGCCGATGCCGAACGCGGCGCCGAGCAAGCCGTAGGCGCCGGCACGCTTCTCCCTTGGCGTGACATCGGCGATGTAGGCGTTCGCCGTCGAGATGCTGGCGCTGGCGATGCCCGAGATGATGCGTCCGATAAACAGGATCGGCAGCGTCTGCGCCAGGGCCATGAGGATGAAGTCGAGGCCGAGGGCGAGGTTTGAGGTGAGGATCACCGGACGCCGGCCGAAGCGATCCGACAGCGCACCCTGCACTGGCGAGAATACGAACTGCATGAGCCCGAACAGCGCACCCATGATGCCGGTCCAGCGCACCGCCGTGGCGATGTCGCCGCCGGTCATGCTCTGCACCAGATGTGGGAACACCGGGATGATGATGCCGAAGGCGAGCATGTCGATCATCACCGTGACGAAGATGAAGATGACCGCCGCTTTGCGCACCGGCGTGTGGCTGGATTCGGACGTCATGTCGGAAGAGGGTTTGCGAATCGACAAATCATGGCAGGCACAAGCGGCTTACGAGTCAGCACGCGCTGCACCCGGCACGGGCCAACTCCGATCAATGGGTGCTGGCCGAAGTTCCCTCACGAATTCGAATGGATATTGATGAATCGCAGAAACTCGGCACGCGTACGCGCATCTTCACGAAAATCGCCGAGCATCTGGCTGGTGATCATCGAAACGCCGCGTTTGTGCACGCCGCGCGTGGTCATGCACTGATGGACCGCATCGATGACAACGCCGACACCACGCGGCTTGAGCACATCCTCAATGCAGTGGGCGATCTGCGCGGTGAGTTTTTCCTGCACCTGAAAGCGACGCGAGAAGCCGTCGACGACGCGGGCAAGCTTGCTGATGCCGACGACCTTGTCGGTCGGCAGATAACCGATGTGTGCGCGACCGATGATCGGTGCCATGTGATGTTCGCAGTAGGACTCGAATTCGATGTCGCGCAGAACGATCATCTCGTCGTATCCGGCGACCTCTTCGAACGTGCGACGCAGATATTCGGCAGGATCGATGGTGTAACCGGAAAACCAGTCGCCATAGGCATTGACCACGCGCTTCGGCGTGTCGAGCAGCCCTTCCCGCGCCGGATCCTCGCCGGCCCAGCGCAACAGGGTGCGTACTGCCTCTTCCGCCTGATCGCGGCTGACCTTGGGCAGTTTGGCTTTGGTGGTCTTCTTGCGTGGAGTGGCCATGAGCAAACCGTACCGGTTGTGGGACAACGGTGAAGTTTAGCAGCCAGACCTGAGCTGTCGCGGCCCGCATCGCAAGAAGACAGCATCAAGTCCCGCAGCGACATCAATCCACGCGGCAGAAAACCGCCTTCAGATAACGGCTCTCGGGCACATGTGCCAGCCACGGATGATCACCTCCGGCGCCGGTCACCTTGATGACTTGTGCCGTGCGATTGGCATAAAACGCGGCACGACGCAGCATGTCGAGGAATTGATCTTCGCTGACCAGGCCGGTGCACGAGCAGGTCAGCAAAATGCCGCCTGGTTTCAGTGCGCCCATCGCCAGCTTGTTCATGTCGAGGTATTTCTTCAGCGCGGGGATGACCTGCTCGCGATCGCGGGTCATCTTGGCCGGATCGAGAATGACGACATCAAATTTCTCGGCGCGGTTGTTCGGGAAATCGCGCAACCAGTGGAAGATGTCGGCCTGGACGAAGCGAATCCTGGCCTTGTTGAGATAGGCGTTCTTCTCGGCAATTTCGAGAATGCTCTCATCGAGATCGACGCCGACGACTTCACTGGCGCCGCCGATGGTTTTCGCGGTGATGCCGAAACCGCCCGAGTTGCAGCACAGGTCGAGCACGCGCTTGCCTTCGCAGAATTCGGCCAGGGCCTTGCGATTGTCACGCTGGTCGACGAAAAATCCGGTCTTGTGCTTGCTGCCTGGTGCGGCGTGGAACTTGACGCCATGCTCGTGGATAACCGTGGGCTCGGGTGTCGGCGGTACGGCGCAATCGAAAC
>NZ_DASSYD010000094.1:0-10093 GCF_035703485.1 Dokdonella sp. | reverse complement strand
CCGCAACGAATCCCACCAAGCCTCAACTCCCAATTTCCCGTCGCCCCTGCGCAGGCAGGGGCCCAGTGCCCTTCGTCCCGAATTGAAACGGCTCGGTTCTTGCCGTGACGCGATCGAGTTCGCTATTCGCTTGCCGAGAGTCAGGGATTTCGAGCGTCATGCAACTCAAAGAAGGGCCACTGGATCCCTGCCTGCGCAGGGGCGATGAGTGGGGTTTTGGGTGTTCCGGCGAAGCGAACGCATGTCATCACCGGCATTTTCCACCAACCACCAACCGCAATCCGCAATCCGCAACGAATCCCACCAAGCCTCAACTCCCAATTTCCCGTCGCCCCTGCGCAGGCAGGGGCCCAGTGCCCTTCGTCCCGAATTGAAACGGCTCGGTCCTTGCCGTGACGCGGTCGAGTTCGCTATTCGCTTGTCGAAAGTCAGGGATTTCGAACGACATGCAACTCAAAGAAGAGCCACTGGATCCCTGCCTGCGCAGGGGCGATGAGTGGGGTTTTGGGTGTTCCGGCGAAGCGAGCGCATGTCATCACCGGCATTTTCCACCAACCGCCAACCGCTAGCGGCTAGCCGCAACTCGACAAGCCTCAACTCACCGTTCCCCACCAAATACCTCTTGCGCAATGCAACAAGCGTCGTTATTCTGCGGGCCAATGTACTAACGCGTTAATACGTTATGAAGAAGCGATCCATCAAACCCGAGGCATCAACTGCGAAAGCGGAGGAGGGCCTGTGTCGTGCGTTGTTGTCGCTGGATTCGGTTCCCGCCATGCGTGCGTTCCTGCGTGATCTGTGTACGCCTTCGGAACTGGAAGCCCTGACTGATCGCTGGCGGGTTGTGCCATATATCCTCAAGGGCCTTCCGTATCGTGAGATTCACGAGCGCACCGCGGTCAGCATCACCACCATCGGCCGCGTCGCGCGCTTCCTCAGTCAAGGCAATGGCGGCTATCTCGCTGCGCTGTCCCAGATCGAGTCGGCGAGGCCGGCAAAAGTCGCAGATCCAGCAAAGCCGGCACGCAGCAAATCGGCGCCAGCAGCAAAGTCCCGGCGCAACGCTCCCGCGGCACGCGGAGCGGGCGCATGAGTTCACGCGACCGTCTGCGCATCGCCATCCAGAAGTCGGGTCGACTCAGCGATGCCTCGATCGATCTGCTGGCGCGCTGTGGAATCACTTTCCGCCGCAGCCGCGACAAGTTGTTCTGCTTCGGCGAAACCTTGCCGGTCGATTTGCTCCTGGTTCGTGATGACGACGTCCCCGGCATGATTGCCCAGGGTGTTTGCGATCTAGGTTTTGTCGGCCGCAATGTCCTGCTCGAACAGATTCTTGGCACCGGTTCCGATCAGGCGTCCACGCCGTTTCGGGAGATGCGTCCACTTGGCTTCGGTCACTGCCGGTTGTCACTCGCGGTGCCGGATGACTTCGATTACTCCGCGCCCTCGCAACTGGCCGGGATGCGTATTGCGACGAGCTACCCGAATCTGCTCGCCGACTGGCTGCGGCGCAATTCGGTTGAGGCGAGCGTGGTCACGTTGTCCGGCTCAGTCGAAATCGCGCCGCGCGTCGGTACCGCCGATTGCATCTGCGACCTGGTTTCCAGCGGTGCCACGCTCGCTGCCAATCAGCTCAAGGAAGCCGATGTCATCCTCGAGTCCGAAGCCGTGCTGGCCGCCGGTGCGGTGTTGCCAGGTGACGAGCGTGGTGAATTGATCGACATGTTGTTGCGTCGAATCGAAGGCGTGATCCAGGTGCGCGTGTCCAAGTTGGTCATGTGGCAATCGCCGCGCGCCGCGCTCGATGACATCACCCGTCTGCTGCCAAATGGACAACGCCCCACGGTCACTTCGATCGAAGGACTCGACAATCAGGTATCAGTCCAGGTGATCTGCAATGACGCGATCACCTGGCAGCATCTCGAAGACATGAAGCGCGCCGGAGCGCGGCAGATGCTGGTCTTGCCTGTGGAGCAGATGCTGACATGAAGCAGCTCGACTGGAACTCTCTGGACGCCTCTTCGCGTTCAGCCGCGCTGGCGCGGCCTGCGCAAACAAATTCAGCAGAAACACGCGCGGCCGTTGCGCGCACGATCGATGCGGTGCGCAATGGCGGCGATACGGCGCTGCTCGACCTGACCCGTCGCTACGATCGCTGCGAACTCGATTCCTTGCGCGTCAGCATTGAAGAATTTGATGCCGCCGAACAAGCATTGAGCACCGAATTGAAGCAGGCGATTGTCGATGCGCATGGGCGAATCGAGCTGTTTCATCGCGCCTGCGCCCTGCAATCAATCAAGGTTGAAACCGCTCCCGGTGTCGTCTGCGAACGCATTTTGCGTCCCATCGCCCGGGTCGGTCTGTATGTGCCGGCCGGTGCTGCGCCGTTGCCGTCGACGGCACTGATGCTGGGGGTGCCTGCATCGATTGCCGGCTGCAACGATGTCGTTCTCTGTTCGCCGCCCCGCCTTGATGGCCGTTGCGACGAAGCGGTGTTGTTCGCTGCGCGCCTTTGCGGAATCGACAAGGTCTTCAAGCTTGGCGGCGCGCAAGCGATCGCAGCCATGGCCTATGCCACCGAATCCGTGCCGCGTTGCGACAAGTTGTTCGGTCCGGGCAATGTCTGGGTCACTGAAGCCAAGGTCCAGGTCGCGGCCGATCCACGGGGTGCGGCGATCGATATGCCAGCCGGGCCCTCCGAGGTGCTGGTGATTGCCGATGCCAAAGCCAACCCGGAATTCGTCGCTGCGGATCTGCTCGCCCAGGCCGAGCACGGCGCGGATTCGCAATCGATCCTGCTGACACCAAACGCGGCCCTGATTGACGAAGTGGCGACGCGCATCGAAGCGCAACGCCAGCGCATTCCGCGTGCCGACATCGCTGCCAGGTCACTTGCCCACGGTTGCCTGATCAAGGTCGATTCATTGGCCGAGGCAGTCGCAATCAGCAATGACTATGCGCCTGAGCACTTGATCATCAATTGCGAAAAGCCTCGTGATCTGCTGGAGAGCGTCAGCAGCGCCGGATCCATCTTTCTTGGCGCATGGTCACCCGAATCGGTGGGTGACTATTGCAGTGGCACGAATCATGTATTGCCAACCTACGGCGCTGCGCGCTCATGGAGTGGACTGTCGGTGGCGAGTTTCCAGAAACAGATGACCGTGCAGGAACTGTCGGTCAATGGCCTGCGCACGATCGGTCCGTGCGCGGTCACCCTGGCCCGTGCCGAACAACTGGATGCGCATGCCGCAGCGGTGAGCCTGCGTCTTGAGTCGATGGAGAATGCGGCATGAGTGTGCTCGAATTGGCGCGCCCGGAAATTCTCGCCTTGCACGCCTACTCCTCGGCCCGGCTCGAATCAGGCGAGGCCAGAATCATGCTCAACGCCAACGAGGCGCCATGGCCACCTGCGGGTGTTTTGTCCGGAGCCCGGGGCCGACCACTGAATCGCTATCCCGATCCGCAACCGGAACGCTTGCTCGATCGTCTCGCCGAGCTTTATGGCGTCAATCGGGATCAGGTGTTGGTCAGCCGCGGCAGCGACGAGGCCATTGATCTCCTGGTGCGCGCATTCTGCCGCCCCGGGGTCGACGCCATCGCCATCGCCCCGCCCACCTTTGGCATGTATGCGGTCTGCGCCGGCATCCAGGGCGCGGCATGCATCGAGATTCCACTCGATGAAGGATTCGCCATTGATGTTGATGCGCTAAGCGAACGCCTGCCCGACTCGGTGAAGATTGTGTTCCTGTGTTCGCCGAACAATCCGACCGGCGGTTGCACCGCACTGGTCGACATCGAACGCGTCGCCTATGCCATGCGCGGACGCGCGCTGGTCATTGTCGATGAGGCGTATATCGAATTTGCCGATGGCCCAAGTGCATCACGTCTGATCGAGCACCATGAAAACCTCGGTGTGTTGCGCACCCTGTCCAAGGCGTGGGCACTGGCTGGTGCGCGGGTCGGCTGTCTGCTCGCCGGCAAGGATATCATCACCTTGCTGCGCAAGATCATGCCGCCCTACCCATTGCCGACACCGAGTATCGCAGCGGCCCTCGCTGCGCTGACCGCAGAAGGAATGGTATTGACCTACCAGCGCACCGCGCTGATGGTTGCCGAGCGAGAGCGGATGGCGGCGACACTGACTCGTCTTCCGGGCGTGATCACCGTTCTTCCCTCCAGGGCGAATTTCCTCTGCGTGCGCTTCGAGGATGCGGTCACGGTATTTCAGAACCTGAAATCTGCCGGCGTGATCGTGCGCGATGTCGGTCGCCATCGGCGGCTGTCAGGTTTCCTGCGCTTGAGCATTGGTACGCGTGAAGAAAATTCGCGATTGCTTGATTGCCTCGTACGCAAGGCGAATTCGGCATGAGTGCGCGCAAGATCCTGTTTGTCGATCGCGATGGTTGCCTGATCGAAGAGCCTGAGGATTTTCAGATTGATCGCTTCGAGAAGTTTGCCCTGCTGCCGGGCGTGATTGCGGCGTTGTCGCGTTGCGTCGCAGCCGGCTACGAAATCATCATGGTCACGAATCAGGATGGCCTCGGTACCGCGAGTTTTCCGCAGGCCGATTTCCAGGGGCCGCATGATCTGCTTCTGCGCATTCTGGACTCGCAAGGTATTGCCCTGCGCGAAGTGCTGATTGATCGCAGCTTTGCCCATGAGGGTCTGGATACGCGCAAACCCGGCGTCGGCATGATGCGCCACTGGCTTGCCGACGATAGCTGGTCGCGGGCGAAGTCAGCGATGGTCGGTGATCGTGAAACCGATCTGCAGTTCGCAGCCAATCTCGGTGTGCGTGGATTTCGCGTCGGACCCGAAGGGCAGAGCTGGGCAGACATTGCACGAGCCCTGATCGATTCACCGCGTATCGCCGAAGTCATCCGCGAAACGAAGGAAACCAGGATTCGCGTGCGCGTCGATCTCGATGCCGGCGCGCGCTCCGATATCCGAACCGGCCTCGGCTTCTTCGATCACATGCTTGAGCAGATCGCCAGGCACGGCAATTTCGATCTGCAACTGCATTGCGACGGCGACACGCATATCGATGAGCACCACAGCATCGAGGATTCGGCACTGGCCCTCGGCGAGGCCTTGCGCAAGGCACTGGGTGACAAGCGCGGCATCGGTCGCTATGGCTTCACCCTGCCAATGGACGAGAGTCTGGCGTCGGCGGCGCTCGATCTTTCCGGTCGTGCCTGTTTCGAGTTTGACGGAAGCTTTCCGCGCGATCGCGTCGGCGAGGTGCCGACCGAATTGGTGCCGCATTTTTTCCGTTCGCTATGCGACGGCCTTGGCGCGAATCTGCACCTGAGTGTGCGTGGCGAAAACGCACATCACATGGTCGAGGCCTGTTTCAAAGTGGTCGCGCGCTGCCTGCGCCAGGCGATCCGCATCGACGGTGATGATCTGCCGAGCACCAAGGGTGTATTGTGAGTGCGACCGATGTCGTACTGGTCGATGCCGGCGGCACCAATATCGGCTCGGTGCGCTACGCACTTGAACGCCTCGGTGTCGATGCCCGGATCAGCGCCGACGCCGGACAGATCCGCGCCGCCTCGCATGTGATTCTGCCCGGTGTCGGCGCCGCCGTTCCGGGCATGCAGCGCTTGCGTGATTCGGGCCTCGTCGAAACCATGCAGAGTCTCGAACAACCCGTGCTTGGCGTCTGCCTCGGCATGCAGTTGCTGTTTGAGCACTCGGATGAAGGCAATGTCGCCTGTCTCGGCGTGATTCCCGGGCGGGTTCGTCGCATCGAGGCGGATGCGCACCGCCGTGTTCCGCACATGGGCTGGAACCGCCTGTGCCGTGAGCGCGACGATCGGCTGCTCGAACGCCTGGCGGAGGATGCGTTTACCTATTTTGTGCACAGCTACGCAGTCGCACGCAGCGAATCGACGCTGGCCAGCGTCGACTACGGCGCGCCGCTGAGCGCCATCGTCCGTCATCGCAATTACTGCGGCATGCAGTTTCATCCCGAGCGCTCCAGTGCGGTCGGTGCCTTGCTGCTGAAGAATTTTCTCTGCCTATGACACTCGAAATCATTCCTGCCCTCGATCTTCGCGAAGGCCGCGTCGTGCGCCTGCGTCAGGGCGACTATGCGCGCGAAACCGGCTATGCGCTCGATGCCGTCGAGCAGGCGCAACGCTATCGCAATGCGGGCGCGAGTCGACTGCATGTGGTTGATCTCGATGGCGCACGTGAGGGGCGCTTCGAAAACCTTTCCGTAATCGAAGCGCTGGCCAAACTCGATCTCGATATCCAGGCCGGTGGCGGCGTACGCGATGAAGCCGACATCAAGCGATTGTTCGATGCCGGCGTGCAGCGCGTCGTCGTTGGCAGCGTCGCGGTTCGCGAGTGCGAGCGCGTCGTCGGCTGGATCGAGCGCTACGGTGCCGAGCGTCTGGTGATTGCGCTTGATACCCGCGAAGTCGATGGTCGCTGGACGCTGTCATCCGCAGGCTGGACAGAAGCCGCCGCATCGACACTCGATGAACTCGCGCCGCGCTTTGCGCAAGCCGGAGCACGGCATCTGCTGTGCACCGATATCAGCCGCGATGGCATGTTGTCCGGTCCGAATCTCGATCTGTACGCCCATCTCACGACAATCGCGCCAAGCCTCGCCGTGCAGGCCTCCGGTGGCGTCCGTGATCTCGATGACATCAAGGCGCTGCAGGGCAGGGCAGCCGGCGTGATCCTCGGCCGCAGCCTGCTTGAAGGTCACCTTGATGTTGCCGGAGCATTGCGGTGCTGACCCGGCGCATCATCCCCTGCCTCGATGTGCGCGATGGCAAGGTGGTCAAGGGCGTGCGCTTTCGTGATCTCGTCGTGGTCGGCGATATTGTTGATCTGGCCCTGCGCTACCGAGACGAGGGCGCCGATGAGCTGGTCTTCTACGACATCACGGCCAGCCCCGAGGGGCGTAGCGTCGATCGTGATTGGGTCGAACGCGTGGCCCGCGCAATCGACATTCCATTCTGCGTGGCCGGCGGCATTCGCGATGTCGAATCGGCGCGCGCGATCCTGCATGCCGGAGCCGACAAGATTTCGATCAATTCACCGGCGCTCGAACGCCCCGAACTGATCAACGAACTCGCCGCGGCGTTCGGTGTGCAATGCGTCGTCGTTGGCATTGACAGCCTGCTCGATGCCGATGGTGAATGGCGCGTGCGCCAGTACAGCGGTGACCCCGACAAGATGCAGGCCTTGCCGCGACGCACGCTCGACTGGGTGGTCGAAGTCCAGCGGCGTGGTGCCGGTGAAGTCGTGCTCAATTGCATGGATACCGATGGCGTGCGCACGGGCTACGACCTGGCCCAGTTGCGTGCCGTGCGCGCGGTCTGCGCAGTGCCGCTGGTCGCTTCGGGCGGTGCTGGAACCTTTGAGCATTTCCGTGAGGCGTTTGTCGATGTCGATGCCGATGCCGATGCCGCGCTCGCCGCCAGCGTATTTCACTCCGGTGCGATCCGGATTCCCGAGTTGAAAACCTTTCTTGCCAGCAACGGTGTGGAGATCCGGTCATGAATGACACCAATATCGAAGCAGACCTCGATTGGGCAAAAGGCGACGGGCTGCTTCCGGCCGTCATCCAGCACTGGCGCAGTGGCGAAGTGCTGATGCTCGGCTACATGAATCGCGAGGCGCTTGGCGCAACCCGGCGCAGCGGCAAGGTCACCTTTTTCAGCCGCAGCAAGCAGCGCCTGTGGACCAAGGGTGAGTCCTCGGGAAACACCTTGCTGCTCAAATCGCTGCACATCGATTGCGATACCGACACCTTGCTGGTTCGGGCCGAGCCACTCGGGCCGACTTGCCATCGCGGCACGCCGACCTGCTTTGCCGATGCACCCGGCTTGCCGCTGGCCTTTCTGGGTGAACTGGATGCGCTGGTCGAAAAGCGCCATGCCGAGCGCCCAGAAGCCAGCTATACCACGCAGCTTTTTGAGGCCGGAGTGCGCAAGATCGCCCAGAAAGTGGGCGAAGAGGGGGTCGAAACCGCGCTGGCCGGGGTTGCCCAGGAAGACGCCGAGTTGCTTGGCGAGTCGGCCGACCTGTTGTTTCACCTGCTCGTGCTGCTGCGCGCCCGCGGGCTGGGCCTGGCCGATGCCGTCGGCGTGCTGAAATCAAGGCATTCGCAATAGTGCCAAACCTCGCGTAAACTCTGCCGCACTGTGTCTGCTGGGGCCAGATTGCATTGTGGCAAGGTTACCGCCGATCCCTGATTGGTCGCTTATCGAGTCGCGAACAACCTCCTTGCATAGCAGTACCCGCGTCGAACTTCGGTTCGCGCACAACTTGTGTTCCATAGTTCAAGGATTCAAATATCATGTCAGATCGTGAAAACGGCACCGTCAAATGGTTCAACGACGCCAAGGGCTTCGGATTCATCACGCGTGAAAACGGCCCCGATGTATTCGTGCATTTCCGCTCGATCGAAGGCGACGGCTTCAAGTCGCTCGCCGAAGGCCAAGCCGTCAGCTTCAGTGTGACGGAAGGCCCGAAGGGCCCGCAAGCAGAAGCTGTCCGCGCCGAATAAGCGCAACCAAATTCCGCTCGTACTGAACCTCGGGCTAAACGCCCGGGGTTTTTTTGTTATCAAAAATCAAGAGGCAAGTCATGCAGATATCCGAACGCAAAGTTGCGTCCTTCCACTACACCCTGACCAATGATGCAGGAGATGTGCTTGACAGCTCGGAAGGTAGGGAGCCGCTGGCCTACCTGCACGGTGCCGGCAATATTGTTCCCGGGCTTGAAAGTGAAATGACTGGCCGCAGCGCTGGCGACAAATTCAAGGTCGACGTCACCCCGGAAAACGGCTACGGGACTTACATCGAAGAGCTTGTCCAGGTCGTCCCGCGCGAATCATTCCAGGGCGTCGATGAGCTCGCCGTCGGCATGCAGTTCCAGGCCCAGACCGCTCAGGGCGCCATCGCCGTTGTCGTCACCGCAATCGAAGGCGATCAGGTAACCGTCGACGGCAACCACCCGCTAGCCGGTGAAACCCTGCATTTCGACGTCGAAATCGCCGAAGTCCGTGACGCCAGCGAAGAAGAAACCCAGCACGGCCACGTCCATGGCGTCGGCGGGCATCAGCATTAAAAGCGGGGAGTTGGAAGTGGGGAGTGGGGAGTGGGAAGGCGGAAAGCGGTGAGCGGTGAGCGGTAAGCGGTAAGCGGTAGGCAAAAACTTCCGTTCGTGCCGAGCTTGTCGAAGCATGAGCGGAAGACTCCGCAAGCCTCATCCCAACCTACATCCGTTCGTGCCGAGCTTGTCGAAGCATGAGCCGCAAGCGGTTGGCAGCAAACAACGATCAACATAAAACTCCCTCAACCTTCCAATTCACCGTCGCCCCTGCGAAGGCAGGGGCCCAGCGCCTTTGGCTTTACCCGCCAGGACGAGAAGCAGGGTCACTGGGCCCCTGCCTGCGCAGGGGCGAAGAGAGGTGGGTTGAAGATTCTGGTGGGCGGGGGTTCTCAGGCGCCTGCCAGTTGCCGGCTTTGTCCATCTTCGTAGTTCCGAGTTTCATCGGGCGGAAACCTGGAACACGCATCCAGCGACCAACGCAAAAACCCCTCAACCTTCCAATTCACCGTCGCCCCTGCGAAGGCAGGGGCCCAGCGCCCTTGGCTTTTGCTCGCCAGGACGGAAAGCAGGGGCACTGGGCCCCTGCCTGCGCAGGGCGACGAGAGGTGGGTTGCAGATTCTGGTGGGCGGGGGTTCTCAGGCGCCTGCCAGTTGCCGGCTTTGTCCATTCTCGTAGTTCCGAGGTTCATCGGGCGGAATCCTGGAACACGCAAACAACGACCAACGCAAAACCCCCTTCAACCTTCCAATTCACCGTCGCCCCTGCGAAGGCAGGGGCCCAGCGCCTTTGGCTTTTACCCGCCAGGACGAAAAGCAGGGTCACTGGACCCCTGCCTGCGCAGGGGCGAGTGCGCCCGTGAGGGCGTCGTATCAACGCGGTGTAAATCCGCGTCGGGGCAAGCCACAGGCCTCGTAGTTGAAGGTAACTGCGTCGCTGAGAGGCGGGGTGGAGAGCAACCGGAAGCGAACTGATGGTCCGTAGTAAAGCGAACCCGTTTCGGCGGGGTGTTGCGGC
>NZ_DASSYD010000210.1:0-5082 GCF_035703485.1 Dokdonella sp. | reverse complement strand
CATCGCCTGGTGGGTGCCCTTGATCTTCGGTACGTTCATGAGTCCGGCTGAATCGCCGATCAGCATCGCCCCGGGCATTTCGACTTTGGGAAGGGATTGGTAGCCACCTTCGATCAGCGCACGCGAACCGGCGGAAAGAATTTCACCACCTTCGAGCAAGGGCTTGATCAGCGGGTGATTCTTGAGCTGCTGGAAAGCCTCGAATGGCTTGAATTCAGGATCGATATAGTCGAGTCCGGCGACAAAACCAATGGCGATGCGGTCTTTGTCGAGGTGATAGATGAAGCTGCCGCCGTAAGTTGCCGAATCGAGCGGCCAGCCGAGCGTATGCACGGTTTTGCCCGGCTCCACGCGGCCGGCCGGAACCTGCCAGAGTTCCTTGAGGCCGATGCCGTAGGTTTGCGGGTCGCTGTCGGCATCGAGTTTGTAGCGCGCAATCAACTGCTTGCTGATGCTGCCGCGACAGCCTTCGCCGAGCACGGTGATCGGAGCGACGATGTCGATGCCCTCGGTATAGCTTGGCTTGTGCGAGCCATCGCGGGCCACGCCCATGTCGCCGATGCGCACGCCCTTGACCGCGCCGGCATCGTCGAAGATCGCCTCGGCTGCGGCGAATCCGGGAAATACATCGACACCGAGTGCCTCGGCTTGCGGCGCCAGCCAGGCGCACAGCGCGCCAAGGGAGACGATGAAGTTGCCGTCGTTGTGCATTTGCGGTGGCGTGATCGGCGACTTGATTGCGCGCTCATGATCGCGCAGCAACCAGAATTCATCCTTGGTCACCGGAATGCAGATCGGCGGCGGATTGGCACCCCATTCGGGCAGCAGCTCGTTGAGCGGCTCGGGTTCGATCACTGCGCCGGACAGAATCTGCGCGCCGATGGTCGAGGCTTTCTCGATCACGCAGATGTTCAGATCGGGCTTGAGCTGCTTGAGACGGATCGCAAAGGCGAGTCCGGCCGGACCGGCGCCGACGGTGATGACGTCGTATTCCATCGTTTCGCGTTCGCTCATGGTGCTTCCCGTTGCTATCGTTAAAACCTCATTGTCAGGGTTAACTCCGCAAGCATCAATTGCGGGATGCGCCATAATCCCGGCAGCCATCAGGAATCGAGCATGAGCAACGATCAGGAATCCGAACTCTCCAGCCAGCGCCTGCGCGGTGCCAGCGCCTTTCAGTTGCTGCACTGGATGGCCGCAGGTCGACTTTCGGCACAGCGTCTTCAATCGGTCTATGCCGATGCCATTGCCGCTGAAAATGAGGCGCTCGGCGCGTTTGTCGCGATCAATCCGGCGGCTCCTGCGCTGGCAAGTGCCAGCGACGTGCGACGCGCCTCGGGCAATTCGATCGGTCGTCTCGATGGTCTCGGCGTGGCGATCAAGGACAATATCGATGTTGAAGCCTTGCCGACCGCGCTCGGTCTCGCCGGCCGCAAGCAGCGGGTCGCCACCAGCGATGCCCGTGTGGTTGCTCGATTGCGCGCTGCGGGTGCGGTGATTCTCGGCAAGACTGCCGTTGACGAAGCCGCGCTCGGCACCACTGGTACCACGGCCGATTCGGGGCCCACGCACAATCCGCATCGCCCCGAGTTTATCGCTGGCGGCTCCTCGGCGGGATCCGCCGCTGCGGTTGCCGCCGGCTTGTGCAGCTTCGCGATGGGCACGGATACGCTGGGATCGGTACGCATTCCGGCCAGCCATTGTGGCATCTACGGCTTGCGCCCGACCCTCGGAGAGCTTTCCACCAGTGGTGTGGTGCCGGCCGCGCGTCGCCTCGACAGTGTCGGAATTCTTGCCCGATCGGTGCAGGATCTCGCCGTCGTGCTGCAAGTTCTCAATGCCTACGATGTCGATGACGCACGCTCGCGTCGTCGACGGGTTGCCTTGGCGTTGCCGGATTGGGAGCCGGGCCGCCTGCGCAGTGGATTCATCGCCAATCTGCCGGCGATCGGCGTTGCTCCGGAAATCTGTGCGCTGTTCGCGCGCGCCACAGACGCGCTGGCGCTCGAACTCGGTGAGCGCAGCGATGCCGATTTCAATGGCTATGACTTCACCCGCATGCGCCGCGCTGCCTTGCTGATCATGGAAAGCGAGCTGGCCTGCGAGCTTGAGGCTGACCTCGATAACGGCGCCTCGCCGCTATCGCCACGCTTGCGCGACATGCTCGGATTCGCACGCAGCAAGTCTGCCGTCGCCTATGCCGCCGCCGATCGCATGCTGGATCAGGCAGTTCTGCATGCGCGGCGCCTGTTTGAACACGTCGATGTGCTGGTTTTGCCGACGGTTTCGCATGGTCCATACCGGATTGGTGAAACCGAACGTGCCGGTGATGCCGATCTGTGCAGTTTCGCCAGCCTCGCCGGTTGTCCGGCGATCAGCTTGCCGATGGGCACGCTGGAGAATGGCATGCCGGTTGGGTTGCAGCTGGTCGGTACGCCGGGATCGGATCTGCGTCTGCTCGAACTCGCCGAAGTGTGTGCGTCGAGACTCGACGCAACGCCGAACTATCCGGTCACAACGAACTGACCGGTAGCGGAATTCCGCGCGGCATCAGCTTCCACGACAACAAGATGAGGTTTGCTGGATTGGTGGGCATGGCAGCGTTCCGTACGAACAAAACACGCAGCAGTCGCCGGGCTTGGGGCGAAGCAGTTCGCCACAACCTGCACAATCATAGAAGAACCAGCATGCGTCCGTGGGCATTGTCTCGGTGGCCTAATGGCCGCATTTCGGACAGGTCAGCGTGCTCTGCAGATCGATTTCTTGCATGATCGATTCAGGCCCGGAACCTTGCCTGTCTGCATACCGACAGGTGGCGTGACAATTTCACCACTTGATCGCCGTTTTCAAGACCAATCACGAGTGTGGGGGCGGTGAATTCAGAGAGATTCGGGCTCGCTCTTCGACACCGCGGCGTAGTGGGCCACGCCTTGCTGCACGGTCCAGTCGACGACTTCGGGCATCAATTGATCGAGAGCTTGTTCGAAGGCAACCATTGCGCTGGCGATATCGCTGCCGGCGGCCGCAACCTCTGCCTCGAATGAGCGGCTGGAAACGATGCGGTTGCTGCGGTAGTCAAACAGCCGGGCGGTAAAGCGGATCGCCGCGCGTGCCGAGCCATCGACAAGTTCGATCTGGAAATCGCGCAGATCCATTGATAGCGAATAGTCACCGTTGAGTCCGGAATCGATCGCGCTGACGCCACCGACGCGGCCGTCCTTGTCGAACGCCTGAACGATCAGGCTGCGCAGCATGGCGGGCGCCGGATCGCGCCAGCGTGCATCCGCGTAGACCTCAAGCACGCCAGGGCGGGTCATGACCGCAATGCGCGTGGTATCCAGTGCCGCACTGGCATGCGGTGTGTCGACCAGCAGTTGCCAGCGGATCTTCGTCGCCGCCGCGTCGTCAGCCGCCGCATTCAAGTGCAACTGAGGCGCGTAGACGGCAAACGAGGCGTGCTTGCCGCTGAGGGCCGCGCAGGCTCCGAGCAACAGGCTTGCGCCGATTATCGTGAATCGAGCGGTGCGAATCATTTCGGCTTGAACTCCTTGGGTTGATCGCGGCCAAGCAGCAAGGTATTCGAGTTGCCGAGCTGGTCGCTGAGTTGCTTGAACGAGCGCAAGGTCTCGCGCAGGTCAATCAGGGTCGGTCCGACCTGACGCAAGCCCTGATCGCTGAAGCTGGCGATTGCGGACTGGTTCTCATTGAGCAGGCTCTCGGCGGAATCGGCGACGCGATCAATCGACTTGATCGCCTTGTCAGTCGAAGCCATGACCTTGCGTACGTCGGTATTGATCAGCTCGTTGGTGGTACTGGCCATTTCATGCAGGGTCGACAGGGTCGACTTGAGCTCTCCGCTGGCATCGGCAAGCTGGCCGAGGGCCTTGGCCATGTCGCCACGCTGCTCGGCAATGGTCGATGCGACGGCATCGAAATGCTTGAGCGTTGACGAAACGTGCTCGATATTTTCCTTTGACAGCAATTGACCAACACGCATCAGCGATTGGTTGACACTGGTGACAATGTCATCGCCCGATGACAACAGTTTCGACAGCGCGGATTCCCCGGCCAGAATCACCGGAACTGGATGCGCTGCGGTCGGCAGCAGCGGCTTGCTGTTGGGCTTTCCGCCGCTGAGCTGGATAAACGCCGTGCCGGTGACGCCGAGCAAGCCGAGCTTGGCTTCGGTGTCGACCTTGACCGGCGTGTCGCCATCGAGACGGATGCGAGCGATCACCTTGCGCGGATCGTCCGGAGCGAGCTTGAGTTGGGTGACCTCACCGACCTTGATGCCGTTGTACTGGACAAGTCCGCCTTTCGACAGGCCGGTCACGGCTTCGGTGAAGATGACATCGTAGTAGCCAAACGCGCTATCCGCGCTGGTCTTCGACAGCCACAGCACAAAACCGAGGCCAAGCACGAAGGCGAGGATTGCAAACGTGCCGATGAGGACATGATGGGCGCGGGTTTCCATGTTCAGAGGCCTGCGGTTGGTGATAGGGGCGGGTTGGCGGTGGCGCGTCGGGCGGCACGGCCGCGCGGACCCTGGAAGTAGTCCTGAATCCACGGCTCGTCGAAATTCTCGACGACCTCAAGCGTATCAGCGACAAGGATGCGCTTTTTCGCCAGCACGGCGACACGATCGCAGATGGTGTACAGGGTATCGAGGTCATGGGTGATCAGGAACACGGTCAGGCCAAGGCTGTCGCGCAGGGTCAGGATCAGCTGATCGAACGCAGCCGCACCGATTGGATCGAGACCCGCTGTCGGTTCATCAAGAAACAGAATCTCGGGGTCAAGGGCCAGCGATCGGGCCAGTGCCGCGCGCTTGACCATGCCGCCCGAGAGTTGCGAAGGGAAGCGCTCGGCGGAATCAAGTGGCAGCCCCGCCAGGGCAATCTTGAGCAGGGAAAGGCGGTGGACGACGTCTGCATCGAGGTCGTGGTGTTCAGTCAGTGCGACGGCGACATTCTCGGCGACGGTCAGCGACGAGAACAGGGCGCCGTTCTGGAACAATACACCGCAGCGCCGCTCGAGCTCGGTGCGCCGCGCCTCCGACAGGGTGGCGACGTCCTCGCCGAA
>NZ_DASSYD010000200.1:0-4662 GCF_035703485.1 Dokdonella sp. | reverse complement strand
TTCGCTTCCGGTTGCTCTCCACCCCGCCTCTCAGCGACGCAGTTACCTTCAACTACGAGGCCTGTGGCTTGCCCCGACGCGGATTTACACCGCGCTGATACGACGCCCTCACGGGCGCACTCGCCCCTGCGCAGGCAGGGGTCCAGTGCCTTTTCTTTTGCAGAGCGAGCCGCCGGAATGACAACGGATTGAACTCAAGCCCATGGCGATGCTTTCGATACGCACAAAGCATCGCGCCCGGACATGCCGGGCGCGAAATTTGAAACGGGCAAAACCGAAAACGTTAATTGGCGTCTTTTGCGGTCCAGCGCTTGAGCCAGTCATTGACGACGTTGTGCCATTGCACGCTGTTGTGCGGCTTGAGCACCCAGTGGTTCTCATCCTTGAACACCAGCAGTTCGCTGGGTATGCCGCGCCGTTGAGCAGCGTTGAAGGCGGCCAGACCCTGCGATGTCGGGATGCGGAAATCCTTGTCGCCCTGGATGATCAGCATCGGCACCTTCCAATCCTTGACGTGGTTGAGCGGATTGAATTTCTCGTAGCCTTGCGGATTGTCGTAGACCGTGCCGCCGTTTTCCCATTCGGTGAACCACAGCTCTTCGGTTTCATAGCCCATGGCACGCGTGTCGAAAACACCGTCGTGGCTGATCAGGCACTTCCACGGCTCGTTCCAGTTGCCGGCGATCCAGTTGATCATGTAGCCGCCGTACGAGGCACCGAGGGCGCAGGCACGATCACCATCGAGGAACGGATATTTCTTCAGCGCGGCAGCCCAGCCGAGCTTGAGATCCTCAAGCGGCTTGCCGCCCCAGTCTTGCGAGATCGAATCGGTGAAGGCCTGGCCGTAGCCAGTCGATCCGTGGAAATTGATCGTGACCACGGCGAAGCCCTGGCCCGCGTAGGTCTGCGGATTCCAGCGATAGTGGAAGTCATTGGTCATCGCACCCTGCGGACCGCCATGGATGATGAAGGCGACCGGATACTTCTGCTTGGCCTTGAAGCCAACCGGCTTGACCACGTAGCCCTGCACCGTCGCGTCTTCGGCGCCCTTGAAGGTGAAGAACTCGAAGTCGCCCATGCGCAGATCCTTCAGGCGCGTCGCGTTGAACCGGGTGATCTGCTTGAGATTGCGACCGCGCAGATCGGCCGTGTAAAGATCGGACGGATGCTTGAGATCATTGCGTGAAATCAGCAGGGATTTGGCCCCGACATCGAATCCGGCGACCTGACCATTGCCGACCAGCTTGCTGACCTTGCCGCTGGCGACGTCGATTGCGAACAGCGGATGCTCGCCGTTGTCGTTGGTGGCCGTGAACAGGGTCTTGCCGTCGACGGATTCCTTCAGCGCGCCGGCCGAGCGATCCCAATCCGGAGCAATTTCACGCTTGTCGCCGCTGGCCAGATCGAGCGCCATGATGGCGAAGCGATCGGCTTCGAAACCGGGCCGCTTCATGGCCAGATAGTAGAGTGTCTTGCCATCACGTGATGGCAGCGGATTGGCATCCCAGGCCAGGTTCTCGGCGGTGTGATTGGTCGGCTCGGCAGAACCGTCCGCCGGCACCGAATAGATATCGAAGTTGGTCGACCACGGTTCACCAGCGTTGAGATTGCGAACGTCGAAATAAAGCGTCAATCCATCCGGCGAGAACGCGTACTCACTGTCGTCGCCAAACGGTTTGGACGGCACATCGCCATCAATGCTGCCGCTCAATAGTTTCGGTTGACCCAGCTTGCCATCGGTATCTAACCCGGCAATCAGCAGTTGCGAACGGCGACCATCCATCCATTGATCCCAATGACGGACGAAGCCCTCGCTGTAGAGCATGCCGCTGGCCTTGTCATCGGCACGTTCATCAAGACGCTTTTTCGTGCAGGCGATAGGCGCCGCATCGGTGGCGCAATCGACGAACAGGTCGACAGTAAACGCGACCGATTTTCCATCCGGCGACAGCTTGTAGGTACCAATATCCAGAGCCAGCGTACCGACGGCTTCGGCTTCTCCGCCGCTTGCCGCGACGCGCCAGAGCTGATTGACATCATCCTTGGCAGCGAGGAAATACAGGCTCTTGCCATCGGCCGACCAGCGCGGCGTATTCGCATTGAGCGCGGCATCGGTAACCCGAGTCGGCTTGCCGCCCGCCATCGGCACCGTCCAGATGCTGAGCTTGCCCTTGTTCTCAGCGTAGTCGGTTTCTCGCAGTTGCATCGCGGCGGTTCGCCCATCCGGCGACAACTGCGGATCGCCGACCCGATCCATCATGACCAGATCCTTGGCATCAAACGGTTGCGGTGCGGCCAGCGCCGGCACGGCAAAGAGCAACATGGAAGCAACAATCAACGATTTCATCGGCAGCTATCTCCGGGAATGAACGTCCGATGGTAAGGCGCGGCGGACTTTGGTGGAAGCACCATGGGTCAGGATGGCAATCAAGGTTGCCAACTCCGGCAGTCAAGCCATGCTGTTCGTGCTGGTTTTCGTTGGTTGACCCGTCGACGGCAGGATGCGCCGCTGCGACGCAAGCTGGCAGACCCCGTCAACACCGCCACGACGACGGAATTCGGCAACTCGCCGCATTGGCGACGAGTATCGGGATGAGCGGCTGAATCAAGCTTTGACCTGGCCCTGGCGTTTCCCGAACAGGTCGAAGGTCATGCATGGATCGATCATTCCAACTGGTAACATCGACCGGTTGTCTGAACGAGGAGCTCCACCGATGAGAAGCTTGATTGTCAGCGCCATTGCGCTTTCCGTGCCGTTGCTGGCCTATGCCGCCGACGCCCCCCAATTCGATGCCAAGCGTCTGTCCGAACATGTCAGGGTCCTGTCTTCCGATGCGTTTGAAGGCCGCGGTCCGGCCACGCCCGGTGAGGAAAAGACCCTCGAGTACGTGATCGGCCAGTTCAAGCAAGCCGGCCTGCAGCCTGGTGGCGACCTCAAGGATGGCAAGCGCTTGTGGACCCAGGCGGTGCCGCTGCTGCGCGCCGAGATTGTCGGCAAGCCAACACTGGCCTTCGAGGTAAACGGCGAATCCGAACCGCTGACCCAGGGCGAACAGATCGCGGTGCGCGCGGCGATGGACGGCTCGACAAAAGTCGACGTCAACAACGCCCCCATGGTTTTCGTCGGCTATGGCGTCAACGCCCCCGAACGCAATTGGAATGATTTCGCCGGCGTCGATCTGAAAGGCAAGATCGCCATCGCTCTCGTCAACGATCCGGATTTCGAGACCGGCAAGGGTGATTTCGGCGGCAAGGCCATGACCTACTACGGTCGCTGGACCTACAAGTACGAAGAGGCAGCGCGCCAGGGCGCGATTGGCTTGCTCGTCGTCCACGAAACCGCACCGGCCTCCTACGGCTGGGCGACAGTGAAGAACTCGAACACCAATACGATGTTCGACGTGGTCCGTGATGATGCGAAATCGGTGCATCCGCAGATTGAAGGCTGGATCCAGCGCGACACCGCTGTCGATCTGTTCAAGCAGGCCGGTCTCGATTTCGATGCGATGAAGAAAAAGGCACAAAAGCGTGGTTTCAAGGCCGTCACCCTGAAGGACGCCACGTTCTCGGCCAACTATGCGATCGATTCCAAGGTCATCACCTCACAGAATATCGCCGCACGCATCGCAGGCAGCAAGCGCCCGAATGAAACCGTCATCTACAGCGCGCATTGGGATCATCTCGGCGTCGGCCAGCCCGATGCAAGCGGCGACACGATTTACAACGGTGCCGTCGACAATGCGACCGGCACGGCGGCCTTGATCGAAATCGCCCGCGCTTTCGCCAAGGCGCCGCAACCCGAGCGTTCGATCCTCTTTCTCAACGTAACCGCCGAAGAAAAGGGCCTGCTCGGCTCCGAGTACTATGCCGCCAAGCCACTGTATCCACTGGCGACCACCGTCGCCGTGATCAACATGGATGCGCTCAGCCCGATGGGCGAAGCGCGCAACTTCACCACCTCGGGAAGTGCCCAATCCGATCTGCTTGACGCCTTGATCGCCGACGGCAAGGCAGCCGGCATGGCTTATGTGAGCGATCCGCGCCCGGAAGCCGGAAGCTTTTTTCGCTCCGATCATTTCTCGTTTGCCAAACGCGGCGTACCGGCGCTTTCCTACGGCTCGGGCAATGACCTGGTCGAGGGCGGCACCCAGGCCGGTCAAGCGGCGGGCAAGGACTACGTGACCAAGCGCTACCACCAGCCTGCAGACGAATGGGAAGCCAGTTGGACATTCGCCGGCATGGTCCACGACCTCCCGATGCTCTACAAACTCGGCAGCGACCTCGCCAACTCCGATAGCTGGCCGCAATGGGGCAAGGATTCCGAATTCCGTGCGATCAGGGATGCAAGTGCTGACCAGCGCAAGTAGATCGACACAGGCGGTCATCGACTTCAGCCGCGATGCGATGCCGACGCTGCGTCGCTCGCATCACGGCTGAATCCCGTCCCCGATGACCGCCGACCGCTTGAAATGAGTATGCTTTGGCGTCGCCCAAGGCAGAGTTCGAGACCTTCATGATGCCTGCTCCCCGTTGTGACCGCGCTGAAGCGTGGTCTGTCCTGAAAGCGCTTTTCAATGAGGATGGCGCCGCATTCGATCTGCGCACGGCTTTTGCCGCTGACCCAAGGCGATTCGAGACGTTTTCATTTGCCGCGCCGGAACT
>NZ_DASSYD010000122.1:0-2456 GCF_035703485.1 Dokdonella sp. | reverse complement strand
TCAAGGGCGGCTTCGAGGCCGCAAAGCGCTTCTGCGAACGCACCGAGCTGTTCACCCTGGCCGAGTCGCTGGGCGGCGTGGAAAGCCTGGTCAACCACCCGGCGGTGATGACCCATGCGAGCGTGCCGGTCGAAAACCGCGCGCGGCTGGGGATCGGGGACGAGCTGGTGCGGTTGAGCGTGGGGGTCGAGTCGGTCGACGACCTGCGCGCCGACCTGGATGCCGCGCTGTCGTGAGCGTTGACGGAAGGCAGATGGATGACGTGCTGCTGGCACCCGAGCGGGGTGTGTCGATGCATTCCCTGTTCCGTGACTTGGCAGCGAGCCTGCGTAACCCGGAATTCTGGGCTTTGTCCAGTTGGCTGGATATCGTGGTGCGCAATCGCCAATCACGCCTTGGCATCTTCTGGTTGATGTCGCCGGCGATTGTCTACATCTGGGGGATGGGCGGTTTTTTCGCCAGCATGATGCACATGCCGTTGGCCGGGTTCGTAGCCTATGTCGCGATTGGCTATCTGGTGTTTCGTGTCATCAGTAGTGCCATCACAGAGTCCACGGGTGCATTTGCAAGTTCCGCTGCTTTCATCCTTGATGGTCACGTGCGGCTGACCGATTTCGTATTGCGCGTGATCGCTACCGCGATGTTCCATTTCATCGTCTCGTTGCCGGTCGCAGCATTGGCTCTGGCGATCTATCCGGATCCGCATTGGGTTGGATTGCTTTTCAGCCTGTTCTCGATGCCCGTGGTCATCCTCAATGCATTGTGGATCGGCGTCGTGTTTGCCTTGGTGGGTGCGCGCTTCCCCGACTTGAAGCACCTGGTCGGAAATATCTTCATGTTCGCGTTCCTGCTGACGCCGATCATCTGGCATGCCGACACCATGCCGCCTGGCAGCCTTCGCGGGACGCTGATGCGCTTCAATCCGTTCTACCACATGGTCGAACTGGTGCGGGCACCGATTCTCGGGCAGACGATCGACCCCTCCACTCCGCTGTACCTGGCGGTGATGACCCTGGGCGGCTGGATCCTCGCGATCCTGGCCTATCGTCGCTATGCACGTTTCGTGCCGTTGTGGATTTGAAGACGCCATGAGCGCCAGCATCAAACTGGACCGGGTCTCGCTTTCGGTGCCGCTTTACGTGCAGCCCGAGCGCCGCGCGCGCAATTGGGCGGCGATGTTGCTGGGTGCCGCCTTCGACCCGCCGCGCCGGTTGCATGTTCCCCTGCTCGACGAGATCAGTTTCGAGGCTCGCGAAGGCGACCGCGTCGCGGTCCTCGGCCGCAATGGCGCCGGCAAGTCGACGCTGCTGCGGGTGCTCAATGGCGTGTACCCGATGAGCTCCGGGGAAATGCAGGTCAAGGGCAGCCGCCAGGCCCTGCTCAACATGTCGCTGGGGTTCAACGGCGAGGCGACCGTGCGTGAGAATATCTTCCTGCGCGGTACCGCGATGCGACTGAAAGCATCGGACATGAGCGACAAGATCGAATCGATCCTGGAATTCGCCGGCCTGCAGGAGAAATCCAGCCACCGCCTGCGTACGCTCTCATCCGGGCAGAAAATGCGCCTGGGTTTCGCAATTTCGACCAGCGTACGTCACGACATCATCCTGATGGATGAATGGGTCGGTGCGGGCGACTCGGATTTCATGGCCAAGGCAACGGACCGCATGAAGGGCCACATGAGTGGCAGCAAGATCGTGATTCTCGCCAGCCACAGCGTCGGATTGCTGCGTGCCATCTGCAACAAGGGCATCGTGCTGGAGCAGGGACGATTGGTATATGCAGGCGACATCATCCCGGCGCTGGAGCACTACCACGACTTGATGGCGTTGCTGCGCTCCAAGACGACCACGAGCTTGCCGGAAGCAGCGGACCTGGCGGG
Source organism: Dokdonella sp. (assembly GCF_035703485.1). GTDB lineage: Bacteria > Pseudomonadota > Gammaproteobacteria > Xanthomonadales > Rhodanobacteraceae > Dokdonella. Next base: position 574 of record NZ_DASSYD010000122.1, on the reverse strand, counting down.
CCCACTGGTTTATGGTTGCGCCGAAAAAATCTCCCTCCATGACGGAGTCGTCCAGTTGCATGGCTGGATCACCAGCACCAATGGATCGGCCGTGCAGGGCCTGACGCTGGAAGTGGCCGGCGTACGCTACATGTCGACTGGGATCGCACGCAACAAGCGGCCGGACGTCGCGCGCCATTTCGGATTGCGTGACCAGAATTGCGGATTTACCGCGAGCTTCGTCGTACCCCAACTGACTACTCTGGCCAATCTCGGCGCGGAACTGCGTGTTTTGGGCGGATCAGACGGCTCGAATGCACATACACCACTGCGCGTGGCGCCAGCAGTGACCGCGATCGTACGCGGAGACGCTTGACCGACTCTGTTTTTCCGATGCTCCGGCATTCCCAGACTGACCTGACATGGCCCAATACCAATCCTTCCCCGATGCAGCCGGCGATTCGCGTACGTCGGACAAGCTCAAGGCATTGCGCCTGCCTTCGCTCAAGGAAAAGAGCTTCCTGGACATCGGCTGCAATGAAGGCTACTTCTGTGGCTTCGCAAAGTTCATGGGTGCCGCGCGCGCGGTCGGCAT
>NZ_DASSYD010000065.1:0-16157 GCF_035703485.1 Dokdonella sp. | reverse complement strand
GATCGCGAATCTTCTCCGGCAACTGCTTCCACGGTGTCTCGACATCGAAGCCGTAGTGTTTCGACAGCGACAGAATCATCTGAAAGTAATACATGTTGCGTCGATCCCAGCCGCGTACGGCGCCGGCTGAAAGCGCACGATCGGCGTGCACGACAACGCGCTCGGGATCGAAAAACTGAGTGATGCCGAGTCCATCGCAACTCGGGCATGCACCGACCGGGGAATTGAATGAAAACAGGCGCGGCTCAAGCTCGGGCAGGGCGTAGTCACAGATCGGACACGAGTAGCGCGAGGAGAACGTCGTCACCGCTGCCTTGTCGTCGTCCATGTCGACGAGCAGGGCGATGCCATCACCAAGACGCAACGCGGTCTCGAATGATTCGGCCAGGCGTTGCTTGATTTCAGGCTTGGCGCGGAAGCGATCAATCACTGCATCGATCGTGTGTTTCTGGCGCAAGGCCAGGGTTGGCACGTCATCGAGCTCGTGGGCGACGCCGTTGACACGTACGCGAATAAAGCCTTGCGCGCGCAGCTGATCGAAGACCTGCACATGCTCGCCCTTGCGTTCGCGCACGACCGGTGCGAGCAGCATGTAGCGCTTCTTCGGATCGAGGGCGAGCGCGGCATCGACCATCTGGCTGACCGTCTGCGCTTCCAGTGCCTCACCGTGATCCGGACAGCGCGGCGAGCCGACCCGCGCGTAGAGCAGTCGCAGGTAGTCATAGACTTCGGTAATCGTGCCGACCGTCGAACGCGGGTTGTGCGAAGTCGATTTCTGCTCGATCGAGATCGCCGGCGACAAGCCCTCGATGTGATCGACATCGGGCTTTTCCATCACCGATAGAAACTGCCGCGCATACGCCGACAAGGACTCGACATAGCGGCGCTGACCCTCGGCATAAATCGTGTCGAAGGCCAGCGAGGATTTGCCCGAGCCGGACAGGCCGGTGATCACGATCAGGCTGTTGCGCGGCAGATCGATATCGATGTTCTTCAGATTGTGCGTGCGGGCACCGCGAATGCGGATCGTGTCCATGGGCAAACTCGAAAAAAGGGAATGCGAAGCCGACCACTATAGCGTCAGGCCGCGGGGGTTTTACGTGGTGGCGTGAGCACGATGTTCAAGGACTGATTGCTTGCGCAATCGGTCACGGCCATGCTTGCAAAGCTGCTCAGGAGGCCTCTGGACCGCGGATTGCTTGACGCTCGCCGGTCAAGCCGCAATGCTCGCCAGTAGCGCTGTTTGCGGTTTTTCGCGATGGTGCCCTGATTTCCTCGCTGCAGGATTCCTGAATGCCCATGCGCAAGGTCTGTTTTCTCGCTGCAGCCATCGTCGCGGCCTTGCCCGCGGCGCGCACGGCCAGTGCGGCATCGATTGTCGTGCCGGCAGGGGTTCCGGTTCCCGCCAGCTACCGGCCAATCGCCGATTATGGTTCGTGGCGATTGTTTGAAGGCGATGCGGCCCAGCGGCCGGCGAACTCGCGCGTGCTTGGTGAGTCGCATCTGCTCAAGTTTGATCGCTTGTGGATCGATACGCGCTCGCGCGTGATCGACGCGCCGGCAGCGTTCCCGATAAAGCCGCCGAGTGGGTCAGCCTTGCAAGTCGTGCAATTTGTCGGCCCACTCAAGGATGCCTGGCTCGATCAGGTACGCGCCGCCGGAGCCGTGCCGGTTCAGTACATCGACAGCAATGGTTATCTGCTCTGGGCTGATGCGGCGGCGCGATCGAAACTCGATGCCATGACCGCATCCGCTCAGGTCCTGCAATTCAGCCAGCCACTGCCGGGATTCATCAAGCTCGGCAATGCGTTGTTTGATCGCCTGCAACAAGGCACGGGCGGCGAAAGCAAGCTGTCCGTGATCGTGCAGCGCTATCGGCATGAGGGCGATGCAGGACGTGAGCCCTTCTCCGCGCTTGGGCTCAAGCCGATTGATGACTGGTCGCCGCAACTGGTCTACGAGATCGCTCGCTTCGAGGCGACTGCTGCGCAGGTTCGACAGCTTATCGATCTGCCCGACGTGTTTTGGGTCGGTGAATACTTCGCGCCGACAATGAACGATGAAGTGCAGACACAGGTGTTGCGTGGCGACTTCAATGCGGATCAGTCCGCTCCGATGCAGCCGGGTTATTTGCCGTGGCTGCAATCACTTGGTTTTCCTGAAGATCCCGAAGCCTATCCGATTCTCGACATCACCGATTCCGGGATTGGCGATCGCACCATCCAGACCGGCGATCCTACCCTGCATCGACTTGGCGACAACGCCAACGCGACACGCATGGTCTACAACCAGAAATGCACGATCAACGATGGCGATGTCGACGGTCACGGCCATATCAACGCCAACATCGCACTCGGCTACGATCAGCGGGAGAACTTGTTCACTCCAGGTGCGCGCTTTCCCGCTGAGTATCAACGCGGCCTCGGCATCAATCCGTTTGGACGTCTCGGTGGGACGCGTGTGTTTGCGCCGGTGTTTGATCTGACAGATTGCGGCGGCACCAATGCGGGAGTCATCGAAGCGAGCTACGCCGCTGGTGCGCGAATTTCCTCGAACTCCTGGGGCTGCGCCTCCTGTGCCGGGCAGTACGATGTCTCATCGCAGGCCTACGACCTCGGCACGCGAGATGCCGATGCCGCGACAGCCGGCAATCAGGAACTGATCACGATTTTTTCGGCCGGCAATACCGGGCCGAATGCGCGCAGCGTCGGCTCACCTGGAAACGGCAAGAACATGATCACGGTTGGCGCGTCGGAAAATCCGCGCCCCGAAGACGAGGATGGTCCGTGGAACGATGGCTGTCAGATTGACGGTAGCGGTGCCGACAACGCGATGGATGTGATTTTCTTTTCATCGCGTGGCCCCGCCCCGGGTGATCGCGTCAAACCCGATCTGGTCGCTCCGGGCACCCATGTCGCCGGCACCCAGGCCGATCCTGGCACCGGTGATGGCATCTGCGATCGCGCGAGGCCGCTCGGCAATGTCACTTATGCCGCGTCATCGGGAACCAGTCATGCCGCACCGGCGGTGTCCGGCGTCGCCTCGTTGTCATGGTGGTGGATTGCAAACGGGCAGGGCAGTCTGGAATTTGACGCGGGTGCTTCCATGCAAGCTTCACCCGCCTTGATGAAAGCCTGGCTGATCGCCCATCCGACCTATCTCACCGGCAACAATGCAAGCGACTCACTGCCGAGCAATACGCAGGGTTTCGGCATGCCCAATCTCGGTGACATGTTCAGTGATACGCCGACCTTTCTGGTCAACCAGAATCAGGTGTTTGGCGAATCCGGGCAGGTCTGGACGACTCAGGTTCAACGCGTCGATCCGGGCAAGCCCTTGCGTGTCGTCCTCGCCTGGACTGATGCGCCGGGCGCGCTCGGCACCAGCCCGCAGGTCAACAATCTCGATCTTGATCTGGAAACTGCGAACGGTTTTTTGCATGGCAATCATTTCAATGGCGCATGGAGCACGCCCGCTGGCGAGCCCGATGCAGCCAACAACGTCGAAGCGATCTTTCTGCCGCCGGGTTCCTCCGAAGCGCTGACAATCAGCGTTCGCGCCTTCAACATTGCAGGCGATGGCGTGCCCGGCAATGCCGATGCGACCGATCAGGATTTCGCCCTGGTCTGCAGCAACTGCGCGAAACAGGCATCGTTTGCCTTCAGCGTCACGCCGGCATCGCAAGGCGTTTGCACGGCGACGACGGGCGCGGTCGACTTCGCCCTGACCACGCAATCAATTCTCGGCTTCAACTCGTCAGCCAATGTTTCGGTGAGCGGCAATCCGAGCGGCTCGACGGCCGTCGTTTCCACCAATCCGGTCAGCGTGCCCGGTAGCGAAACCTTGACGATCGACAATCTGGCGAGTGCGCTGCCAGGCAGCTACGCGCTTGCGATTTCCGCGCAGGCAGGCGGCATCACACGCTCGCGCCATGCGCAATTGCAGGTGGCCGCGGTGACGCCAACCGCGCCGACTCTGGTCGTACCGACGGACAATGCAAGCAACGTCAGCCGGCATCCCTTGTTGAGCTGGTCTGCGATCAGCGACGCAGTCGAATACCGGATCGAGATTGCCCGCGATGCTGCATTCACCGACGTCATTTACACGACGACAACGACGGCCACGTCACACACCGTTGCGAGCGAACTCGACACCGCGACGCGGTACTACTGGCGAACAAGCGCAAGCAATCCCTGTGGTGTCGGCTTGCCAGCACAAACCTTTTCGTTCACGACCACGCCACCGCCCGGCGAATGTTCGGCCGGCACGACAGCAACCGTGATCCAGTCCAGTGATTTCGAAAACGGTGTCGGTGCGTGGACGCATTCGGGCGACCACGACACCTGGGCCATTTCGACTGCGCGGTCGCATGGCCCCGGTCAATCCATGCTTGCCCAGGATCTCGCCTACGATTCGGATCAGCGTCTGGTTTCGCCACCGATCACGCTTCCCGCCGACACAGCGCCATTGAGCCTGCAGTTCTGGAGCCACCAGACCATCGAAGATCGAATCGGCGGCTGCTACGACGGTGCCCTGCTCGAAGTGTCCAGCGATGCGGGCGCAAGCTGGACCCAGGTGCCGAATTCGCAACTGCTGGTCGGACTGTATCGTGGCCCGATCAGTCGTTCGTTCAACAACCCCGCGCGCGGCAAGCAGGCCTGGTGCGGTGATCCACAGGATTGGACGCGCACCATCGTCGACCTCGACCGTCACGCCGGTGAAACCGTGCAATTCCGTTTCCGCATGGCCACCGACGCATCGACCGGCCGTATCCCGGATGGTTTCTATCTTGATGATGTGATTGTGCAGACTTGCGTCGCACCTTCGGATTGGATTTTTGCCGATGGCTTTGACGTGCCGTCGTCTGGATGAGGGCACTTTTGCGTGATCTTGTGAACTTTTGAAGCGCGCCGCGGCGCGGCATCCCTCCTTTTTTCACTGGCCTACCGCCTCATCGTCGGCCCTGCGCAGGCAGGGGTCCAGTGACCTTGTTTCTGATTTTTACGCTCCTTCGGAGCGCGGCATCCCTGCCTTTTTTCACTCGCCTCCCGGCGAGCGAGCTACTTTCTCTTGAGTGGCCAAGAGAAGAGTAACCAAAGAGAAGGCCACCCCGATATAGCGGTCTCCGGGCTCCTGCCCTCCGACTTCGCGAAGCGGCTCCGGGGGTTGGCTGACAGTCCATCCATGGACTGGCAGCCAACTGGCTCGCATCCATGCGAGCCACCCTGCGGGCCTTTCCTGCGCCACTTCGCCGCTACATAGGGGGCCCTGTTACTGCGCATCCTGCGCAGCCAAGGCGAAGCAGAATCCCGCGAGCACGTGCTTTGGCTTTGGCTTTGGCTTTGGCTTTGCTCTTCGCTTTGGCACGCACGACGCGCGCTCAATGGGCCCCCTCGATCGCGGCGAGGTTGCGTAGGATCAGCCCGAAGGGTGGCCCACAGGAAGTGGGCCAGTTCGACGCCAGTCCACGGACGGACTGTCGGCGAACCCCGGAGCAGCCTCGCGGACCTGGAGCACAGGGACTGTGCGTAAGGCGCGAGTGTGGGGTGGCCTTCTCTTTGCCTACTTTCTCTTGGCCACGCAAGAGAAAGTAGGGCGCTCGCCGGGAGGCGAGTGAAAAGCGGCAGGGATGCCGCGTCGCGAAGCGACGTAGAAATCAAAAGCAAAGTCACCGGACCCCTGCCTGCGCAGCGGCGACGGGGGGGCGAGTGATAAGTCGGCAGGGATGCCGGGCTCCGAAGGAGCGTAAAAAACTGAAATCAGGGAAAATCAGGAGGGCGATTGATACGGGTCGGCGATCTGCAGCTCAGCCAGAATTCGGCGCTCCAGCGATTCCATGCGTTCGGCATCGGCATCATTCTCATGATCGTAGCCGAGCAAGTGCAAGGTTCCGTGGATGGTCATGTGGGCGTAGTGGTCGCGCAGCGGCTTGCCTTGTTCGGAGGCTTCGCGGGCAACCACCGGGGCGCAGATGACGAGGTCGCCGAGGAGTGGCAGCTTGATGTCGGCGGGCAACTCGGCGGGAAACGAAAGTACATTGGTCGCGTAGTCGCGGTGGCGATACTGGCGATTGAGTGATTGTCCTTCTTCGGCATCGACGAGGCGAATCGAGATCTCACTGTTTCCGCGTCGCCTGGCCATGTGCAAGGCAGCCTCGATCCAGCGCAGGAAGCTGGAGCGTCGGGGCAGACCCGTCTGAGGCATTGCGGGCGAACGCGACAGATACAGGTCAAGCTTCATTTTGTTGGGGCAGACGGCTTGTCCGTGCTGGCCGTGCTTGCCCCATGCCTGGCGGTTTCCAGTGCATCCTCGCGTGCCTCGTAGGCGCGCACGATGCGCTGCACGAGTGGATGGCGCACGACATCCTTGGAGTTGAAGAAGGTGAAGCTGATGCCGTCGACATCGCGCAACACGTCGGTGGCATCGCGCAGGCCGGAGCGGATGTGCTTGGGCAGGTCGGTCTGGGTGACATCGCCGGTGACCACGGCGATCGAACCGAAGCCGATGCGGGTCAGGAACATCTTCATCTGCTCGATCGTGGTGTTCTGTGCTTCATCAAGGATTACGAAGGAATCGTTGAGCGTTCGACCGCGCATGTAGGCGAGCGGGGCGATCTCGATCACGTTGCGCTCGATCAGCTTGGTCACGCGTTCAATGCCGAGCATTTCGTAGAGCGCGTCATACAACGGACGCAGATACGGATCGACCTTCTGGGTGAGGTCGCCCGGAAGGAAGCCGAGCTTTTCGCCCGCCTCGACCGCCGGACGCACCAGGATCAGGCGTTGCACACGATTGTCATTGAGCGCATCGACGGCCATGGCCACGGCCAGGTAGGTTTTGCCGGTGCCGGCCGGGCCGATGCCGAAATTGATGTCCTGGGTGGCGATCGCGTGCAGGTAACGGGCCTGGTTCGGGCCGCGACCCTTGACCATGCCGCGTTTGACCTTGATCGTGACTTCCTGGACGCCTTCGGCCGCGTCGACGGCAATCGCTTCAATGCCGGATTCCTGCAGATGCAGATTGATCTGTGCTGCATTCAGGATCTCGGTTTCAGTCAAGGCATAGAGATCGCGAATGACGCGACTGGCCAGCTGCGCCGGGCGTTCATCGCCGAGTACGCGAAACACGCTGCCTCGATTGGCGATCTCGACGCCAAGACGCATCTCGATCTGGCGCAGGTGTTCGTCAAGGGGCCCGACAAGGTTTGACAGGCGTTCGCCGTCTTCGGGTTCGAGGGTGAAGTCGTTACGGATAGGATCGGTCATAGGCGCGGGAGGGTAGCGCGAGAGGGGCTCTTTATCCAGAACCGATTGCTGCATGGCCGGCAAGCATCGTCATGCGCTTGATCAACGGTAGACTGCTCCTTTCGACGCCAACCTGAAAGCGCCCATGAGCAGCAACGATAAAACCATGAGTGAGGGTGAGGAACGGTCGAGAGACCCCGTCCGGACCCAACGCATCTCATTTGAGAGCCTGCGCGAGCGCACCGATGAACTGGAGTTGCTGATCTCGGGCATCAGCTTGCTCGCCTTGATCTCGTTGCCATCGTGGTTGTTCGATCGTTGGGCGAGCATGGGTCTGCATCTCGAAGGTGGTCGTCTGGAGATCGTTTCTCTCGCCTTTCAGCTTGCGATCGGACTCAGCTACACCCTCGCAGCGGCATTTCTGCTGCATTTGGCCGTTCGCGCCTACTGGGTCGGCTTGATTGGACTCAAGGCAGTCTTTCCCGGCGGAATTCGTTGGGATCATTTGCGCAATCTTGGGCCGCTGACGCGCGAACACTATCAGCAACGAATTGTCGATCTGGAGAGTTCGATCAACGCGGTTGATCGTGTTGCCTCCGTCATTTTCGCGATGATCAGCCTGATCACTCTCTCGGTGATCTGGGTTGGCGTCCTTCTGGTCGGCCTGATCGTTCTGGCCATGTTGATTGGTTACGGTTTGGGGCTAGCCGAGGCCACCGTTCGGAAAATCATCGAGTTTCTTTCCGCTGCTCTCATCGTGACGCCATTGGTCACCCTCTTGCTGGATCGTGGCTCCGCGAAGCTGCGCCCCATCGATGCTTCGCCGGCGCCATGGTTTCGACGCATGGTTCTTTCACTGCTGTCGTTCCAGGCCGTTTTCATGCCGATACGCCTGATGATGCCGGTGCATTTGTCGCTTGAATCCAATTTGCCGCGGAAAACATTTTCGCTGGCCTTCGGGCTCGTGTTGTTCTCTACCGTCATTGTCGGGATGATCCAGCCTCGGCTGGTTCGCGAGTTTGCGCCGTTTGGCAGCTACGCGTTCATGCCTGACGCGGATATCGATTCGGGAATGCGTTCGGCCAGCTACGAAAACCAGCGTGGTGCAGAAGATCGTCTGTTGTATGTGCCGATGATCCCGGGCGATCTGGTTGCCGACTCGCGACTGCGGCTGTTTCTGCCTTACATTCCGAATTTCGACAACGGGCCGATCCGCGAACGCTGTGCGGATGCTTCCTCGACGATGTCGAGGCATGCCTGCCTGATTTCCTTGTGGTCAATAACGCTCGATGGTCAGCCAGTCGAGGTCGACGACTTTGTTGCCGCCGAGCATCGCGATCTCGGCATGCGTGGTTTGCAGGGCTATCTGGCGATGAACGCACTTGTACCTGGGCAGCATGAACTCGTGGTCACCTGGAACCCCGCAGCCAGCGCTGGTGACGCGAGCCGTACTTATCGGATTCCTTTCTGGTTTGCGCCGCCGTACCAGCTCGACCTTGCACCGGCAAACGCGGCTGAAGCGTTACCTTAGCGGGCTCGCGATACGGTCGAACCGAGGCTTCCAGTCGTGCTTGATGTCGGCTGAAACAACGATGTGTCCGGCGCGGCCAATGATCAGGTCGCGCGGGACGAAGCCGATGTAACGGGAGTCTTTGCTGTCATCGCGGTTGTCGCCCATCATGAAGTACTCGTCATCGGGCACAACGACAGGCCCGAAATTGCTCTTCTTGTCGAGAACCGGGAGGAATTGCACAGAGCGACGGCTGCCATCGACGTTTTCAGTCACCCGAGTCGCATTGACGAATCGTCCGTGCCCGATCGGCTCGCGCACTTCGGTGATGTTGGAATATTCGGCCGCCTGGTGATTGATATAGAGCCGGTTATTGCGTAGCTCGACAATATCGCCGGGGATGGCGACGAGGCGCTTGATCAGGCGGGTGCCATCTTTCGGCGAGCTGAAAGTCACGATGTCGCCGCGTTGCGGGTCACCCAGATGGGCCAGCGAAAAATCGGTCAGCGGCAGCTTGAGGTCGTAGGCGAGGCGATTCACCAGGACCACGTCTCCTTCGAGAATCGTCGGCCGCATCGAACCGGTTGGCACCGGATTCCAGTCGGCGATTGCCGTGCGGAACAAGCCGAGGCAAACAATGAAAACGAGGATGCCACGATTGTCCTTCAGCCATTTCCTCATCGGGTGATGTTCTCGCATGGGTGTCGACAATCAGGGACTGCATTGATACGCGGAAAGTTTCCGCTTTCGGAGACGCGCTGCGTATCCACAGCAATCATGCCGACGCCGCGCGTTTGCCGGATCTCGCCACGACCAGCTTGATATCGATCTTCTTGAGATAGTCGCGCTCCTTGTCGAGATCAATCCGCGTCAAGGCATGATTGTCGAGCCAGATGGATGGCAACTCGAGCGTCATCAGGCTGTCCTCCACGTGCAGGCGCATTTCCGGAAGTGGCTCGTCCCTGCGTGCGCGATGCAGCAGCACGGCAAGCCGCAACAAGGCAACAAGGCGCTGGGTTTCCGGTTGCATTCGCGGTGGCAATTCGCGCAGACCCTCGGCATCGGGTTTGCGTCGATGCGAGCGCAGGATGGCCGCCATTTGCTGCTGTTCCTGGCGGCTGAAGCCAGCAAGATCGGAGTGACCAACGATGTATGCGCCGTGTGTCTGGTACTGGCTGTGGGCAATGGCCAGACCTATTTCGTGGACATGTGCGCACCAGCCGAGAATCTCCTGCGCGGCGACATCGAGCTCCCAGCTTTCACTGGCCTGGGTAAACAGCACATTGGCGGTTTCGGCTACACGAGCCGCCTGTTGCGGATCGACCTGGTAACGATCGGCCAAGGCGCTGATGCTGGTATTGCGCGAATCGGTGTGTAGGGCGCGACCAAGCATGTCGTAGAGCACACCCTCGCGCATGGCCGTCTCACAGACCTTCATCTGGGTCAGGCCGAAGGTCTTGAAGACGGTGTCGAGAATGACCACGCCTCCGGCGATGACGCTGATCCGGTCACTGGAGAGTCCGGGCAAATCGAGACGATCGCTGCTGCCGGCGACGAGCAGTGCTTCACGAAGTTGTGCCAGAGAGTCGGCAGTAATGCCTTGTTCCGACCAGCCGCTGGCCTGGACGATACTGCCGATGGCCTTCATGGTTCCCGACGAGCCGATGGCCTCGCTCCAGCCGCGCTCCCGATAGTGGGCACCGAATTGCTGCAGTTCGACGGCGATTTCGGAATGCGCCTGTTTCCAGCGTCGAGGCGTGATCTTGCCGTCTTCAAAGAAGCGCAGGGTGCTGGCAATGCAGCCGACCTGCAGACTTTCACGCTCAAGGGCTTCGTAGCCGCGACCGATGATGAATTCGGTACTGCCGCCGCCAATGTCGATGACCAGCCGCTTGTGTTCGCTTGATGGCAGCCCATGGGCCACGCCCTGGTAGATCAGGCGAGCTTCCTCGCGACCGGAGACGACTTCGATCGGATGACCCAGAGCGGTTTCCGCCGGCAGCAGGAACGCTTGCGGATGAGCCAGCTGGCGTACCGCATTGGTCGCAACGGCACGAACGTGGTCGGGCTGGAACCCGGCCAGTCGCTGGCCGAAACGGGCGAGGCATCTGAATGCAATCTCGCGACGTTCGCGGGTCAGGCCGCCGTCCTTGCGCAAACCGGCCGAGAGGCGAACGCTTTCCCGCAGGCGATCAATGACGCGCAGTTCGCCATGCGTGTAGCGGGCAACAATCAAATGAAAGCTGTTGGAGCCGATATCGGCGGCGGCGATCAGATCGCCTTCACGAATTTCGTCGGGAAGTGCGATGGGTTTCACGAGCAGAGCTTCTCCAGCAGAAACGATTGTGCCGAGTGTGGTTCATCAGCACCGGCCTGGATTCGTGAATACGTTCCATCCGGATGCAGTTGCCACGCTTGGGTGTTGTCGGCCAGATAGTTCTGCAGGGCTTCCTCGAAAACGCGCGTGGCCAGCTCGGGATCGAGAATCGGAAAACAGGTTTCAACGCGGCGCAGCAGGTTGCGGTCAAGCCAGTCGGCACTTGAGCAGAAAATCTCCGGCGCATCTTCGTTCTGAAACCAGTAGACACGACTGTGTTCAAGAAAGCGTCCAACGATAGAGCGCACCCGGATGTTCTCCGATACGCCGGGAATTCCAGGTCGCAAGGTACAGGCGCCGCGCACGATCAGATCGATTTCAACGCCCGCGCCCGAAGCCGCGTAAAGCATCTTGATCACGGTCGGTTCGTTGAGCGCATTGATCTTGACGATGATGCGCGCCTTCTTGCCGGATCGCGCATTTTGGGTTTCTCGCCCGATCCTCGCGAGCAAGCCCTCGTGCAGCGTGAACGGTGAGTGCAACAGGTGCTTGAGGTGAATGATCGGGCCGAGTCCGGAAAGCTGAAGGAACAACAGGTGTGCGTCTTCACCAATTCCTGGATGGGCCGTCATCAGGCCGAAGTCGGTGTAGAGGCGCGAAGTAACCGGGTGATAGTTTCCGGTAGACAAATGCACATAGCGACGCAGGCCGTCTGCTTCACGACGCACGATGAGCAACATCTTGGCGTGGGTCTTGAAGCCGACGACGCCATAGACCACCTGCACGCCGGCCTCCTGCAACCGGTTGGCCAGGCGCAGATTGGCTTCCTCGTCGAAGCGAGCACGCAATTCGACAACGACAGTCACGTCCTTGCCAAGTCTGGCTGCAACGATGAGGTGATCGACCAGTTTCGAATCGGTACCGGCGCGATACAGGGTTTGCTTGATCGCCAGCACATCAGGATCAACGCTGGCCTGTTTGACCAGTTCGCTGACCGTCGCGAAAGATTCGAACGGCTGATGCAGCAGGATGTCTTCCTGACGAATTGCCGAAAACAGGCTTTCGCCTTCAATGGTCGGCGGATTGACACGCTGCACAAAGGCCGGATATTTCAGGTCGGGGCGATCAATCTGATCGTATATCGCGATGCTGCGACTGACGTTGACCGGACCTTCACATAGATAGACATCCTGGTCGCTGAGCTCGAAATTGTGTTCGAGCAGGGTTGTGATCGCGCGCGGGCAGTTGGCTCCCACTTCAAGTCGAACCGCCTTGGCGTAGCCGCGGCCACGCAGTTCGTCGCGCAAGGCCAGGGCGAGGTTCTCAACTTCTTCCTCGTCGACAAAGAGTTCGCTGTTGCGGGTCACGCGGAATTGGTAGGAGCCCTTGACCTGCATGCCCGGGAACAACTCATCCATGAACTCATGGAGCAGATCCGAAAGAAATACGAACGAAATGCAGCCTTCGGAAATCTCGTCTGGCAAACGGATGATCCGCGGCAGCGAACGTGGTGCGCGCAACAAGGCCATGTGGCCTTCGCGACCAAACGCGTCCTTGCCGGCAAGCACGACAGCCAGGGTCAGGCTCTTGTTGAGAATGCGTGGGAACGGATGCGCCGGATCGAGTCCCAGCGGTGACAGGACAGGCAGGGTCTCGTTGCGGAAATAGCCTTGCAGCCAGCGCTTCTGCTTGATCGTCCAGACGTTGCGATCGAGAAAGTGAATGCCTTCGCGTTTCAGTTCAGGCAGCAGGGTTTCATTCCAGAAGGCGTATTGCTTCTTGACCAGAAGCAGGCTGCGCTCACGGATCAAGGCAAGAATTTCTGAGATGGACATTGCGTCCGCGCGCGGCTGATCTTCGCCAAATGCCTGGTGATGCTTGAGCACGGCGACCCGCACCTCGAAAAACTCATCGAGATTGGTGCACGAAATGCACATGAAGCGCAGACGCTCAAGCAACGGAGTGTCGGGGTCCTCGGCCTGGGCCATGACCCGCGAATTGAACTCGATCTGGGCCAGCTCGCGATTGAGGAAAAGCGCGGGATCACTAAATTCCGGATGCAGGTTGCTGGCAGATGGGGCGGCTTCGATTTCGCTCGCGATCGGCGGGGTCCCCTTGATCTCTTCCAGCTTCATCGATTTCACTCAGGTTTCCTCTGGATCGTGCTCGGGTTGGAGCAGGCGGTTCCCGGCAAAGATGCAGGAAAAGGTACTGCCTTTGCCAACTTCGCTTTGAATCTCAAGATGCGCATCATGCAACTGCAGTACGTGTTTCACGATGGACAAGCCGAGGCCGGTGCCACCTGATTCGCGGGAGCGGCTGGTGGAAACGCGATAGAAGCGCTCGGTCAATCGTGGAATATGCTCAGCGGAAATGCCATGCCCGCTGTCGATGACACGCAGCCGGGCAGTGGTTTCACTGCTCGACCAGATTATCCGGATGCTGCCACCCACCGGGGTGTAGCGTACGGCATTGCTGACCAGATTCGAGAAGGCACTGTAGAGATCCCTCGATGACCCGCGCAAATCGTGTCTGCCTTCGATGCTGATATCGATATCGTGGCGGCCCTGACTCAAGCCCTCGGCATCGCGTTTCAAGGTGGATACCAACGCACGCATGACCACGCGCGCCTTCGGCAGGGTCTCTTCGGCATCCAGGCGCGACAAGGTGAGCAAATCTTCGACGATCTGGGTCATGCGTCGCGACTGGCTGCGCAACTCACGAATGATCGATTCGTACTCGGGAATCTGCTCCGGTTCGATCAGGTCCAGGTAGCCATGGACGACGGTCAGCGGGGTCCGCAGTTCATGCGAAACGTTGGCGACGAAGTCACGGCGCATCTTTTCCAGGCGCAACAATTGGCTGACATCGCGCGCGAGCAGCACCGCGTGATCCTCGGCGTAGGAAATCAGGCGCAGGCTCAGACTGAGTTCCGGGTTGCCCGGGGCTGCGACATCGGGCAGCGGATCGGCCGCGCCGCTGGCAATCCAGTCAGTCAATCCGGGGATGGCAATCGCCTCGCCAACCAGGCGCTCGACATCAGCTGGATGTTGCAGACCAAGCATTTGTCCGGCTGCCGTATTGAACCAGCGGATGCGATGATCGGCATCCACGGCAACGAGTGCATCCGGCAGGGCCATGGCCGCAGCTTGAAAGGCACGAAGCTTGTCCAGCAGCTGCCTGCGCCTTGCTCCGCCGTGCCTGCTCATGTGCTTGCAGAAAATCGATAGCCGGCACCACGTACAGTCTGTACGTAACCATCCAGGCCGTGTGGAGCGAGGATCACGCGCAGACGACGGATATGCACATCTACCGTGCGCTCCTCGACATAGACACCGCCGCCCCAGACATGATCAAGCAACTGGCTGCGCGAGTAGACCCGGTCCGGATGGGTCATGAAAAAGTGCAGCAATCGATATTCGGTGGGTCCGATCGGAATGATCTGATCGGCTGCATGGACCCGGTGCGCGGCACTGTCGATACGCAGGCCTGCGACTTCGATGACCCCGTCGCTGTCCTCGCCATGGGTGCGTCGCAACACTGCTCGAATACGCGCAATCAGCTCGCGTGCCGAGAACGGTTTGACGACGTAATCGTCGACTCCGGCATCCAGCCCGTTGACGCGATCGGCTTCCTCGCCACGCGCGGTCAACATGATGACCGGAGTGTCGCGAGTCAATTCTTCCCGGCGCAAGCGGCGGGCAAATTCGATGCCACTGGTTCCCGGCAACATCCAGTCAAGCAGGATCAGATCGGGCACCCGTTCGGCGATCGCGGTCTGCGCGGCGCGGACGTCGGCAGCGTGGATCGCCTGCATGCCCGCCTTGCGCAGGGCAAAGGCAACCATGTCTCGTATGGCGGGCTCGTCTTCGACGATAAGGATGTGTTTTTGCACGGCTTCACTTGGGTTGGAGCCCGGAATGGACTCCTTGCGACATTCCTGTGTATCCGCTGATCCATGAGCGGAATCGATCGATGCAGGGCGTCACTATTGCAACCGAGGAATGTTACGCCGCCATGACGGGTCGTAGCAGTCGCGAACGCGGCACTCCAGCGCGGATGTCGGGTTCCTGGAAAACCCGTCACTGTCCGGCGAGCGTCTTTCACTTTTGCGCAGCTCCAGCACCGCTGGTGTCATCGCCGTGATGCGCGCATCGACGCGAGCGCGCTGGTAGTAGCTCAACTCGTACTTGCTGGAGAGTGCCTTGAGCTGGTTCAGCGCATCTTCGGCATGACCATTGAGATAGGCCCACTCCGCGTAGGCTTCGGCGGCACGCACCTTGTCCCCGGCAAGCTCGTTGGCACGGGCGAAACTGCGCTGCAGATCCGGATCTTCGCTGTAGCGGCCGAGCAGGGGGCGGATGAGATCCTGTGCGCGCCTTGCGGACTTTTCATCGCCCCTGGCCAGCAAGGCCTCGGTGAAGGCCAGCGCGATCGCTCGATTGCCAGGGAAGTTGGCGCTGAGACGTTCGAAGCGATCGAACGCCCTGGCTTTCTGTCCCGACTGATCTTCGGCCTCGGCCATGCCGAGCTGGAACACCGGGCTGGCAGGATCGGCGGCAACCAGTTTCTCGAATTCCTCCACCGCCTTGCCGGCCTGGCGTGTGCGGACCAGTGCCAATGCATAGCCGTAGTGGTTGGATGGCGTATCAGCTTCGGGATTGCGTTTCAGCTCATCGCTGTAGTAACGCAGAATCGCATTTGCAGAGTCCGCATTGAGGGTGCGTGCGCGCTCGCGCATCAGTTTGAAGTATTCGCTATCGCGGGGGCTCACTGAGCGTGCCTGGCTGCTTGCGTTAGTCGGCAGGGAAAGATCCAGCGGCACGGAGCTGCTTGATGGCGCAGTCGCAGGCGCCACGGTTGCCGCCAGTGAATGCGATTGCATGATCGGTTCGCGCATCTTGTCGAGCTGAATCGCGCGCGCCTTGGCATCGGCGATACGGTTTACATCAACCGGATGGGTGCGCAGGAATTCGGGTATGTCGACACCATTGACTCGCATTACGCGCTGCATCGTGGCGAAAGTCTCGGCCATGGCCAGCGGATCGTAACCGGCCCGGGCGAGACTCTGGATGCCGACGCGATC
>NZ_DASSYD010000036.1:0-3830 GCF_035703485.1 Dokdonella sp. | reverse complement strand
CCGATGGCGGCACTGGTCGCGGTGATGATCATGGTCTCGATCGGTACCTTCAGCTGGAGCTCGATCGTCAATCTGCGCACCTACCCGAAATCATCGAGCCTGGTCATGGTCTCGACCGTCGTCGTCGTCGTCGCCACGCATGATCTGGCCAAGGGCGTGCTCGTCGGCGTGCTGATGTCGGCGTTGTTCTTCGCGCGCAAGGTCGGCCGCGTATTGCATGTCGGATCCACCTCGGCCGATGAAGGACGCACGCGCCACTACACGATCACCGGCCAGGTGTTTTTTGCCTCGGCTGATGCCTTCGTGCAGCGTTTCGATTTCCGCGAAGTGCTCGAACGCGTCACCATCGATGTCTCGCATGCGCACTTCTGGGATCTCTCGGCTGTCGGCGCGCTGGATAAAGTGGTGATCAAGTTCCGCCGTGAAGGTACGGTGGTCGAAGTGATTGGCCTCAACGAGGCGAGCAGCACCCTGGTCGACCGGCTTGGTGTCCATGACAAGCCCGATGCCGAAAACCTGATGGGCCACTGAGGACACGCTGATGACATCATCGACCCTGATTCATGCCGACGGTCGCGTACTGGCCGCAATCGACCTGTCGAGTTACGCGACCAGCGTCGCCGGACTCGCTGTCTGGGCTGCCGCCCGCCTCGACGCGCCACTCGAATTCGTCCATGCCATCGATCGCCCGAGTGCGACACCGGCGAGGCAGGATCTCAGTGGCAATCTGATCCTCGGCGATCGCGAAGATCTGCTCGTCGAACTCAGCGAACTCGACGAAAGCCGCTCGCGCCTGGCCCAGGAAGGCGGTCGCCGCCTGCTTGAGCAAGCCCGTGTGCTGGCCCGCGAAAACGCCGGCATCGAAGCCGAAATGCGTCTGCGCCACGGTGGTCTGCTCGATACGCTGCTCGAACTCGAAGCCGACGCGCGCCTGTTCGTGATCGGCAAACGCGGCGAGCACGCAGATTTCTCCAAGGGCCACCTTGGCAGCAACCTCGAACGTGTCGTGCGTGCCGTGCACCGTCCGGTGCTGGTCGCCTCACGTACGTTCACGCCACCGCAGAAATTCCTTATCGCCTTCGATGGCAGCGCGACCACACGACGCTGCATCGAAATGGTCTGCGCCAGCCCGTTGCTGAAAGGCATTGCCTGTGATCTGCTCATGGTTGGTGAGCCGGGCAGCGAAACCGATGGCCTTGAATGGGCCCGCGAGCAACTCAGCGACGCGGGTTTCGCAGTCAACGTGCATGTCATCGCCGGCGCCGCCGAAGCGGTCATCGCGCGTCATGTGCAGGATCATGCGATCGATCTGATCGTCATGGGTGCTTACGGCCACTCGCGCATCCGCAGTCTGATCCTCGGCAGCACGACCACACAGATCCTGCGCACCTGTCTCATTCCGGTCCTGCTCCTGCGTTGAGCGGCGGACCCATCGAAATCTCTGCCTGGGCGGTGCGGGCAAAGGGATTGCCTGCTGCTATCCTCTGCCTGCGCGAAAATCGGCAATCGGCGCACACCGGCTGAACAGGCGAACACAGGCATGAAGACCGAAGAATGGATGGAGCCACGCTTCCGACCCGCCTCGACCAAGGGCTGGCGCGGCTACTGGTTCCGCGTCATTTTCCGCCATCACGAGCCGGACGAGCGCCGTTTCGATGTAATCCTGCTCGGTGTGATCCTGGTCAGCGTGATAACCGCGCTGCTCGACAGCGTTGCCCTGCTGCACGCGCAATACGGCAAGATCTTCTACGCCATCGAATGGGTATTCACGATTGCATTTACCCTGGAATACTTCCTGCGCCTGAGCCTGGTGCGACGGCCGATGCGCTACGTACTGAGTTTCTACGGCCTGATCGATCTGATGGCCGCACTGCCCACCTACATCAGCCTGTTCGTCGTCGGCGCCGATCACCTGCTGGTCATCCGCGTACTGCGCATCCTGCGCGTGTTCCGCATCCTCGAAATGGTCGAATACTCCAACGAGGGCTCCGAACTTATCCGCGCGCTCTACGCGAGTCGACGCAAGATCGGCATGTTCGTTCTGTTCGTGCTGCTGATCACCGTTGTGTTCGGCGCGGTCATGTACCTCGTCGAAGGCCCCGAACACGGATTCTCAAGCATCCCGCACGCGATGTACTGGGCCATCGTGACCATGGCCACGGTCGGCTTCGGCGACATCACCCCGCAGACGCCGCTGGGCCAGTTCATCACCTCGATCATGATTTTGATTGGCTACGGGATTATCGCCGTGCCGACCGGGATTTTTGGCGCGCAATTGGTGCAGGCTGGGATTCAACGTCGGGCTGAAGGCGCTGCGGTAGCTACCATCGCGGAGACGGGTGTGGCGTGCGCGCGGTGTGGAGAGGAGCACCACTATGCCGGGGCGCGGTTTTGTCAGCGGTGTGGGGAGCGGTTGGGGGAGGGGGAGACTTAACTGTGCGGATACGGCGCAACAATCGCCGCCAGTTTTCTGCGATGCGGGACACGAGTCACGCTTGCGCTGCTACTAAGGATATCCGGCGACGAAAAATAGTGCTGGATTAGGCTTGAGGTTTAGACGGCGTGCCTCACGAATCTTGTTGATTCGCCACGAAAATGTTTCGTCACGTTGTGCCATCCTTCCATGTTAGGCTTCGCGAATAGATTCCATTGTGGGGTCTAGTTCGCGTTATAAGTCAGGGGAGAGTTTGTGAGCATTCCCAAGCATGACCAAATCCGTGTGCCAGCCTTATCGCTGCTTGCAGAACGTGGGCAATTGAAGTTGCGCGAGTTCGAGCAGCCGCTGGCCGAGCATTTTGGTCTGTCCGATGCCGAGGTGCAGGAAGAGTACGACTCGGGCAATGGGAAAATCTTCTACGACCGTATCAGTTGGGCGCTAAGCTACATGAACATGGCTGGGCTACTGAGCAAGCCCAAGCGGGGCGTGTACGAGATCAATGACCTCGGCAAGGAAAAACTTAAAGCTCCTGAAGCGCTCAACCAATTCATAGCTACACAGTTCGCCAAGCAGCAAGACAACAAACCGGCCAAGGCCGACAAGGTCGCGCTCGACGAGGAAAATCTGACCCCGCAGGAAGAGCTGTACGAGTCCGCAAAGAAAATTCGTCAGGCTCGTTATCAAGAGCTCATAGACACCATTCTTTCCAAGACGCCGCGCGAGTTTGAAAGTCTCGTCGTGCTACTTCTGCAAAAAATGGGATATGGCGGCGAGATCACGCAGTCTGGCCTGGTCACCTCATACACCAACGATGGCGGCATTGATGGCATCATCAAAGAAGATGTTTTGGGGTTTGGCCGTATCCACATCCAGGCAAAGCGCTACGCGCAAGCCAATAGTGTCGGCAGGCAAGAAATCCAGAGCTTCGTCGGTGCACTCGCCGTAGCGCAGTCAAACAAGGGCGTGTTCATCACCACCTCTTCATTCTCAAAGGGTGCCGCGCAGTACGCCGCAGGCTTGAACGGCACCACAACACTTATACTCATCGACGGTCAAAAGCTCGCCGAATATCTGTACGAGTATGGGGTTGGTGTGCAAGTTGAACACACCGTCCAAATCAAAAAGCTCGACAGCGAGTTCTGGGACTCAATGGAGAACGAAGCTGGTGGGCCTGACTTATAACAATTCAGTCAACCGGACGCCAAAACCGCTACGCGGTTTCGTCGCCGGTTACTTCAAGCGTTAGGCCTCACAAGACCGGGACATCCACTATCCAAGACCGGGCAAGACCGGGACATCCACAATCCCGACAATTTCCTACCCCTTCTGTCAGCGATTTCCTACAGACAACGGATTCCTGCCCCGTCACGCTTCGTGCATGACATCAGCCCGC
>NZ_DASSYD010000141.1:0-34882 GCF_035703485.1 Dokdonella sp. | reverse complement strand
ATCGGAGCCGAGGGCAGCGTGTTGCACCAGCCAGGCGGTGGCGTGCAACGGTGAAAGAAACTGCAGGTTCATCGACAGGCCTGGTTCGATGCCGGGCGCGGCGTTGGGGCCGGAAAATGCCTCACCTCCGCCGATCATGCGCAGCAGCTCAATACGCGCAATGCTTCCACGCATTGGCGTGCTGCCGAAATACCAGACCGGCCGGCCGCCCTCATAGCTGAGCCAGGTGATCGCCAGATTTTCGCCCTGCTGTTCGACCGAAAGGCCATTGCCGTTCAGGGCTGGACTGTCGTCGAGGGTTGGTATCGACCACCAGAAGCCGTTTTCAGGGTGAGGGCGCGCATCAATTCCACCAGAGCGAAGCAGGCGGAAGGCGATCAGTTCATTGCTGCCGCTGCCGTGGCGAAGAAACATGCGCACCTGGAAGACGCCGAGCGGGAGTTGCGGCAAACCGGCTTCACGCGCCGGATTGACCTTCAATTGGAACGGTGTTGACGCGGCGGTACAGCGCTTGGCGTCGACGTTGAGCTGGATATCGATGTGCAGTCCGACAACACGGGTATCGACGATGCGTGGCAGGCATGTGCTGCTCCACAGGCCCTCGATGATCAGATCAGGTGGCCATTGCGGCGCAAACTCGGACGCACTTTCAAGGCGAACCTGGATATCGTCATCGACCCGACCGCTTGCGACGCCAAACGTCGTGCAGAACAGGCCGATGAGCAGGGTCGCGAGCAGAAGCCAAAAGCGTTCAGTCCGGACCGATTCAAGATGCTTGGTTGTGCGATGCGCCATCATTTCCGGATAATGCCCGCCCTTTGCCTTCTTGGGCAAGCCAGCTTCGTGGAGTTGAGACACCGATGAGTCAAACAATTGCGGTAGTTCGTGGTGATGGTATCGGCCCGGAAATCGTCGATTCGGTGTTGCGTGTCCTCGACGCACTGAAGATCGGTCTCGAATACGAGTTCGTCGAGGCCGGTGTCGCTGCGCAACAAAGTGTTGGGGAACTTCTTCCGCAAGCGACGCTGGATGTGATCGGCAAATACAAGATCGCCCTGAAGGGGCCGCTGACCACGCCGATCGGCGGCGGCTTCAGTTCGCTGAATGTCGAATTGCGCAAGCGCTTTGATCTTTACGCGAACGTGCGCCCGGCGATCACCTTTCCGGGGACCAAGGCACGCTACGAAAATATCGACATCATCACCGTGCGTGAAAACACCGAAGGTGCCTATGGATCGGAAGGCCAGACCTTGTCCGAGGATGGCGAATTTGCACAATCGTTGATCCGCAACTCGCGCCATGGCAGCGAGCGCATCGTCCGCTACGCCTTTGAGCTGGCCCGCAAGCAGCGCCGCAAGAAGGTCACCGCGGTGCACAAGGCCAATATCATGAAGACGACTTCAGGCATCTTCCTCAAGGCTGCCCGCGATGTCGCAAAGGAATACAACGACATTGCCTTCAACGAGATGATCGTCGACAACACCTGCATGCAACTGGTCATGAACCCGCAGCAATTCGATGTGATCGTCACCACCAACCTGTTTGGCGACATCATTTCCGATCTGTGCGCTGGCCTGGTCGGTGGTCTCGGTCTCGCACCCGGGGCGAATATCGGCGCCGATGTTGCGATTTTCGAGGCGGTACATGGTTCGGCCCCTGATATTGCCGGCAAGGGCGTGGCCAATCCTTGCGCCTTGCTTCTTGGCGCGGCGCAGATGCTCAGCCATATCGGCCACGACGATCAGGCCCGACAGGTCCGTGAAGCGATTCGTGCGACCCTCGAAGCGCGTGACCGCCTGACTCCCGATCTCGGCGGCAATGGCACTACATCAAGCTTTACCGACGCCCTGATCGAACGGGTTGGCGGCTGAGGCTCTTTACGACGCGGCCAGATGATCGAGAACAACGATGCTGCCGCGACCGGGTCGGTAGGCAAGTTGCAGCGCGCGATTGACGAAATCGATGGCCCCGGCAACGGCGGTTTCCAGGCTTGAGCCAGTCGCCATTCCTGCGCCAATGGCTGCTGCCAGCGTGCACCCGGTGCCATGGCCTTCGACATCGATTCGCGGGTGTGAAAACCATTGCACGTTGTGCGCAGTGACGAGTACGTCGCTGACCTCGGTGCCGGGCAAATGGCCGCCCTTGAGCAAAACCGCCGAAGCTCCGGCGGCGCGAAGTTCATGCGCGGCATCCAGCAGCTGATCGCGGCTTTCGATCCGACGGTCCAGCAATTGCTCGGCTTCGGGCAGATTCGGGGTCAACAGGTCGGCCAACGGGATCAGGTTGCGGCGAATCGCCGCAACCATTTTTCCGCGGGCCAGCGATGCGCCCGTGGTGGCAACCAGTACCGGATCCACGATCAGCGGAATTTCGCGATGGTTTGCCAGCGCCCGACTGATTGTTCGGCACAGTCCGGGCGTTCCGATCATGCCGATCTTGATCGCGGCAACCGGGAAATCGTCAAGCACGGCCTTGATCTGCGCCTCGACAAGCCGTTGCGACACCATTTGTATGGCACTGACGCCGCAGGTGTTTTGTGCCGTAATCGCAGTGATGGCCGTGAGTCCATGGACGCCAAAGGCGGCAAAGCTGCGCAAGTCGGCCTGAATGCCCGCGCCGCCACCGGAATCGGAACCGGCGATGGTCAAGGCAATGGCTGGACGCTCGCGCGCATCGGGAAAAGTCATAGTGTTGGTTTCCTGCAACAGTTAATCGGCAACGCGGGGCCTGAATGGGGCCGCGTCGCATGTTCCAACCCCTTGTACGGTTTCAGGAAACGGCGTGCAAGTTGATGTTGTTGCGTACTTGACCCGCTGTTGCTTTTCCGCCAATATCCGCACCTAGCAGAACACACTTCTTTTCCTAACCGCAGCAACAGGGCAATGCAGCGGCCAACAGCAGCAGCAACAGCAAGTTTGGTGGGAGCGATCAGCATCGCGCTGACGCTCCCCCTTTCCTTTTCGGCCAACGCGTCGATGCTCTCCGCAGCGTCGCCTGAGTCGACTGTTGCCGGCGAAAGTGCTGCAAGCGTGCCGCATCGTTGGCGCAACTATGCCCTGTCGAGCATCACCCCGGCGTTTTCATGGGCTCCCCCCGTAGCGCGCGACGTTCCCGAGATCACGGACACGCAAACGCTGGCTGATTTTTCTGTGCTGCTTCAATCGCTGCAGGGGCAAACGATTGGCACCCTGAGTCTGTCGGTGGCAAGCCAGGTTGTTGATGGCCGAGCCCAGGCGCTGGCCGGCCCTCAGCTTGATATCAGTGCCGAACTGCCGGTTCCGGGCTTGAAGCGCACCATTGTCGCGCCGACATTCACGACACAATGGGGTTCTGGCGGTTCGCTGGGAGTGACCGCGATTCTTGCTTATCAGCGCTACGCCAGTCTCGGCTTTGGCGAATCCTCACTGAGCAACGGCATACCAATCTGGCCAGTGATGGCCGGCGAGACTTCCTACGGTGCGGGCTTGCGGTTTGATGCAGGAAGCGCGCTGACAGAGCGAGTGAGCTGGAGTGCCGCCTATCAATCGCACGTCAACATGGATGCGATGAACTCCCTGCGTGGCGTCTATACCGATCCGGGGCAGTTTGATATCCCGGCCAGTGCGAGCGTGGGTGTAAGTTTCGCATTGACGCCATCGACGAGTATCGATCTCGGTGCGCAGCGTGTGATGTACAGCGAGATTACGCCATTCACCAGCCCCGCCTTGCCACGTCGTTTTCTTGCCTTGCTCGGTTCCGGCGCGAGTCCGAACTTTGCCTGGGATGACTTGACCGTCTATTCGGCGGGTTGGAGCTGGCAGGACGCGCGTCTCGGTAGTTTCGAGCTGCGTTACACCACGGGACAGCAACCATCCCCTTCATCGTCTCTGCTGAGAAATGCGCTGGATGCCAATCTGGCCACGCGGACTATCGGTTTTGGCTACTCGCGTAGCACCGGCAAACAGGCATCATTGAGCCTGCAGGCGATTTACTCGAACGCTCCGTACTTTCTCGGTGTACCGAGCTATCGCGCAAACTTGAGTACCACCGGCAGCCAGATTGAATATCAAGCCGCCTGGGGAGTCCAGTTTTGATGCCGGCAAGCGGTCAGCAATAAGCGCTTAAGGCAACGCTGATCAAGTGGCGCAATCGTCATGGCACTCAGAAGGTTCGCCAGTCGTGCTGCGTGGCGAAGTGAAGGCTGGTTGCATTAAGGCAACTGAAGCCTGCTCCTACGGGTTTGCGGCAAGCCGCTTTCGCTTCTTCCGCTCTCCGCTCACGGTGTTTCGCAGGAGCCCGTTTATGGGCGAGCGTTCACTCCATGTCGACGGAAAGCATCGTCCCTGAAGGGAGCCCCTACGGGTTTATGGCGAGACTGCGTTTCGCTTTTCCGAACCCGGAATCCCGGCTCCCGAATCCCGGCTCTCAAAGCACCTCGGACGCAATATCGGCCAGTCGTGAGCGCTCACCTCGGCGCAAGGTCAAGTGCGCGGAATGTTCCCAATGCTTGAAGCGGTCCACGGCGTAGGTCAGGCCAGAAGTTGTTTCGGTCAGGTACGGCGTATCAATTTGCTCAACATTGCCGAGGCAGACGATCTTCGTGCCGGGTCCGGCGCGCGTGATCAGGGTTTTCATCTGTTTCGGGGTGAGATTCTGGGCCTCGTCGATAATCACATAGCGGTTGAGAAAGGTGCGGCCGCGCATGAAATTCATGGCCCGGATCTTGATCCGTGATGCAAGCAGGTCGTTGGTTGCCGCACGGCCCCATGCTCCGCCTTCCTGTGGTGACGTCAGCACTTCGAGATTATCGGTCAGCGCGCCCATCCATGGCGTCATTTTTTCCTCCTCGGTACCAGGCAGGAAGCCGATATCCTCGCCGACAGAAACCGTCGCGCGGGTCATGATGATTTCGCGGTAGCGCTGCTGATCCATGACCTGTGCGAGTCCCGCAGCCAGAGCGAGCAGGGTTTTGCCGGTTCCCGCCATGCCGAGCAGGCTGACGAAATCGACTTCGGGATCCATCAACACATTGAGGGCGAAATTCTGTTCGCGATTGCGAGCCTGAATTCCCCAGATCGTATGCGAACCCTGGAAGTAGTCATCGACCACCTGCAGGGTTGCCTTGCCGTCGGAGACCCTGAGTACACGCAGTTCGATACCGTTTTCGCCGGGCAGATAGAGAAACTGGTGCGGATGCCAGTCTTCCGCTTCGGTTGTCGGCATCTCGTAGAACGTATGCCCGCGCTCGGACCATGAGCGCAGATCAGCGTGACGCTCCCAGAAATCCTCGGTCATTTCATCGTGGCCGGCATACAGCAGGCTGAAATCATCCAGTGCCCGGTCGTTTTCGTAGTCTTCGGCGGTGATCGCGGCGATCGAAGCCTTGATGCGCAGATTGATGTCCTTGGTCACCAGCACGACCGGTGTTTCCGGATGCGCTTCGACCAGGGCGATGACCGAGGCAAGAATCAGGTTGTCTGGCAGGCGACGCTTCTTGCCGTTGCCGACCTCGGCGGGCAGGGTCTGGAAATACAGGCGACCGACCTTGGCGCTCTGATCGAGGCGCAAGCCCTGGGGCAAATTCAGATCCAGGCCTTCGTCGATCTTTCGTGTCTTGTTGCTTTCAATCAACTCGTTGATAAAACGGCTGACCTGGCGCGCATTGCGGGAAACTTCGGACAAGCCTTTCTTGGCCGCATCGAGTTCCTCAAGCACAGTCATCGGAATGAAGACATCGTGTTCCTCGAAGCGGAACAGCGAGGTCGGGTCGTGCATCAGCACATTGGTGTCGAGTACGTAGATGCGTTTGCCTCGAGTCATGCACGAGCCTCATTGAAAGAATGGGAAAAGGTGCCGCAGCAAGTCTGCCGCGAGTGGTGTGGAAATCGGAATTCGCGTGTGCTCACTCGGCGGTCAACTGCTCCAGAACCGCAGCGGCGTGCCCGGGGACTTTGACCTTGCGCCATTCAGCACGCAGGATTCCCTGGGGATCGATGAGAAAGGTGCTGCGAACGATGCCGAGATGTCGTTTGCCGTAGAGAACCTTCTCGTGGATGACGTCAAAGGCTTTGCACCAGGTTTCGTCGACGTCGGCAATCAGCTGGAAGGGCAGCTCCTGCTTGGCCCGAAAGCGTGCGTGCGAGGCAACTGAATCGCGGGAGACGCCGAGGATCTCGCAGTTGTGCTTGCGGAAGCGGGAATGCAGGTCGCGGAAATCGCCGGCTTCGGTCGTGCATCCCGGTGTCGCGTCGCGCGGATAGAAGTAGATGACAAGCCATTTTTCTCGAAGCGATTTCAGGGCAAGCGTGGTATCTGAATCCGTCTTTCCTGAAAGGTTGGGGACCCGCTTGCCAATTTTCACCGTGCTGGTTTCGCTCATGTCGTTTACTGGAGTCTCATTCAGAATTTCATCGGGTCCATGATTGCATCGAGGTTCATGCCGTCGCAGAACTCGAGGAAGTCATCGCGCAGAGCGGCCAGGTGCATCGTATTGGGGATGCCAATCGTGATCTGCGCGGAAAACATGTCGGCGCCGGTTTGCATTGCACTGTAGCGCGTCGAATTCAATTGCTCGATATTGATATCGTGGCCGGCAAAGAACTCGGCAAGCTGACTGAGGATGCCGGGTTTGTCTGCCGCGATCACTTCGACAATGTAGGGCAGGTGGGCACTCTGCTGCTGCTTGGCACTGGTTCGAAAGTGGGTCAGCCTGAGCTCGCCATCTCGATTGAGCTTGGCCAGGGCATTTTCGAGTTTGGCAATGGCATCCCAGGAGCCTTGGGCGAGAACCTGAACACTGACTTCGGCCCCCAGTGACGCAACTCTCGCTTCGACGACATTGCATCCGCAGTCACTGACGCGTTTGCTCAGCGCAAACAATGGAGAGTCTTCAGATTTGGCGAACACGCTGACCAGCAGATGATTTTCATTTGCGTTCGGGGATGGCTTGCGATCGCTCAAGATCTGCTTTCCTGGAAGCTTGTCGCTTCAGTCGGAGGTGACTGCAATGGCAGGATACTGTTCGTCCGGATAGCTCGCAAGGCGAGTCTCGCACATCGCCTGAAGGTGAGCTTGGCAAGCTGCGAAAAGCCGCGCTGGTACAGCGATGGCGTGATTGATCTGGGGGCTGAGCGAATTTCCGTGACCTCATCAAGCTTCCGGGCTAAAATCGGAGGTTCCTGCCTGTGCAACGCTGACTTGTCCTTGAATCTTTCCGGAAGCTTTTGCGCGCTCGCTACGCCCTTTCGCGCCACAAACGATGCGCTTGATCTTGAAGCGTTTGCGCGCCTGATTGAATATCAGGTCGATTCGGCTACGCGTGGCCTTGTGGTTGCCGGGTCAACTGGCGAAGCTGCAGCGCTTTCGCCTGAAGAATTTGTGACCCTCATTGAAACGGCAGTGCGCTGCTCGGCCGGACGAGTGCCGGTGATCGCGGGAACCGGTCTGCAATCGACACGGAAGACCATCGAGCACACCCGGCTTGCCGCCAGTGCAGGCGCACAGGCGGCATTGGTGGTGGCACCAGCCTATGTGCGACCGACTCAGGAAGGCATGTATCGGCATTTTTCCGAAGTGGCCGAACATGGTGGTCTTCCGGTCATCCTCTACAACGTGCCGTCACGAACGGCCTGCGACATGTTGCCTGATGTCGTCTCACGCCTGCAGTCCAGGGCCGGTATCATCGGTATCAAGGAAGCCTGCCCGGATGAGTCGCGCATGCGCGATCTGCTCTCCATAAAGCGGGATTCATTTGCAGTTCTGTCCGGTGATGATCCAACGTGCGCACGGGCCATTCTCGCCGGCGCCGCCGGTGTCGTTTCGGTCACTGCCAACATTGCTCCTGCAGCCATGCAGGCATTGTGCGAAAGTGCAGCGGGCAATGACGTCGAAGGTACGGCTCGCCATCAATCGATATTGCACGACTTGTTTGAACTTCTTGCGGTCGAACCGAATCCGATACCGCTGAAGTGGTGTTTGCACAGGCTCGGTTTCGGTGCTGACCGGCTGCGTCTGCCGCTGTTGCCGATGAGCGCGTCGTATCATGCGCAGGCCGAACGTGTACTCAATGAATCTGGTTTGCTCGAACACCTCGCAAGACGTGTTGATTCGAGCCCAACGACAACGGAAACCATCAAGTGAAACGAACCCTTCTGATTGTTCCCTGTGCGCTTTTTGCATTATCTGCGTTGAGTGGCTGCACGATGATGCGTGAGCACTTTGGAAGCAAGAGCGATGCCTACAAGAAGAGTGCGCAGGGCAAACCGCTTGAAGTGCCTCCTGGCCTTGATTCACCAAACCGCAGTGGCTCGCTCACCATTCCGGAACCAAGTGCCTCGGTTGCGAGTGAGGTAACCGATGGGCGTGCGCCAGCCGTGGATTTCCAGCCATCAATCGCGCCACCGCTCGAAGCCGCAAACCTGGCGGGAGACGGCATGCAGGTCGCCGATGGCCCCGATCACACCTGGACGCGCGTCGGACTCGCGCTGGAGCGATCAGGAATCGCCACGATCGTGTCGCGTGATGCCGCGCAACGTACCTACGAGATCACCGCGACCGGAACAAAGTCGACTTCGCCGAGCTTCCTGAAAAAGGTGGTCACGCTTGGCATGGCCAATGACAAGCGTGTGAAGACCCCGGTCGGTTTGCGGGTTCGCGTTACCGGCGTTGAAGGTGCAAGCAAGGTGACCGTCGAAGGTGCGACCACCGCGGCCGGCGCAAATGCTGCTCGCGAAGTGTTGCAAACCCTGCGTCAGCGCATGTCCTGAGAACCACCGCTGTACCCAGGTGGTTCGATGAATGCAGCGGGTTGAGCGATTCGAAACGGGCTCAGCGTTCCAGCAGCTTGAGCTTGTCCGGCTTGCCTTCCCATTCCTTGGCATCAGCCGGCGCATCTTTGCGCTCGGTCAGTACCGGCCAGATCTTCGACAGATCGGCGTTGAGCTGGATGAAAACCTCCTGCCCGGCCGGAACGTCATCTTCAGGATAAATCGCATTGATTGGGCATTCCGGCTCGCACAGCGTGCAGTCGATGCACTCTTCCGGATCAATGGCGAGAAAATTCGGGCCTTCGTGGAAGCAATCGACTGGACAGACCTCGACGCAGTCGGTGTACTTGCACTTGATGCAGTTGTCGATAACAACGAAGGGCATGGAAAATATCGTCTCTGTGCTTGCCAATGGCGACCCTTGATGGCCGCTTGCTGAATCGCAATCGTCAACGATTGCACCCGAATGGCGCTCCCTACGAGGTTCGAACTCGTGTTCCCGCCTTGAGAGGGCGGTGTCCTGGACCACTAGACGAAGGGAGCGGTGTCTGGGACAAACCGCACGGGGCGCGTAGTATAACGAATTCGTAACTGCCGACAATTGCCAGGCGATGCCTTTGAACTTGAATGTGACTGCGGAATGAGCCCGACTGCACCGTCTCCGCACCCCTCCGACTCCGATGACCATGCCCTTGTTCCACGCATCATTCCGCGTGCAGAACACGGCATCTCGCGCAAGAACATCTCCAACGGCGCGCTTCGTGTGCTGTACCGGTTGCATGAGGCCGGCTACAAGGCATTTCTGGTCGGTGGCGCAGTTCGTGATCTGCTTCTTGGTGGTCATCCCAAGGATTTTGATGTCGCCACGGATGCCACTCCGGAACAAACCCGTGCGTTGTTTCGAAATTGTCGGCTGATTGGTCGGCGTTTCCGTCTCGCCCATGTCGTCTTCGGTCGCGAGATCGTCGAAGTCGCCACGTTTCGTGGTGTCGGCGAAGTCGGCAACTGCGACCGGCATGTGGTCGATGGACGCATCGTCCGTGACAACGTCTACGGAGATATCGAAGAGGATGCGATTCGTCGCGACTTCACGATCAATGCGCTGTACTACGACATCGCTGATTTCAGCGTGCGCGACTATGTCGGCGGGATCGAAGACCTGCGTCAGCGACGCATGCATCTGATCGGTGATCCGGAGCAACGCTATCGCGAGGACCCGGTACGCATGCTGCGCGCGGCCCGGCTCGCTGCAAAACTCGATTTCAATCTGTCTGCGGAGACCGAGGCGCCGATCAGGGATCTGGCCCCGCTGCTCGCTGACGTGGCGCCGGCGCGTCTGTTCGATGAATCGCTGAAATTGTTTCTTGCAGGTCACGGCCTGGAAAGCCTGCGCCGGTTGCACAATCTCGGTTTGCTTGGACAGATTTTTCCGGCGACCGCCGAAGCACTGGCAGGGCCGAATTGTGCGAGCTTCGGGCGGCTGCTCGGTTACACCTTCACCGGCACCGATGACCGCGTTCGCAGCGGCAAGACGGTAACGCCCGCGTTTCTGTTTGCGGCCATGCTTTGGGAGCCGGTCCATAGCCTGGCCGAGCGCCTGTGCAACGAAGGTGCAGATCCGGCAGTGGCCTCGGTGACAGCGGTTGATCGCATCCTGCGTCAGCAGGCCGCGCGCGTGGCGATTCCGAAACGCTTTACCTATGCCATGGACGAGATCTGGTCATTGCAACCACGTTTCGAGCAACGCCAGAAAAAGCGCGTCATGCGCCTGCTGGCCCATCCGAGATTTCGTGCGGCCTATGATTTTTTGCTCATTCGCGCGCATGAAGAACCCGAACTCAAGGAACAGGTCGATTGGTGGACGGAGGCGCAAGAGCTCGACAGCGAGGCTCTCTCGAAGCGGTTGGCTGCTGCCAATGCGCCCAACGCGCCACGCGTCGAGGGAGATCCGGTGCGCAAACGCAAACGCTCACGGCGCAAAAAGCACAATGTTGAATCGCCGGACACTGCGTCTGCGGAGCCCTCGTCCGAGTGAGTGGCGTGCGTGCGTTTGTCGGACTCGGCGGCAACCTGGGTGACCCCGTTGCACAAATCGAATCGGCATTGAAGGCGCTCGATCAGTCGCCGCAAACGCGTTTGATTCGACACTCCGGCTTCTATCGAACACCACCATGGGGCATCACCGAGCAGGCCGAGTTCGTCAACGCCGTCGCCGAAATCGAGACCACGTTGAGCCCCTTTCAATTGTTGCGCGAACTCCTGCGCATCGAGGTTGAGGCGGGGCGCTTGCGCGATGAGACACGCTGGGGGCCGCGCTTGATCGATCTCGATCTGCTGCTCTACGGCGAGTCGATGATTGATGAGGACAACTTGCGCGTTCCGCACCCGCGCATGGCCGAACGCGCGTTCGTAATGGTTCCGCTGGCCGAGCTTGAACCTTCGTTGAGTTTGCCAGAGCATGGTGTGGTGTCCGCATTGCTTGCAGGGCTCGACACATCGACCTGCATTCGTTTGCCCGGTCACGACTGATTCCCCAGCATCCGGGTTAGGATGTTTTCAGAAGCATCGACCCCACATTTTCTATCCAAGCCCGATGTACACGAAGCCGACCACTCCGACACCGCGCACATCCGTAACCGCTCCTGTTCTCCAGCAGCGAAAGAAGAGTGGTGACAAGATCGCCATGCTGACCTGTTACGACGCGAGCTTTGCGGCCCATTTCGACAGTGCCGGAATCGATGCCGTCTTGGTCGGTGACTCGCTCGGCATGGTTATCCAGGGCCGCAGCAGCACCTTGCCGGTAACCCTCGATCACATGATCTATCACTGCGCTGCGGTGGCGCGCGGAATGCAGGCGCCGTTGCTGATCGCTGATCTGCCATTCATGAGCTACCGGGATGTTCCGACCGCCCTCGTATCCGCCGCACGCCTGATTGGTGAGGGTGAGGCGGAGATGGTCAAGCTCGAAGGCGCGGGCTGGGCCCTGGAAGTCATCACCGCGCTGGCAGAGCGCGATGTCGCCGTCTGCGCTCATCTGGGACTCACGCCGCAATCGGTGCACAAGCTGGGTGGCTATCGGGTCCAGGGAAAGCAGAGCGAAGATGCCGAACGCTTGCTGGCGGATGCCCATGCTGTCGCTGCAGCCGGAGCGGCGTTGCTGGTGCTTGAATGCGTTCCCGCCGAGTTGGCGACACGCATCACCAGCGAAGTTTCGATACCGGTCATTGGCATCGGTGCCGGCGCTGGCTGTGATGGTCAGGTGCTTGTGCTCTACGACATGCTCGGAATCACACCGGGGCGCCGACCGCGTTTCAGCAAGGATTTCCTGCGCGGACACGATTCGATCGATGCCGCCCTGGTGGCCTATGTCGAAGCGGTGCGCGATTCGTCGTTCCCGGGGCCGGAACACGCCTGGTGAGAAGCAGCATGTTGATCACTCATGATGTGGATGAGTTGCGCGCCAGGGTCGGCGAGCAGCGCCGTAAAGGGCGGCGCGTGGCCTTCGTGCCAACCATGGGCAACCTGCACGCAGGTCACTATTCATTGATCTCGACGGCAAGAGAGTACGGCGACTTCATCGTCGCCAGCATTTTTGTCAATCCGACCCAGTTTGGTGTCAACGAGGATTTCTCGCGCTATCCGCGGACTCCGCAGGAAGATGCACTGGGCCTGGAAAAACATCATTGCGATTTGTTGTTCACGCCTGAAGTCGACTGCGTGTATCCGTTCGGCGCCGAGCATGGCGTTCGCGTCAGTGTTCCGGAGCTCGGTGACGTACTCGAAGGTGCGAAACGACCGGGGCATTTTGACGGTGTCGCCAGCGTTGTCTCTCGGCTGTTCAATCTGGTCCAGCCCGATGTGGCGATTTTCGGCAGCAAGGATTATCAGCAATTGCTGGTCATTCGACGCCTGAGCGCGGATCTCGGGTTTCCCGTCGAAATTGTCGGCGCGCCGATTGTTCGCGAAAGCAGCGGTCTCGCCATGAGTTCGCGCAATCAATATCTGGATGCCGGACAGCGCGAGCAGGCGGCGGAAATTCGCGCCACTCTGGAATGGGTCAGCAAGCAACTCGATGAAGTCCTGGCCGAAGAACAACGGCGCAAAGACATGCTTGCGGAAATTGAAAGCAGCGCCATGCAGCGTCTTGTCGATGCCGGCTTCGAGCCCGACTATGTCGCCATCCGCAGCGCTGCAGATCTTGGCCCCGTGTCGGCTGAAGTGGATGAAGCGCTGGTCATCCTGATCGCTGCGCGGCTTGGCTCGGTGCGCCTGATCGACAACCTGGAATGGTCGATACCGACCATGGTTTGAGGGGCCTGCAAGACCAGGTGTGTCGAGGTCGTGGTTTGAAGTGTGATGTGTATGGCAGTTCGCCACACCTTGTGGTAGGATTACAACCGTCCTCGGGGTTTTTGCAACGTCAATCGTTGAAACCTCGTGGCCAACAGGGCGCATTGCAGGTAATCGTCACTCCAATTGAACCCTCGCGCGATAATCGCTGCGAGGGTTTTTTTTGTCCGGAATTTCCTGACTTGGTCAGAAAAATGCATCGCTTATCAACATCTTGAGATTGTTCCTCGGATCTGCCGTGCTCGTAGCGGCCAACATCATCCGATCACTTCTGACTTTCGCCTCGGGTGAGGAGCCGAAAAATTGTTAAACCGTTGTTGTTTTACAACAACAGTGCCGTTACAAAGCAGCCATGCCGGGATAACGATACCTGTTTCACCGCCGACCCTTCTGCAGGATGCGGCTTCAGCGGCCAAAAGCATCGGGCGTAAATGCCTTCTACCGAGGCGCGCGAAGGACGTGCTCCGCCAGCGCCCATTGCACATGTTCGCGGACGATCTCATCGGGATGACTGGCACGACTCTGCAAGGCATCGACAATCTCGTCCGAGAACGCCGCATTGCCCAGAGCCACCGCGATATTGCGCAACCAGCCGAGATAACCGGTGCGACGTATCGGCGAGCCTTCGGTACGCTTGAGGAACTCTTCCTCGCTCCAGGCAAAAAGGTCGATCAGTTGGTGATCGTCCAGCGAATGCCGGGGTTTGAAGTCGGATTCCGTGGTGGGCGTGGCGAACTTGTTCCACGGGCAGATCAGCTGGCAATCGTCACAGCCGAAAATGCGGTTGCCGATCGGCCGACGCAATTCCACGGGAATCGAGCCGCGCAGTTCGATGGTCAGATACGAAATGCAGCGACGCGCATCGACCTGATACGGAGCGACGATCGCCTGGGTCGGGCAAATATCGATGCAGCGTCGGCAGGTTCCGCAATGCTCGGTTGCCGGTGTGTCCAGCGGCAGCGGCAGATCCGTGTACAACTCGCCGAGGAAGAACCACGAGCCTGCATCGCGATTGATCATGCAGGTGTGCTTGCCAATCCAGCCGAGGCCGGCATCGCGGGCGAGGGCGCGTTCAAGCACCGGCGCTGAGTCGACAAAAGCGCGATACCCGAACGGGCCGACCGCATTGGCAATGCGATCGGCCAGCTTCTGCAGGCGATTGCGCATGAGCTTGTGATAGTCACGACCGAGCGCATAGCGGGCGACATAGGCACTTTGCGAATCAGCAAGGACATCCCAGCCATCGCGGGCGGATTCGGGCAGATAGTCCATGCGCACCGAAACCACGCGCAAGGTTCCGGGCAGCAACTCGTCAGGTCGACTGCGCTTGCTGCCGTGACGGGCCATGTATTCCATCTCGCCGTGACGCCCGGCATCAAGCCAGTTGAGCAGATGCGCCTCGTCTTCGGCCAATTCGACCCCGGCAATGCCGAGTTGCTGGAAACCCAGTTCGCCGGCCCATTCGTGCAGATCGCTGGTGAGCTTGGTGTAGTCGATGTTCGGCATGGTTCGAATTGATGAAAATGCATCGACAGCATACGAGGTTCAACGACCGGGGCGGTACGCTCCGTATAATCGCCAGATGACAGATTTGCCCCAATCCCGATCCCTTTATCGCGTTGACCAGGTTCGCGAAATCGATCTTGCCGCGATCAGTCGTGCTGAAATTCCCGGCCCGGAGCTGATGCGCCGTGCCGCGACGGCGGCATTTTCGTGCCTGCAAGAGCGCTGGCCGGAGGCGCGCTCACTGCTGGTGATCGCAGGTTCGGGCAACAATGGCGGCGATGCATTCCTGCTGGCGAAGCTGGCCCGGGCGGCTGGCCTTGATGTGCACGTCGTAGCGCTCGGAGCCGAATCACGGGGCGATGCGAAGCTCGCGCGCGCGGCCTGGATCGGTGCGGGGGGTGGCATCGAGGTTGCCGATCAGGCAACCCCATTGACTCAGGCTGACGTGCTGGTCGATGGCCTGTTCGGAACCGGCATCACGCGTGCGCCAGAGGGCGTGGCAGCGGCGTTGATCAATGCGATGAACGCGCACCAGGGCGGCAAACTTGCTCTCGATGTTCCTTCCGGTCTCGATGCCGACAGCGGCTGTGCCGCCGGAGTTGCTCTGCGTGCCGATATCACGATCAGTTTCGTCGCCTGGAAGCGCGGACTGTTCAGTGCCGACGGCGTTGATTGTTGCGGCGTGCTGCATCTCGATACGCTTGAAATCCCGGAGAATATTTTCGCTGATTTTTCTGCCGATGCGAAACTGCTTGGCATGCATGATCTGTCCTTGCTTTCGCCACGATCAAACAATGTGAACAAGGGGCAGTTCGGACATATTCTCGCCATCGGCGGTGATCACGGCATGGCCGGTGCCATATGCCTGAGTGCCGAAGCGGCATTGCGAGTCGGTGCAGGACGGGTCAGCGTGGCGACCCGGGCGGAACACGTGCCGACGGTCAATACGCGGTGTGCCGAGTTGATGGCGCGTGGTGTCGACAGTCCGCAATCACTGCAAGCCATGCTCGATCATTGCAGCGTGGTCGCAATCGGTCCGGGTCTGGGTCAGGGCGGTTGGAGCCACGCGATGTGGGATAGCGCGATTCGCGCAGGAAAGCCCGGTGTGCTCGATGCCGATGCCTTGAATCTGCTCGCCCGCGAGTCGCGCGCACTCGCGCACTCGACGGTGTTGACGCCGCATCCGGGCGAGGCGGCGCGGCTGCTCGGTTGTGATGTGGCCAGAATCCAGTCAGATCGGTTTGCCGCCGTGCGTGAGCTTGCTCGGCGCTACTCGGCGGTCGTCGTACTCAAGGGCGCAGGCAGCCTGATTGCCGATGCCGAAGGCCAGCTCGCGCTGTGTCC
Source organism: Dokdonella sp. (assembly GCF_035703485.1). Classification (GTDB taxonomy): domain Bacteria; phylum Pseudomonadota; class Gammaproteobacteria; order Xanthomonadales; family Rhodanobacteraceae; genus Dokdonella. Next base: position 18,938 of record NZ_DASSYD010000141.1, on the reverse strand, counting down.
TTATGGCAACCCGGGAATGGCCAGTGCCGGCATGGGCGACGTACTGACAGGAGTCATCGGCGGGCTTCTGGGGCAAGGGCTTGACGCTTGGGATGCCGCTTGCCTGGGTACGCTGGTGCATGCGCTTGCCGGTGATGATGCCGCCGCTGAGTGTCCGCGTGGCTTGCTCGCGAGCGATCTTTTCGTGCCGCTGCGTCGTCTCGTCAACGGGTGTCGCGCATGAATTCGAGCAAGGCATGGGAGTGTATCGATGAGGCTGCGTTGACGCAGTTGGCCGAAACGCTTGCCGGGGTTATCGAAGCGGATGGTGTGATCCTTCTCGAAGGCGATCTCGGCGCAGGAAAAACCACGTTTGCACGCGCACTGCTGTCTGCACGTGGCGTCGGAGAGCGCATCAAGAGCCCGACATACAGCCTGATCGAATCCTATCGGGTCGATGATCTGAGCATGCATCATCTTGATTTGTACCGGATTGCCCATCCCGATGAACTCGAATGGCTGGGCCTTGCCGACCTGCTCGGATCAAGCAGTCTGGTTCTGATCGAGTGGCCCGAACGCGGTTTGGGTGCGATCCCGCCCGCGGACCTGTGCATTCGCCTCGATCACGCGGGTGAACGTCGCAATGCAATGATGAAAGCCCTGTCGGCACGTGGACAGGAGTGGTTGGGCAATCTTGAGGATCGTTTCAAGGAATCCGGCAACTCCTGAAATCTTTCTCAGGAACAGCGTGCATATTGCGGATTTACAAGGGAAAAGACTTGAATTGCGTCGCCATCTGCGCTTGAATGCCCAACCATGGACGGTCGTACGCCGATAATGACTCGAATTGTTTCCGCCCTCGCCTTGATGCTGGTCGCAGCGACCTCTGCCCAATCGGCGGAGATCAAGGCCCTGCGTATCTGGGCCGGTCCCGAGTACACGCGCGCCGTATTCGATGTCTCGGCACCGGTTGACTACAAGGTTTTCGATCTCGATGGCCCGGATCGCCTGGTTCTCGATCTGGAGTCCAGTTCATTTGCCAGCAATTACGATGCAGCCGAGGTCAAGGGTCTGCTCAAGGCTGTTCGCAGCGGACGCCATGGCAAGAATGGTTTGCGCGTTGTCTTCGATCTCGACGAAGGCGTTCGTCCGAAAAGTTTTCTCTTGCAGCCGGCGGAAAAGTTCGGCTATCGGCTGGTCCTGGATTTGTATCCGAAGACGCGTCCCGATCCGGTGAAGTCAGTCGCCAAAGTCGTGCCGCCGGGTGCCTCGCGCAATGTCGTGGTCATGATCGATGCCGGTCACGGGGGCGATGATCCGGGGTCGATCGGCGCTTCCGGCACCTTTGAAAAAGTCATCACGCTGGCCGTTGCCCAGGAACTCAAGCGTGTCATCGACAAGGAGCCGGGCATGAGCGGCATGCTGACCCGGGACAGCGACTTCTTTATTCCGCTGGAAGAGCGCTATCAGAAGGCGCGAGATGCCAAGGCCGATCTGTTCGTGTCGATCCATGCCGATGCCTTTACCAAGAGCGAAGCTCGCGGCAGCTCGGTCTGGGTGCTGTCGCCGCGAGGCGCGACGAGCGAGGCGGCGCGCTGGCTGGCCGACAGTGAAAACCGTGCCGATCTGGTCGGTGGCGTTTCCCTGGATACTCGCGACGACACTCTGGCTGCAGTGCTGCTGGATCTGTCACAAGGCGCCACGATGGAGGCCAGCAACTCGGTTGCCAGTCAGGTCTATGCCTCCCTGCGCCGGGTCGGTCCCACGCACAAGAATCATGTCGAGCGAGCCAACTTCATCGTGCTGCGCTCGCCGGACGTTCCCTCGATCCTGGTTGAGACGGCTTTCATTTCGAATCCGGCTGAAGAGCGTCGCCTGAAGACGCCAGCCGAACGTACCAAATTGGCCAACGCGATCCTTGATGGCATTCGCAATTACTTCCGCACGACTCCACCGCCGGGAACCTGGTTCGCACAGGCAGGCAACCGTGGCAAAGCCAGTCGCCATGTGGTCACCCGTGGTGAATCACTGAGCCTGATCGCGGCTCAGCATGGCACCTCGGTCGCCGCGCTGCGCAGCGCCAACAAGCTCTCACGTGACAGCGTGAACGTTGGCGAAGTCCTCGAAATTCCGCAGAGCTGAGCAGGCTCGACGGCGGGTCCGATCCGCTATCATGCGGGGCTGATCAAAGCCTGAGTGCCGCATGCCCCGTATCCACGCGCTTCCCGCCGAACTCGTCAATCAGATCGCTGCCGGTGAGGTCATCGAACGTCCGGCGTCGGTGGTCAAGGAGCTGATCGAAAATAGCCTTGATGCCGGTGCGCAGCGCATCGAGATCGATATCGAGGAGGGTGGGGCACGCCTGATCCGGGTACGCGATGACGGTAGCGGTATCGATGCCGACGATTTGCCCCTGGCGATTTCGGCCCATGCGACCAGCAAGATCGCCAGCTTCGAGGATCTGGAAAAAGTTGGCACGCTCGGATTCCGCGGTGAGGCGCTGCCCTCGATCGCCTCGGTATCCCGATTCGCGCTGACTTCGCGAACAGCGCAGGCGACCAGCGCGACACGTATCGAGGTTGATGGTGGCAAGCCTCACAGCCAGCGCCCGGCTCAGCATGCGCCCGGCACCAGTGTCGAAATCCGTGATCTTTTCTACAATTTGCCAGCACGGCGAAAATTTCTTCGCGCCGAGCGCACCGAGTTCAATCATATCGATGATCTGGTCAAGTCGATCGCGCTGGCACACGGCTCGGTCGAGATCCGCCTTGGCAACAACGGCAAGATCGTGCGTCTGTACAAACCGCTGCGCAGTGTCGAGGAAGCCAGTCGCCGAGTCGCCGATGTGCTCGGTCAGGAATTCGTCGACAACAGCTTGCGCGTGGATCATGAAGGCGCTGCGATGCGACTGACCGGCTGGGTCGGCCTGCCGACCGCCTCACGCTCGCAAGCCGACCAGCAATACTTCCATGTCAACGGTCGGCTGGTCCGCGATCGTGTCGTTGCCCATGCGGTGCGCCAGGCCTATGCCGATGTGCTGTTTCATGGCCGCCACCCCGCCTTTGTGCTTTTTCTCGAACTCGATCCGCAAGGCGTCGACGTCAACGTGCATCCGGCCAAGAGCGAAGTACGCTTTCGCGAGTCGCGATTGATTCACGATTTCCTTTATCGCAGCCTGCATGAGGCGCTGGCTGGCGCACGTGCCGGCATGCAACCGGTTGTTGTCGAAGCAGGTGGGGAGTCGACACCTTTCCAATCGATGCAAGGTTCGGTGCTGCGCCATCAGTCGGGCTTGCGTCTTGGCATCGGCGAGCCACTGGCCGACTACGCCGCACTGCTCGGTACGCCAACCGCAGCCAGTCCGGTGACATCGTTCGATCCTGCCTTCGGGCCGACTCCGGTGGACGCTGAGGAATCGGATATCCCGCCGCTCGGCTACGCGATCGCACAGGTTCACGGCGTCTTCGTCCTCGCCCAGAACGCGCACGGCTTGATCGTGGTTGACATGCACGCGGCGCATGAGCGCATCACCTATGAGCGCCTCAAGCTTGCCCAGGCTGGCGAAGGCATCCGCTCGCAGATGCTGCTGGTGCCGCTGATGATTGCGCTCAGCGAGAAAGAAGCCACGATTGTCGAGGAGCAGGGCGAACGCTTCAGTGAGCTTGGCTTCGATATTGCGCGCAGTGGCCCGCAAGGCATCACCGTGCGCAGGGTTCCGAGCTTGCTCGCAGCCGGCGATGTCGCGCAACTGGTTCGCGATGTGATTGCCGACTTGTCCACTCACGGCTCTTCGCGGCGCATCGAGGAAGTCGGAAACGAGCTGCTTTCGACCATGGCGTGCCATGGCTCGGTGCGTGCCAATCGCCGCCTGACCCTGCCCGAAATGAATGCCCTGCTGCGTGACATGGAAGCCACCGAACGTTCCGCTCAATGCAACCACGGTCGTCCGACCTGGGTGCAATTGACCATGCAGGAGCTTGATCGCCTGTTTCTTCGTGGTCGATGATAATCACCCGCCCAACCCAAGGAACCCTCGATGTTGATGACCAGCCTGTTGCTTGCTGCCAGTCTTTCCGGAACCCAACTGATTTCTGTCGGCAACGAGGACAACTACATGAAACAGATCGAAACCTGGCGCGCGGAGCGCGTCGAGCGCTTGAAGGCGCCGAACGGCTGGTTGTCCCTGGTTGGTCTGGACTGGCTGAAGCCCGGAATCAATACAATCGGCAGTGCCGGCGACAACGATATCGTCATCGCCAAGGCGCCTGCGCACCTTGGCAGCATCGAATGGAAAGGCGACAAGGTCAGCCTGACCCTGAGCGCCGATTCCGGGGCAAAGATTGACGGCAAATCCGCAACAAGCGCCGAACTGCTGGATGACTCTCACGAGTCACCGACGATGATCAGTTTCGATACCGTGAACTTCTACCTGATCGATCGTGCCGGCGGCAAGAAAGGCCTGCGCATCAAGGACAGCGAGGCGAAGACCCGCAGCGGATTCCTCGGCATCGATTACTTCCCGATTGATCCGAGCTGGCGCATCGAAGCGAAGTGGGTCGCATTCGATCCCCCGCATTTTCTCGAGGTTCCCAATGTGATCGGCACCATCGACAAGATGCCGGTGCCGGGCAAGGCCGTCTTCGAGCACGGCGGCAAGACTTTCGAGTTGCTGCCGGTGCTTGAAACCGATGATGCCGACGAGTTGTTCTACATCATTGCCGACAAGACCAGCGGCAAGGAAACCTATGGTGCGGCGCGCTTCATCTATTCGGAGATGCCCAAGGACGGCAAGGTCATCATCGATTTCAACAAGGCCTACAACCCGCCGTGCGCATTCACCCCATACGCCACTTGTCCACTTGCGCCACCCGAGAATCGGCTTGGCGTCGAGGTCAGGGCCGGCGAAAAGAAGTATCGCGGCAGCCATCACTGAAGCCGCGCCTCGGGATCACGAGCAACGAGCAAACAGACACCCGGCATCCATCACCCGTTTTTCGTCTCTGCGTTTCGGGCCGACCCGCAATGGCGCAGTCGCATCGCCGAGGAACGAAAAGTGCCGGCCTATTTGCCCGTGAACACCGGTTTGCGCCGCTCCAGGAATGCGCTGGTACCTTCGCGCATGTCGGCACTGGTGCAACTCAGGGCAAAGGCCTTGGATTCATAGTCCAGGCCTTCAATCGGCGAACACTCGCCACCAATCAGGATCGCATCCAGAATGCCTGCCAGCGCATGCGGCGCCGAGCTTGCAAGCTGGTCGGCCAGAGTACTGACCTCATCATCCAGACTTTCCACGCTGACCATGCGGGTGAGCAGGCCCAACTCGCTGGCGCGCTGTGCATTGACCGGCTGGCCGAGCAGGCAGAGCTCAAGCGCGGCGGAACGCCCGGCAAGTCGCAGCAGGCGTTGTGTGCCGCCAAAGCCCGGCAACAGGCCAAGCGTGATTTCGGGCAGGCCGAGTTTCGCCTTTTCACTGCCGATGCGCAGATGGCAGCTCATGGCGAGTTCGAGGCCGCCGCCAAGGGCGAATCCCTGGATGCGGGCAATCACCGGCTTTCCAAGCAGTTCGATGTTGCGCATCAGGGCTTGCCCGGTACGCGAGAACGCCTGCGCCTCGATCGGGGAAAGCGTATTCAGTTCGGCAATATCCGCACCGGCAACAAAAGCCTTCTCACCCGCGCCAGCAAGCACTACGACGCGCACGGAATCGTCATACCGAGCCTGTTCGAAGGCAATTTTCAGTTCGTTGAGAGTGTCGCGATTGAGCGCATTGAGTTTTTCTGGCCGATTGATGGTCAGGGTACGCACCGCGCCTCGATCCGCGCTGTTCAGGTTACGAAAGGCCATGCTTATCTCCTGGTATGTTCCGGTTCATGAAAGAGCCGGATCATATCAGTGGCTCCGGGCCGCGAACTTTGGTCGCCGCTTGCACTCACAACTGCCGCCCTTTACGCCAACTGGCTTCAATTGGCGTTAAGCAGCGGCTCGGTTACACTGGCCGGCCTTTTTCGGGCCAACCGGTTGGCCGGTCCGTCGCAACACCGTATTCCCATCCGTCTCAGATTCTTTCTGGAGGTAGCATGAAATTAGGTTTGTCACTCGCCATAGCGGCGTTGTTGGTAACAGGGACCGCTCTGGCCCAGGACACGACGTCCGAAAAGGGCAAGCTTTCGTATTCGATCGGCTATCAGGTCGGCAAGGATTTCCAGGACCGCAAGATGGATGTCGATATCAATACGGTCATTCGAGCGATCCAGGATGCGTACGCCAAACGTTCGCCAGCGGTGCCCGAAGAAAAGATGCGCGAGATCCTTACCGCCTTCCAGACCAAAATGATGACGGAAGCCAAGGCCGAGTTCGACAAGGTTGCCAATGCCAACTTGGCCGCCAGCAAGAAGTTCATGACCGAGAACAAGACCAAGAAGGGCATCGTTTCGCTGCCTTCAGGTTTGCAATACCGCGTCATTGAAGACGGTGCCGGCAAGCGCGTCGGTCCGACCAGCGAAGTCACCGTGCATTACCGCGGTTCGCTTTCCGATGGTTTGGAATTCGACAGTTCGTTTGCTCGCGGCCAGCCGGTCAAGTTCAAGGTCGATGAAGTGATCAAGGGCTGGCAGGAAGCGCTTTCGCGCATGAAGGTAGGCGATCACTGGCAGATCTTCGTGCCACCGGATCTTGCCTATGGCGAACGTGGCCAGGCGCCACGCATCGGTCCGAACCAGGCCCTGGTATTTGATATCAAGGTCATCGATTCGAACTGATCGAGTCCTGCGCCATGAACAAAAACGCCGCGGAATTTCGCGGCGTTTTTGTTTCCGGATCAGGGGAAGTCACGCATTTCCTCGACCGCTCTCTCCATATCGAGTTTGATCTGGTTGATGATGCGCATGGCCGGTTCGGCGCTGGCATCGTCGACATTGACGTCGGTGACACTGGCCTGACCTGATTTCGCCGTTTTGGCCTCTTCGTCACTGACGAACTGGGCGAGATAGACATAACCCTGGCGAAGACCTTCCTTGACTTCCGGGTGACCGGGTCCCAACTCTCTGAGCAGGGTCAGGATGGCGAACCGGATCGATTCACGTGGATGCGGCAGCAAACTTTCCGGCAAGCCGTAGACGCCGGGCTCGACGGTCGACAAAACCTTGCCGTAATCACTCACTACCTTTGTTGCCATTCCCAGCATGCGTGGCACCATGTTTCGGATTCGTCAGTAATGTAACAGCAGGCTGCAACTGCCAACAGGATTGCCCACCCGTTGAATATTGATTTCCCCCAACCTGTTCTCAGTCCCTGCATCGGCATTTGTCAGCTTGATGACGCCGGACTTTGCGTGGGTTGTTTCCGCACCGGCGATGAAATCGGTCGCTGGCTCGGCATGAGCACAGCCGAGCGCGACAGATTGATGAATGTGGTCTTGCCGCAGCGTGAGGCGGATCTGGCGTGAGCGAGCACATCAATATCCGGCGTCTGCGTCGCGCGACCCGAGCACTCGATGACCCACCGCAACCACCAGGCTGGAACGCAAACGAGTTTCCCGAGTTGTGGCCAGAACTGGCGCCGTTGCGTCAGGCGGCGGTTTTGTTGCCGGTCGTTTGCCGCGCCGACTCGTTGAGCATGTTGTTCACGCGACGCAACGAAACGATGCGTCATCATGCCGGGCAGATCAGTTTTCCTGGCGGTGCCCTGGAAGCTGCCGATCGCGATGCGATTGCCGCAGCCTTGCGCGAAACCGATGAGGAAACCGGTATCAAGCCGGAGTTTGTCGACGCATTCGGTTATCTCGATTGCCTGGACACGATTTCGGGCTTCAGCGTCACCCCGGTGGTGGCTGTGGTTCGCGAGGGTTTCCAGTTGAAACCGGATCCGGCTGAAGTTTCCGAAGTGTTCGAAGTGCCGCTCGATATCATCCTCGAACCGGGGTGCCTGAAGCGATCGGAAATCATGTGGCAAGGTCGCGGTCGGGAGATCTTCGAATTCGACTACGAAGGCAAACGCATCTGGGGCGCGACTGCCGCGATTCTGCAAAACCTGTTGCGACGTCTGGAGGCGAACCCATGAAACCCCTGATTTGCGTAGATGAACTGGCCGGGCTGATCGCCGGGAGCAACGTCCTCGTGGTGGATTGCCGCAAGGAATTGAGCTCGCCGGATAGCGGACACCTCGCCTGGACGGCGGGCCATATTCCCGGTGCGATCTATGCCGATCTTGATCGTGAACTGTCGGATCTTTCAAAGCGTGGCCTGGGTCGTCACCCCTTGCCGGACGAAACGGCTTTTTCCGCCGTGCTTTCACGCTGGGGCTGGACCCCGGATCGGTCCGTGGTTGCCTATGACGATGCCGGCGGCGCGCTCGCGGCCGCGCGCCTGTGGTGGATGATGCGCCTGGTCGGGGCCAGTCAGGTCCGTGTGCTCGATGGGGGTTGGTCGGCCTGGAATAGCAGCGGCGCACGTATCGAAACCAGTCAGCAGGTTCCGGCAGGCGCAGAAATTTCCGTACGCTACGACCCGACCCAACTGGTCGACTACGATGCCCTGCAGGCAGGACTCGATACACAATCAATCCTGCTCATTGATGCTCGTGGTGGGCCACGTTTTCGCGGTGAAGTGGAGCCACTGGATCGGATCGCCGGGCATATCCCCGGCGCACGCAACCGACCCTTCAGCGACAACCTCGCTGGCGATGGACGCTTCAAGTCCACTGAGCAACTGGCCGCCGAGTTCAAGACACTGCTCGGTGCCCGTGTGCCGGAATCGGTCGTGCATATGTGCGGTTCCGGAGTCACCGCCTGTCACAACCTGCTCGCCATGGAGCAGGCCGGATTGCATGGATCACGCCTGTTTGCGCCGTCGTGGAGTGGCTGGATCAGCGATCCGTCGCGCGCGATTGGCGTCGGTGCCGAGCCCAGGGCCGCGCTCTGATTGCGATGACGGTTGTGCAGCGCAATCTGCAATGCCCCTGATGCCGATCTTTTCGACCCTGTCCGGCGTCCCGGTCAGGAACCGCAAGCCGTTTGGCCCTATACTCCCGCTGTGCCAGTTCTGGCGCGCCCCTGCAATGAGGTTGAGTCCACTTGAGTACGTCTGAAACACGCGTCCGGCCGCGCCGGGCAGGCAACACCACCGCGGCGAAGAAAGCCCCAGCCACGCGCAAATCGACGGTAGCGAAGAAGGATGCGGCAGCCGCGCGAGATCCTGGCAGGCTGCCAGCGAAGTCGCCGGCCAAGGCCATGGAGCCCGCCCAGGCGCGTACGCCGAAACCGAAAGCCAAGCCTGCGGTGAAGAAGGCCGCCGCGAAAACGGCGTCAAAGAAGCGCATCAAACCGGATCTTGAGCAAGATGTGTTTGCGATGCTCCACGGCGTCGTCGTCAAGGCGCTTGAAGATCTCAAGGCGCGCGAAACCAGCGAAATCGACGTTCGCGGCAAGACTTCAGTCACCGACCTCATCGTCATCACCAGCGGTACCTCGACCCGACATGTCCGGTCGATCGCCGACGAAGTCGTGCGCGCAGCCAAGAAGATTGGCCTGCCACCGATCGGCGTCGAAGGCGAGCGTGAAGCGGAATGGGTGCTGGTTGATCTTGGCGATATCGTCGTCCACGTCATGCTGCCGCGTACCCGCGAGTTCTACAGCCTCGAACGCTTGTGGACCGTCGGCGATGACGAGCATCCCGAAAAGCTCGATGGCTGATCAGGATCGGGCATGCGCACACGACTGATCTCAGTCGGTGAACGCATGCCGGCCTGGGTCGCGCAAGGCTTCGCCGAATATCACAAGCGCCTTTCGCGTGAGTTGCCGCTTGAACTGGTTGAAGTGCCGCTCGGCAATCGCGGCAAAAGCCGCGACCCGGTTCGCGCGATGGCGATCGAAGGCGCGGCGGTACTTGCCGCCATTGCGCCGGAGACCCATGTCGTCGCCCTCGACGGTCGCGGCAAACCCTGGAGCAGCGAACAGCTTGCCGAGCAACTCGGCAACTGGCGCATGCAAGGCCGCGACCTCGCCATCCTCATCGGCGGCCCCGACGGCCACGCCGAAGACGTCCTCAAACGCGCCAACCAGCGTTGGTCACTCGGCCCACTGACCCTGCCGCACATGCTCGTGCGCCTGATCCTCGCCGAACAACTCTACCGCGCCACCACCATCCTCGCCGGGCATCCGTATCATCGGGCTTGAGCGTCGGGAAGTTTCCAGTCTCAGCTTTTGCGAATGAGTAGTGCCTTACTGCACTCAACGACTCGAAGCTTGTTCGCGAGTAGTGATCGCAAAGCCAATCAGGGAGCAGGGGGAGAAATGGAACAAAAATTCGAATCGCTTGCGCATTCACCAGATCATCCGCTGTCCGATCATTTGCGCGCTGTTGCAGCGCTCGCGGCAGAATTCTCTGCGCCCTTCGGATCTAACGACTGGGGTCATTTGGCCGGACTCTGGCACGACCTCGGGAAGTACCGCCCGGCATTCCAAGCCAAGCTTGCGGCCGTCGATGGCATTGACGCACATATAGAAGGGTTCGCGCAGCGTGTGACTCATTCACATGCGGGTGCACTTCATGCCATCCAAAGCCTCGGTCCGCTACGTGGGCAGATACTGGCGTTTCTGATCGCTGGTCATCATTCGGGGCTCCCGGATTTGGACGAAGCATCTCCAACCAGCCTGAAGTTCCGGCTGAGCAGCGAGATGGCCAAGCGCGAATTTGTGGAGGCAATGGCGCAGACGATCCCTGAGGACATTCTTACGGTAGAGCATCCAGCCTCGATGATTGCTGGCGGCACACAAGGCTTCGCGCTGTGGGTGCGCATGTTGTTTTCCAGCCTTGTCGATGCGGATTTTCTCGATACTGAAGCCTATTACGACTCAAATAAGGCATCGAAGCGATCCCGATATCCATCGCTTACCGCAACCAAGCTAGCTTTCGATGACTCAATGATCGCGCTTGAAGGGCGTGTGGCTAGCGGTCCAGATTTGCCGGTCAACCGTATCCGTGCAGAGGTTCTCGAAAAGTGTCGATCGAAAGGTCGCGATGCCGGGCTTGCGCCAGGGTTTTTCGAGTTGACTGTGCCGACCGGCGGCGGCAAGACATTTGCATCGTTGGCGTTTGCGCTTGAACATGCAATTGCTCATGACAAGCGTCGCATTGTTTATGCGATTCCGTATACCAGCATCATCGAGCAAACCGCCAAATCCTTCCGCAATGCGCTCTCTTCTTTGGGTGTGGATGCTGTGCTGGAGCATCACAGCAATCTGGATGTCTCCGAGCGCAAGGAGGATCACGCGAGTCGACTTGCGGCTGAAAATTGGGATGCGCCGCTGATCGTCACGACCAATGTCCAATTGTTCGAGTCCTTGCATGCCACTCGCACCAGCCGCTGCCGGAAGCTGCACAATCTGGCCAACAGCGTGATCGTGCTGGATGAAGCGCAACAACTTCCACGTGATTTTCTTGCGCCGATCCTGCGAGCGCTAAAACTGCTGGTCGCTCACTATGGCGTCACCGTGCTCTTCTGCACGGCAACCCAGCCCGCACTGATTCCACGTCGTGAACCGATCAGCAATCGTCTTCTTCTTGATGGAGTCGATGCAGAAGCAATGCGGCCGATCATTGATGATCCGCAGCCGATGTTTGATGCATTGCGTCGCGTGGATATTGACTTGCCTGCTGATTTTTCCGCACGCAGACACTGGCCGGAAATCGCGGCTGAGATTGCTGCGCATGATTGTGTGCTGAGCATCGTCAACGTTCGCCAACACGCGCGCGAGCTGTTTGCCCTGCTGCCGGAGGATGGCGCTATTCATCTATCGGCCTTGATGTGCGCCGAGCATCGCAGCGCCGTGATTGAGCAAATCAAGATCCGTTTGCGTGACAAGGCCGAAGGGAAGGATCAGCGTCCCTTGCGGGTGGTCAGCACGCAACTGGTCGAAGCAGGCGTTGATCTCGATTTCCCGGTGGTTTTCCGTGCGTTGGCCGGGCTCGATTCAATCGCCCAGGCGGCAGGTCGATGCAATCGTGAGGGGCGTCTCGAAGGAAGAGGAAAGGTCCGGGTTTTCGTTCCACCGCAATCGGCCCCTCCGGGAATCTTGCGTCAAGGCGAACAAGCAATGACAGAAATGGCCAAAACCGGTCGTCTGGCTGATCCGCTTTCACCGGCTGCCTTCACTGAATACTTCAATCAACTCTACGCCAAGGACGACAGCGGCTTCGATCGTGGCGGAGTACTTGAATTGCTCAAGCATGACCGCGCCGCATTCCGCACCGCGGCGGAGCGATTCCGTCTGATCGACAACGACAGCGAAAGTATCATCGTGGCGTATCGCAAGGATGGTGCGTCGGAGAGTCCTGTCGGCGCTTGGTTGGGCGCGCTCGAAAAGGACGGTCGTCAAACCGGGCTCTATCGTAAATTGCAGCGCTATACAGTTAGCGTCCCACGTCGAATCTTCGAACAAATGCTCAGGCGCGGTGAACTGGAAGAGCGCGCCGGACTTTGGCTGGCACTCGATTTGCTTTATGACCAGAGGCTTGGATTGACGGTGACTAGCGATACCGGCAATCCAGCCGACTATATTTGCTGAAGGAGCGCCAATGAACGCAAAAGGATTCTGTATTGAAGTGAGTGGCCCCTACGCTTGCTTCACGCGTCCGGAAATGAAGGTCGAGCGGGTCAGCTACGATGTGATCACACCATCGGCTGCGCGCGCGATTTTTGAGGCGATTCTGTGGAAACCGGCGATCCGATGGCAGGTTTCACGTATCGAAGTCTGCGAGCCCATTCGTTGGATTTCAGTGCGGCGCAATGAGGTCGGTGCGGTCGTTCCGATGGGGTCGGTCAAGAGTGCCATGACGGCGGGCAAGGGTTCCCTGGGGCTGAATGTCGAGGATCAGCGCCAACAGCGCGCCGGATTGCTGCTGCGTGACGTACGCTATCGGTTGCATGCGCGGTTTGAGTTGACAGAGAAGGCCGGGGAAGGGGACACGGAGGCGAAATTTGCTGCCATGTTCGAGCGCCGCGCGTCGCAGGGCCAGTGCTTCAATCAGCCTTACCTCGGCACACGTGAGTTTTCATGCGCATTCCGACTGCTTGATGGCAAGACGGATGCATTTGTGCCGCCTGCTGATCTCGTCGGTGAGCGCGATCTTGGCTGGACCCTGTATGACCTCGATTTCGGCCCACCCCCGCATGCCGAGCCAAAGCCGTTGTTTTATCGCGCGATGCTGCGTGATGGCGTGCTTGAAGTGCCGGCACGGGACAGTGCGGAGGTGCGCGGATGATTCTGCAAGCGTTGAATGAATATTACGTTCGCAAGAGTGCCAGCGGCGAACTTCCCCCGCCCGGCTTTTCGACCAAGGCGATTCCGTTTCTTGTCGTGCTTTCACCAAACGGCATATTCGTTCAACTGGCCGATACTCGGGAACTGGTAGGGAAGCGGTTTGTCGCCAAGACGTTTCTGGTTCCGGAGGAAAAGGAGCGAAGCGGACCTCGTGCATATGAAACGGCCAATCTTCTCTGGGACCACTATGGGTATGCGTTGAATTTCCCGAAGTCGGATCGGCAGCAGGACGTCGAAATGGCGCACAAGCAATTCACGGCATTCAGGAAATGCGTTGATCAAGCGCTGCATAGTCTGCCGGAAGAAATTGGGCTTCAGGCAGTTGCCGCATTCCTCGACAGTGATGAGCAGATCCAGCGAGTTCGTGCTGATTTGCGGTGGGATGAATGTTCTCGTATTCCAGGTTGCAACATTTCGTTCCGCCTTGATGGGGATGTTGAGTTGGTTTGCCAGCGCCCACGAATCGCAGAACTCGTTGCTGAGGGTACGGATTTGGGTCCACAAGACGATGAATTTGATGGTGCAGCTTCAACAGTTCATGCGTTCTGTGCTGTGACTGGGGAGATTGATCAAATCGCGCGTTTGCATCGACGCACGCCGATCACCAATTCCAAGAGCAACGCGAAGCTGGTCTCTTTCCAGAAGAATTCTGGATATGACTCATACGGGAAGGAACAGAGTTTCAATGCCCCGGTCGGTGAGAAGGCCGCTTTCGCCTACACAACAGCGCTCAATCATCTCTTGCGCAAGGGTTCGTCGCAGCGCATGCAAATAGGCGATGCGTCGACCGTGTTCTGGGCTGCGGATGCCAACAAATCCCCCTTTGAGAGCGATTTCGCGGCCGTGTTTGGTGAGACGGAAATGGACGGCCCGGATCGTGGCGTCGAAGCCGTGCGCAATCTCTATCGGGCGACTGCCACCGGTGCCTATGCAGGCGATGATCGCGATTCGCGATTTTTTGTGCTCGGTCTTGCTCCAAACGCGGCACGAATCGCGGTGCGCTTCTGGCAAAGTTCGACGATTGCCGAATTGGCATTGCGCATCCGCCAGCACTTCGACGATCTCGAACTGGTCAAGCCGGATTTCGAGAGCCCGTACCTGTCGCTGTATCGGTTGTTCACCTCGATCGCCCTGCTAAACAAGGTCGAGAACATTCCGCCGGATATGGCCGGCGACACAATGCGCGCCATTCTTCTCGGCTCCCCTTATCCCTCAACCTTGATGCAGGCCGCAATTCGCCGAATTCGCGCTGATCAAACGATCAAATATCCGCGCGCTGCCGTGCTCAAGGCATCGCTGAATCGATTGATTCGCCACAACCGGCTGTCCGCCAAGGAGTTGACCGTGAGCCTCGATCCTGAAAACACCGATCCCGCCTATCGTCTCGGCAGATTGTTCGCCGCACTCGAACGTATCCAGGCCATTGCCCAGCCTGGCATCAACGCGACCATTCGCGAGCGCTACTTCGGCGCAGCCAGTAGCTCGCCATCGAGCGTTTTTCCGATATTGCTGAAATTGAAGAACCATCACCTGGCCAAGATCGACAAACCCGGCCTGGTGGTCTGGTTCGAGAAACTGCTCGGTCAGATCTTCGCCGGACTGAATGCGATACCGACGCGCCTCAGCCTGACCGAGCAGGGCTTGTTTGCCGTCGGCTACTACCACCAGCAACAGGATTTCTACACCTCAAAACAGAAGCCCGATGACGTGGCTTCGCAACCGGAAGATCAGGGAGAAACAGCATGAGCCTGGAAAAACGTTACGACTTTGCGTTGTTGTTCGATGTGCAGGATGGCAATCCGAATGGTGATCCCGATGCCGGCAACTTGCCGCGCCTCGATGCTGAATCGGGTCATGGCCTGGTCACCGATGTTTGCCTAAAGCGCAAGGTGCGCAACTACGTCGGCATGGCCAAGGGTGAGAAGCCTCCGTTTGAAATCTACGTCAAGGAAAAGGCCATCCTGAACGACCAGCACGAACGCGCCTACAAAGGCATTGGTGCTGAGGAATTGCTCAAGGGCGATAGCAAGAAGCGCAAAGGCGGCGACAAGGTTGATGAGGCTCGTGCCTGGATGTGCCAAAACTTTTTCGATGTGCGCACGTTCGGTGCGGTGATGTCGACAGGCATCAATTGCGGCCAGGTTCGCGGTCCGGTGCAGATTACCTTTGCTCGATCCATCGACCCCATCGTGCAACTGGAACACTCGATTACGCGGATGGCGGTCGCAACGAAAGCGGAAGCTGAGAAGCAGGATGGTGACAATCGCACCATGGGCCGCAAGTTCACCGTTCCCTACGGTCTCTACCTCGCCCATGGTTTCGTTTCCGCGCACTTGGCCAATCAGACCGGGTTTTCCGCAGAAGATCTGGCATTGCTTTGGGAGGCGCTGGCCAACCTGTTCGAGCACGATCGTTCGGCGGCGCGTGGCTTGATGTCGATGCGCGGGCTCTACGTGTTTGAGCACGCGGGCGCACTGGGCAACGCGCCAGCACACAGTCTATTCGAGCGCATCAACTTTGCACTGCGCCCCGGTGTCACCGCAGCGCGTTCGTTCACCGACTACACGGTCGCCATCGATGAAACCGGTCTGCCGAACGGCGTTGCCCTACATCGCAAGGTCGGTTGATTCCATCAATGACGCCGCAACGAGCGCTGAAATCCACTTCATGATCAAGCAGACGCCGGAACGTGGTCTGCTTGCCCGCGCAGCAGACCAGGCAATCTTTGTTGAAGTCGACAATGAAACGGAGTTTTATTGTCGAGTGTGTGATGTTGTGACGTTGCATTTTGAGGGAGGGTCGGCGCCTTTGTTGAGCCGAATGTACTTCGTACGAGATGAAATCATCGTCTCATGAGATTGCCGCGAGACATTGACCGCGTCGAACCGGTTCCCATTTCGGCACTGCAGCATTGGAGCTACTGTCCGCGTCAATGCGCATTGATCCATGTTGAGCAAGTCTTTTCCGAGAACGTTCACACGATGCGCGGCAATGCCGTGCATGCCCATGTCGATGAACCGGGCGCGGAATTAAAGGGGACTGTCCGCATCGAACGCGCGATGCCCTTGTGGTGCGATCGGATCGGGTTGATTGGAAAGGCGGATCTGGTGGAATTTTCTGCTGATGGCTCGGCCTATCCGGTCGAATACAAGCACGGCCCGCGTCGGCAACATCGTCACGATGATCTTCAGCTTGCCGCGCAGGCGCTTTGTCTGGAGGAAATGACCGGGAAGGCGGTCAAGGCGGGTGCGATATTTCACTTCACGTCACGTAGACGCCGTGAAGTAGTGATTGATGAATCGTTGCGTGAAGCAGTTGAATCGGCGGCCATCACGGTTCGCGAACTTATGCTTTCATCGACACTTCCTGCGCCGGTCAATGATGCTCGTTGTCGACAGTGCTCACTCAGCGAACTCTGTCAGCCTAAACTCAAAAGCCTGCAACCGCGATACGCCAGCCTGCTCAAGGAGCTTCATTCATCATGACGGCTCACACCTTGCTCAACACCCTGTACGTGATGACCAGCGGCAGCTACCTGCATCTGGACAACGACACAATCCGCATCGAGATCGAGCGTGAAGCAAAGTTGCGCGTGCCGCTTCATCACCTGTGCGGAATCGTCACCGTGGGTGATGTGTTGATCTCGCCTGCGCTGATCGGCCGCTGTGCGGAAAGCGGTATCGGCATGACCCTGCTCGATCGCAATGGTCGTTTCCGCGCGCGAGTCGAAGGGCCGACCACCGGCAACGTTTTTCTTCGCAAGGCTCAACATGAAGTCGCCGCTGATCCAATTCGGACATTGGGCATTGCCCGCAACATTGTTGCGGGCAAGTTACGTAATTGCCGCACGTTGCTGCAACGAGGCACGCGTGAATCAAAAGATGCAGCAGACACAGCGGCACTTGATGCTGCGGTGCTGAAGTTCAACGCCTCATTGCGGGCGGTAGCGATCGCCAACGATGTCGACAAGCTGCGTGGCATCGAAGGGGAGGCGGCACGCACCTACTTTTCTGCGTTGAATCACGTGATCAGAGGAGATGCGAGAGCAACGTTCTCGATGGATGGCCGCAACCGCCGACCACCGCGTGATCCAATGAATGCAGTGCTTTCGTTTCTCTACACCCTGGCGACTCATGACTGTCGAAGCGCACTGGAAACAGTCGGTCTTGATCCGCAGGTTGGGTTTCTGCATGTACTACGACCTGGCCGACCGGCGCTCGCGCTTGATCTGGTTGAGGAGTTTCGTTCGGTGATCGCCGATCGCCTGGCCCTGACCTTGATCAACCGAGGGCAACTCAAAGCAGATGATTTCCGCAATACCGAAGGCGGAGGTGTACTGATGAGCGATGATGCGCGCCGAACAATTGGCACCGCATGGCAGGAAAAGAAGAAGGAAGAGTTGAAACATCCGTTGCTCGAAACTGAAGTGCCTTACGGGCTGCTTGCGCAAATTCAGGCACGTCTTCTTGCACGCAGCTTGCGCGGCGAAACCGAAGCCTATCTACCTTTCATGGCGCGTTGAGCATGCTCATCATCGTCTGCTATGACGTATCTACTGAAACCCGTGAAGGCAGAAGGCGCCTTCGCCGTGTTGCGAAGGCGTGTGAAGGCGTTGGCCAGCGGGTGCAGAAATCTGTATTCGAGTGTCGCGTTGATCAGATGCAGGTCGAGAAGTTGGAACGGAAGCTTCTGGATATTATCGATGAGGACGAAGATTGTCTGCGTTTCTACCGGCTGACCGAGCCTGTTGAACTCCACGTCAAAGAGTTCGGCAATTTCCAGGCGATCGACTTCGAAGGGCCGCTGGTCATATGAAACGTTCGCGCGAACCTGTAGCGATGTCGAAATCACGGGAGGTTCGCGATTCCCTGAAATCCTATGCTAGTGGCCAAACGCAGCTTGCACGGCAGTACATCGCACCGCGACAATCGAGCTTACCTCGTAGGTTCGCGAATACCCCACGAATTTTCCCCGTGGGACAACGGTTTATCGGCGAGGTGTCGCCCGCTCAGCAATGAGCGGGCGCGGATTGAAACCAGTACACCTATTTGTGCAACCTGAGGGCTGGACGGTCGCCCGCTCAGCAATGAGCGGGCGCGGATTGAAACGCTGCCCAACCCGAGTAGCGAACGGCAGGCGTTGTCGCCCGCTCAGCAATGAGCGGGCGCGGATTGAAACCTCTGCGGCCAAGAATGACTGGCACATAGACCTCGTCGCCCGCTCAGCAATGAGCGGGCGCGGATTGAAACACCGATGCCACCGGCAGAACGCTGTCGCCAGAGGCGTCGCCCGCTCAGCAATGAGCGGGCGCGGATTGAAACAAGGACTACAAGGCTGATGTGGGTGGCTCGTGTCTGTCGCCCGCTCAGCAATGAGCGGGCGCGGATTGAAACCGGCGGGATTTACTGCTGTGGGCGCAATCCGGCGCGTCGCCCGCTCAGCAATGAGCGGGCGCGGATTGAAACGGCCTTGGCGATGTCGGCGACATCGTTGTGGCCAGTCGCCCGCTCAGCAATGAGCGGGCGCGGATTGAAACATTCAAGCCGACGCCTACGGCGCGGCTTAATTCGTCGCCCGCTCAGCAATGAGCGGGCGCGGATTGAAACCCAGTAGGCTTTGACGTCCTCCGCATCATCATCGG